>REDK01000084.1 GCA_007693535.1 Chromatiaceae bacterium
GCGCCGCCGCCCCCGGGTGGCACCGGTGTCGGCGCCGCTGGCGACCGGCGCACCGTCAGCAGCGGAGACCACCGCTGCCGGTGCCCCGGCGGTCTCCGCCAGGGCCGCCCGCAGCGGGGCCGACCAGCACGGCACCCGCGCGCGACCGCACAGGTCGCCTAGCACCATGCCGGCCTCGACCGAGGCCAGTTGCTCGCGATCGCCGAGCAGGATCAGCCTGGCCGTCGCCGGCAACGCCGCCAGCAGCCGGGCCATCAGCGTCAGATCGAGCATCGAGGCCTCATCCACCACCAGCAGGTCCAGATGCAGGGGGTTACCGGCATGATGCCGTGGCCGCTCGCGCCCGGGCCGGAAGCCCAACAGCCGGTGCAGGGTCTGTGCCTGCTCGGGAATCAGCGCCGCCAGGGCCGGATCGAGAGCGGCCTCGGCGCGGGCGGCGCGGATCGACTCGGTCAGCCGCGCCGCGGCCTTGCCGGTCGGGGCAGCGAGGGCAATGCGCAGCACCCCGCCGGCCGCTTCCGCCAGCAGCGCGAGGATACGGGCCACGGTGTAGGTCTTGCCGGTGCCGGGGCCACCGGAGATCACGCAAAAGCGTTGCAGCACCGCCAATGCCGCGGCGCTGCGCTGCCAGTCCGGCGCCGCGGCGCTGGTGTGATCGCTGCCGGCCGCAGTCGGCACGGGTCCGAACAGCCGCTGTAGCCCGGCACGCAGCCGCGCCCGGTCCACCGGCGGCGCCGGCCGGCGCACCAGCGCCAGGATGCCACGCGCGACCGCCTGTTCCGCGGCATGGTAGCGACCCAGATACAGAAGCTCCCCGTCCAGCACCAGCGGTGCCGGGGCACCACCGGGGGCGCCGACCACCGACCAGGCGGCGAGCGTCGCGCACCAGTCGGCGAGCGCCGGGGCCTGCAATCCCGGCACCGCCGGAAACGGCTGGGTGCCAGCGAACCGGGCCAGGTCCAGGCAGACGTCTCCGGCCCCGGTGCGCAGGCTGACCAGGGCCGCGGCCAGTTGCTGGGCGGCTCCGCCGCTGCCGGCCAGGCGGACTAGCCAGCGGCTCAGGTGCAGGTCCAGGGGCCGCAGCGCGCCGGTTGCCACCGCCTGCTCCAGCAGCCGCTCCCAGGGCGGCACGCGCGGGGACGACAAGATGCCTGCCGCGGGATCGGGCGGCGCCGGCAGTGGCGTACCGAGGGTCACGAGGGCATTCCGCCGAAGGCGCCATCCAGGGCGTTGATCAGCGCCGGAGCGGGACAATCGTGCACGACCCCGCGGGCCGGACCAGTGGCCGGATGCAGCCCGCGCAGGAACAGATAGAACACCCCGCCCAGGTGCCGGGCCGGATCGTAGTCGGGCAGGCGCCGGCGCAACCAACGCTGCAGGGCCACCAGGTAGATCAGATACTGCAGTCGATAGCGGTGGGCGGTCATCGCCGCGTCCAGCTCGGCAGGGGCATAGGCATCGGCGTGGTCGCCGAGATGATTGGACTTGTAGTCCACCAGATAGAAGCGGCCCTGATGCCGGAAGACCAGGTCGATATAGCCCTTCATCAGGCCGTTGAGCGGGCTAGCCGCGGTGCCCGACGGCTGCCGCAAGGCCGGTTGCGAGCCAACCGGGGGGATGGAATCCGCGGCCTCGCCGGCGAGCGCGAGCCCGTGCGCCGCGTCCGCATAACCATGGGCGGCGAGCAGCGCAGCGAGCTGACCCGGCCGCGTCCCGGCGAGGGCGAAGTGAAATTCCAGCTCCACGACACTGTCCGCCGGTTCCACTTGGCGCAGGCACAACCCCTGCGCATTCAGTGCCGTATCCAGGGTACGGGTGACCAGGGTGGCCGCCGCCGTACCCCAGCCCGGGGCGATGCCGTGGCGCGCCAGGGTACGCTGCACGACCTCGTCCAGGACCGCGCCCTGCGCCCGCGGAAAATCGAGCTGCTCGAACAGGGCGTGCAGGCAATGGCCGGCGCGGATGCCGCGCGGAAAGCGGAACACGGGATCGCAGTCCACCGATGGCTCGGCATCCGACCGGGGCACGGGCGCAGGCGTCGTCGACAGCAGCGCGGCCTCGGCAGCTGGCGCCAGTTGCGCATCGTAATCGGGCTGATCGGGTCCGCTCGCGGCCCAGCCGAGCGCCGCCTCGCCGCCCCCGGCCCCGGCGACCAGGCCGGAGAAGCTGAGCAGGCGCCAGTCACGGGGGATCTGACCGCGGAAAGGGCGCGCGCGAGGCGCGGGGGTCTTGCCGGCCGCTGCCGGCAGCACCGGGGACGGCACCGGGGACGGCACCAGCAGCTGCTCCAGGGCAGTGCTGATCGCGATCGCCCCCGGTGCCGCTGCCAACAGGTCGGCGAGCCCGGCCCGCAGCGCCGCGTCCTCGGCATCGCACATGCGATCCTGCACCCCATCGAGGTCGGGGTCGGGATGCAGCAGATAGGCCGCTGCCGAGGTCCCGGCCTGGTTCACCGCCCCCCAGTGCAGGACGCACAGATGGCGGGCGCGGGTCAGCCCCACGTAGCACAGGCGCAGCCCCTCGGCCAGGTCCTCGCAACGCTGGCGTGCTAGCGCCGCATCGCGCCCGGGCGAGCCGAGATCGAGCCAGGCGCTGCCATCCTCGGCATGATAGGCGAGTGGATCAGCGGGGCCGGGCGCTGGGCTGCCAGCCCAGGGGGCGGGCAGAAAGACGACCGGGAATTCCAGGCCCTTGCTCTTGTGCAGGGTGAGGATGCGGACCAGCTCGGCATCGCTCTCCAGGCGCAGTTGGGTCTCCTCGCTGGCGCGGCTGGCCGCGGCGCGCACCTGCGCCAGCCAGGCCAGCAGGTTGTCGATCCCGGGGTGCTCGCGGGCGGCGAGCTGGGCCAGCTCGGCTAGATGCAGCAGATTGGTCAGCCGCCGTTCGCCGTCTGGCCCGCGGCGCAGACTGGCAATGCAATCCTCCCCGTGCAGCACCTGCCAGAAGGCGGGCAGAAAGCCGCGCGCTTGCCAGCAGGCGCGATAGCCCTGCAGGCGCCCGAGCAGCGCGTCCCAGGCGGCCTCGTCCTGATCCAGCGCGGCGATGCGCGCGGCATCGCAGCCCAGCAGCCGGGTGGCCAGCGCGGCCCGGATCTCGCCGCTACTGGCACCTGCGTCCAGCGCGGTGAGCAGCAGGGCCAACTCCGCCGCCTCCTCGCTGGCGAAGACCGAGGCCTGATCGAGACTGACACTGGCCACGCCGCGGGCGGTTAGGGCCGCCCGCACCGCCAGCCCATCGCGGTGGCGGCGCACCAACACCGCGATATCTCTCGGCAGCAGCGGCTGAGCACCGATGCGGGCACGCCCGGCGGCACCGGCGGCGATCAGGGCGGCAATCTGCTCGGCGGTATCCTCAGCGGCCAGTTTCAGGGCGTCATCGGTCTTCAGGCGGCGGCCATCCTGAGTGCAATGGGCCGGTACCAATGGCAGCCAGCGCAACTGCAGTGGGGCCGGGGTGTCCCCATCGATGCAGAGCGGCTCTGCATCGGCTCGCGGCCCTGGGCGTACCGGCAGAAACGGGATCTGTTCGTGATAGACGAAGGGCCGGTGGGCGCGCTCGAATAGGGCGTTGACCGCCGCCACCAGGGCACTGGCCGAACGCCAGTTGGTATCCAGGGTCCACAGGCGCCCCGCGGCCAGGGCCGCCTGACGGGCAGCCATGTAGGTGAAGATGTCGGCCCCACGAAAGGCATAGATCGCCTGCTTGGGATCGCCGATCAGGAACAGACCGCAGGCCGCGTGGTCGGCGTAGACCTGCTGGAAGATCCGGTATTGCAGGGGATCGGTGTCCTGGAACTCGTCGATCAGGACGCACGGATGGGCCGCACGGATGCGCTCGGCCAGTCGCCCCCCCAGCGGACCGGCCAGTGCCGCCGCGGTCAGGCGCAGCAGATCGTCGAAATAGAGCAGCCCGCGCGCCGCCTTGGCCGCGGTCAGGCCCTGGCGTAGGGCCTGCAGGGCGCCGCCGAGGAAGGCGGCGCGGCGTTGTGCCGCGGCAGCGACCAGGGCCTCGGCGTCGATCTCCCCGCAGAGATTGAACAGCGGATGCTGCGGCGGTGCGTGGCCTTTTTTGGTCGCCGCGGCCAGCCGTGGCGGGGTCAGCAGCGTGAACGGCTTGGGCAAGTTGGCCGGCAGGGTCTCAGCCTCCAGCACCGTCTGCACCGCGGCCGGCACCGCCGCGATGCTCGCTGGGCGATAGATGTTGCGCTTGAGGGCAGGGCTCGCGTGCAGCAGCGCCATGACCTCTTCGGCGTCCTGCGCCCAGCGCGCGCGCAGCCGTTCGCGCCAGTCGCGCAGGGCCGGCAGCGGGTCGGCGGCGCCCGCGATCGTGGTCGGGTCCGGCACCAGTCGCGGCGCCTCGCCACCGAGGTGCCCGGCCAGCGTCGCCAGCAACCCGCTCGGCCCATCCGACCAGTTGGCCAGCAGCCAGGCCGCCTGCTCGCGGTCGGCATCGGCCATCTCGCGACGCCACAGGTCCTCGACGACCGTGCGGCGCAACTCGGTCTCGTCCTGGATCAATTCGGGCTCGAAGCGCACCCCGCTCTCGAAGGCGTGATCGCGCAGCAGGCGTTGGCAGAAGCCATGGATGGTGTAGATCGCGGCCTGATCGAGCGCGGCGATGGCCGCCGCCAGCCGCACCCGGGCCAAGGCCGGGGCTACCTGTCCGAGCAGCGCAGCCAGGACCGGATCGGTGGCTGCCAGCGCGGATGCCGGCGTCGCCTCCAACCCGGCGGCGGCCGCCCGCAGTCGGTGCGCGACCCGTTCGCGCAGCTCCTCGGTGGCGGCATTGGTGAAGGTCAGCACCAGTACCTGATCGATGCCGAGCCCTGCCTCCAGGAGCATCCGCAGGACCAGGTTGGTGATCGCGAAGGTCTTGCCGGTACCGGCGCTGGCCTCGATGAGGTGCAACCCGCGCAGCGGGATCTGGGCCAGGTCGAGGGGCTGCTGCATGCCGGCGCGGCGGGTGTGGGGGGCGCGATGAAGACCGGGGCAGCGGGCGCGGCGGGTGGCCCGAGAGACCGCCGCGGCGGCAATCGGGACCCGCCCGCGGCGGCCTGCGGCCCAGCGCGACGATCAGGCGGTGGGGGTCGACCCACCAGGGCGAGCCCGGCGGACCATGAGGGCCGGTCGCCGGCCGCTATTGCTCGGCCGCCATCGAGAAGGCCCCTGCCGTCAGGCCTTGGCCTTCAGGATGTTGAGCCCGATGCGAGTGTAAAAGGTGCGCACGGTGATATGGGCGGTATAGCCGCCGATGAGCACCAGCAGCCCAAGCAGGTCCAGGACCGAGAGGTAGACGTGGAGCTTGGTCAGGAAGAAGCCGCCGATCAGCAGCAGCGACGCGAAGGCGGCGTAGAACAGGTAGAAGGGCATCATCGCGATGCCCATCGAGGTGAGCTGTGGGTCGGGTTCGCTGACAGTGCCGTTGGCCGCGGCCTGCTCCCGCGCCGCCAACACTCGCTTGCGGTGGTTGATGGCGCTGTAGATGAGCCAGGCACCGAGCAGCAAGGCCATCAGGCCGAGGTAATAACGCATCTTGGGCCTCCGAAAGGATCAGGACGCCAGTCACCGGGCCGGACTGCTCACTCGGCCCGTGCCACCGGGTCATCAGGTTGATCTGGCACAACCCCTGCGCAGCCACTGCCGCGCTGTTTCAGGCTGCCGGGTCGCACGACTGATTCTGACGACAGCAGCAGCGCGCCGACGCCAAAGGCGGCGCGGGGTCGGGTTGTCTGGGTCGGGTCACGCCACCGGGCCATCGCGGGCCATCGTCGGACGGTAACCGCCGGAACGATTGTCCCCGGTGCGGACCCGGTGCCGGGTTCAGCAGATCGGCAGCAGGCGGCCATGCCGGTCGCAACCGACCTGAACCAAGGCCTGAGCCGAGGCCAGGCATCCGTCCGGCCGGTTCGGCCACTCTTAGGCCACCCAGGCTCTTAGGCCACCCAGGCCACCGGACCTTCGACTGCTGCTCCTTCAGGCCGGGCCGTTGCGCAGCGCACCGAGCAGTTCTCGCTCGCCATACACGGAACTAGCGTACATCGGCCCCCCGTACATGGCCAGTCGATCACGCTCTTCGAGGGTCTGGAACAGGTCAAGCACCCAGATCACCTTATCCCCGATCCGGCGACGCTGGCGCCGGCTGACCGCGACCGGCACGCCCCGGCCAGGCTGCACGAGCGGCGGGGCCGCAGCCACTGCATCGACCAAAAAGCGATTTGCGTCCAGCGGTGCATCGTTGCAATGTCGACCGGGGAAAGGCGTCACTGCCAGGGCCTGACTGAGTAGGCTGACCTTGCGCGCAGCCGGCACGACCGCCCGCCGGGAGACCGAATCGTAGCCGTTGCGGGCCACCTCATGGCCGATCTCAGCATAGAGCAGGCGGGCGGCATAGATGCCCGGGCGGCAACCCACTGGCAGCCGGGCGATGCCGGACTCGGCCCGTCGGTAGAGGTCCTCGGCCAGGTCGAGCATGCGCCGGATCACCTCGCCCAAGGCCGCACTGAAGACCGGCCGCCGCAGCCAGGCAGCAGGATCGATACCGGCCTCGCGCAGCCAGTCCAGGGGCAGGTAGATGCGCCCATTACTGGCATCCTCGCCGACATCGCGACAAATATTGGTCAGTTGCATCGCGGTGCCGAGATCACAGGCCCGGGCCAGCACCTGCGGCGAGCGCACCCCCATCAGGGCGGTCATCATCGCGCCAACCGCGGCGGCGACCCGTGCGGAATACTCGCAGACGCCGTCGATGTCCTCGTAGAGACGCCCTTCGGCATCCCATTCGAAACCCTCCAGCAATGCCTCGGGGAGGGCACGCGGGATATGGAAGCGCTCCACCGCCCCGGCCATGGCTCGATCGATGGGATGATCCAAGGACGTGCCGCGATAGATCCGGTCGAGGCGCTCGCGCAGACGCAGCAGGGCGCCGCGGCGGTCGGCCTCCAGATCGATCGCATCGTCGGCGATGCGGCAGAAGGCATAGAGGGCGGCGGCGGGCTCGCGCACCGCCTTAGGCAGAAAGAATGAGGCCGCGTAGAATGAGCGCGAGCCATTGCTCAGCAGTTGCCGACAGGCCGCGAGGTCGGCCGCTTCGGCGAAGCCAGTATCACGCAAAAACAGAGGCATCGGGGACCACCGTATCCAGGACGCGGGCAGTTGAGATGACGCCGGGTACGCCAGCCCCGGGATGGGTGCCAGCGCCGACCAGATAGAGGTGTTCGACTTCTTCGCTCTTGTTGTGGGGACGGAACCAGGCACTCTGCAGCAACACCGGCTCCAGACTGAAGCCAGCGCCCTTGAACGACAGCAGCCGCTGCTCGAAGTCCTTGGGCGTGGCCACCCGCGAGACCACGACCTCGGACTCCAGATCAGGCAGCACGGTCCGCGCCAGATAGTCGGAGATTGCCCGTCGATAGGGCTCTGCCTGTGCTGCCCAATCCACGTCCCCATCCAGATGCGGCACCGGGGAGAGCGCGTAGAAGGTGTCGCAGCCGTCCGGGGCCAGACCGGGATCGGTGGCGGTGGGGCGGTGCAGATAGAGGCTGAAGTCCTCGGCCAGGTGCTTGCGGTCGAAGATGTCGCTGATCAGCTCCCGGTAGCGCGGGCCGAGCAGGATGCTGTGGTGCTTAACCTCGGGATACTGACGCTTGGTCCCAAAGTACCAGACGAACAGGCCGTTGGAATAGCGTGCCTGGTCGAGCTTGCGGTCGGTCCAGTGACGCCGCTCGATGCCCGGCAACAGGTGGCGATAAGTCCAGGCGACATCGGCATTGGAGACCACCACCTGGGCCGGGATGTGCTCGCCAGCGGCCAGACGCACCCCACTGACCTTGCCGTCGGCGACGGTGATTTCGGCCACCTCGGCGTTACAGCGGACCTGATTGCCCTGCCCCGTGATCAGGCGCACCATGCCGTCGATGATGGCACCGGTGCCACCGATGGCGGAATGCACCCCCCAATGGCGCTCGAGATAGGAGATCAGTGTGTAAATCGATGTGACCGTAAACGGATTGCCCCCGATCAGCAGCGGATGGAAGCTCAGCGCGACCCGCAGATAGGGGTTCTTCACATATTGGGAGACCATCGCATAGACGCTGCGATAGCTGCGCAGACGGACCATCTTCGGCACGATCCGGGCCATGTCCTGCCAGTGGGTGAAGGGGACATGGCCGAGCTGCTCGAAGCCGATGCTGAAGATCTCCCGGCTCGCCTCGATGAAGCGCTCGTAGCCGGCGACATCCTCTGGGGCCAGCCGGGCGACCTGCGCGCGCATCGCGTCGGCATCGCCGTTGGTGTCGAAGCAGGTGCCGTCGTCGAAGCGGATGCGATAGAAGGGGTCCATCGGCACCAGCTGGACATCGTCGGCGAAGCGCTGGCCGCACAGCGCCCAGAGTTCATCGAGCAGGAACGGCGCGGTGATGATGGTGGGCCCGGCATCGAAGGTGAAGCCATCGATGCGGTGCACATAGGCGCGCCCGCCAGGGGCATCCAGCTTCTCTAGCACCGTGACCCGATACCCGCGGGCACCAAGGCGGATCGCGGCGGCCAGGCCGCCGAAGCCGCTGCCGATGACCACCGCATGGGGCGGTTGGGGGTTGCCGCCGATCGTGGTGGCTGGTGAGGCCGGGGTCGCTGATGTGTCCAAGTGTCAAGCCGGGCTGATGTCAAGGTTACCTGACAGTATAGCAGCCAGAAAAAGGATCGTGCCAACCCGGTGGCGGTCCCGACGGCAGCTTCCCGGGGCGTTCCATTGCGCAAGGTCAATCGGACCGCAGCGCGCGGGTTTGGCTCGCACCAGCACACCCCGGTCCGGTGCCAGGCATCCACCGGACAGCCGCGGCAGAGGTTGATCCCTGCCCGCGGCACGGTTACCTTGCCGGTTGCACGGGCCGTCGTCTTCCACGTCGCGGGCACGCTGCTGGGTCTGCGCCCGCGGCACTGCCGCATGCGGCCCGCCTGTCCGCCCGTGCCTGCTCCCGACAGCCTTCCTCAATGACCCGGGCGCAGAGCGGGGCGGCGCGCGACCCCGCGCCGATCATCCTCAACATCCGGGAGCGCTGGCGCCGGTAGCGGCAGCCATCCGTCCCAGCAGCCACCTCTGCGGCAATTGACCTCTATGGCTCCGCTGTTACGACGCACTGATCCCGATATTGGCGACGCGCTGTCCCCGCGGCAGGGCTGGACCGTCCCCGATCTGATCGATTTCGACTATTTCGTCGATGAGGACGAACATGTGCTGCGCGCCAACCCCGCGGAGCGCAAGCGCTTCGCCGATCGCGACCGGCGCCTGTACCTGCAGCGGATTGCGCCGCTGTTGCCGGGCCTAGAGGAACACAAGCCACAGCATCGGCGCCGAGCGTTGCGGCTGTGGCTGCAACTGCGCCGCCGTGCCGAGGATCCGGCGCTGGCGCCAATCCTGCCCGGCAGCGCCTTTGCCCGCGGTCAGCGACTGGTCGCGGCCGGGCTCGGCCTGCTGGGGCTGTTCGCCGGCATCGGCCTCGCCTCGGCCCTGTTGCAGTACAATGGCGTGCGGCCGGTCAATGTCTCCTGGTACCTGTTCTGGCTGGTGCTGATTCAGATCATGCTGGCTGGTGCCACCGTCGCCGCCTGGTACGGACGCCGCTCCGCCGCGGTCAAGGCCACCATGCACGATGTCTCGCTGCTGGCCCATCTGCTCAAACCGTTGTTCGTGGCCGCCTCGCGCTGGGTGCAGCGCGCGCGGCTTGCCAATGCCCCGATCGAGGTGCGCGACCGGGCCCAGGCCAGACAGGGCCTGGTCCGCGCCCAGTTCTCGTTGTATGGCCCGGCCGCCTATCTGCCGATGCTGTTTCCAGCCCAGGTGTTCGGTATCGGTTTCAACCTGGGCGCCATCTTGTGTACCGTCGCCCTGGCCTGGTTCACCGATCTCGCCTTCGGCTGGGGCTCGGCGCTGAATGTGCACCCCCAGGCCATCTACGGCCTGACCCGCCTCGTCGCCCTGCCCTGGAGCTGGCTGTTCGGCGACGGCGTCGGCTTCCCGACCCTGGAGCAGGTGGCTGGTACCCGCATCAGCCTCAAGGACCCGCTCGCGCTCTACGACGCCGGTAACCTGCGCTCCTGGCGCTGGTTCATCGTGCTGGCCGTGTTCACCTACGGGCTGCTGCCGCGGCTGATCCTGCTCGGCCTGTCGGTGCTGACCCAGTACCGCGCGCTGGCCGCCCTGCCCTTCACCCATCAGCGCGCCCAGGCCCTCTACGCGCGGCTGCTGACCCCGACCCTGGAGGAGGTGACCGCCACCAGCGGTCATGGCCCGGATATGCCCATCCCGGCACCGCTGACGCCGCTGCGCGGGCCGCGCTCGGCACCAAGGGGGATGCCGCCAGCGAGCATCACCGATCAGGCGCCCGCCGCGGCACCGGCGACCGAAGAGCGGCCCGCGAGCGCCACCAAAACCGCTGCCAGTGTGACCGCCCCCGCATCACCGCCGGCCGCGCACCGGACCCCGGAACACACCCCGGCAACGATGCCGCAGCAGCGCCCGGACGCCGTCCCGGCCAAGACCACTGGCACCGCACCGACAGCAGCGGATCGGCCAGCAGAGCCGGCCGTTGCCACGGCTGCAGCACCGACCCCGCAACCGGCACAACCGGAGCCAACCCCGGAACCAACCCCAGGGCCAGCAGCAGAGCGAGTTGCCGCGGATGCCTGCCTGCTGTTGATTCACCTCGACGTCATGGACGTACTCGAACCCGCCGACCATTCCCGGCTGCAGCGCATGTTGCTGCGGCATGCCGGCTGGCGCATCGCCGCCTCGGCCACCTACGGCGGCGGCTCGGCAATGACCAAACAGGCCCTGGAACTGATCGAAAATGCCGACTGGCAGGCACCGCCGGCGCGGGTTGCCCTCATCCAGGACGGCTCCCAACCACCCATCACCGAAAACCTGCGCTTCTTGCGCCAGGTGCGCGCCGCCGCCGGCGACACTGCCCAGGTGCTGCTCGCCCTGGTCGGCGATCCCACGGACGACGATCGGCTGCCCCCCGCCGATGCGTTCGACTACACCGACTGGCAACGCAAGATCGACCAACTGGGCGACCCCTACCTGCGCCTGGAGATGCTGGCGACAGCAGACGAGGAGGTCTGACACATGGCGGACGCGATCCCCACCCTGGCCATCATGGGCCATCCCAATGCGGGCAAGTCGTCGGTGGTGGCGACGCTCACCGAGAACGACCGCATAGCGATCGACAAGCGCGCCGGTACCACGACCCAGGCCGATGAATTTCCGGTCGTCATCGATGGCGAGCGCATCATGGCCTTCATCGATACCCCGGGCTTTCAGAATCCTAGCCAGATTCTCGAATGGTTCCAGACTCATCGCAGCGAACGCGACCTGGCCCGCGCCTATCTCGCGGTGCATGGCGACGACCCACTGTATCAACATGATTGTGCGCTGCTGCGCCCGGTGGCGGAGGGGGCCGGCATCATCCTGGTGGTGGATGGCTCCAAGCGCATCAAAGAAAAGGACCGCATCGAGATGGAGCTGCTGCGCCTGACCGGACGTCCGCGCATGGCCATCCTGAACAATCTCAGCAAAATCACCAAACACATGCTGGCCTGGCAGGATGCCCTGAACAAGTCCTTCAACGCGGTACGCGAGTTCAACGCCCACCGTGCCACCTATGCCGAGCGCATCGCACTGCTGTCGGCACTGAAGACCATCGATCAGCGATGGGAACCGATGCTCGACGCCACCATTCGTGCCTTCGAACGCGACTGGGAGCGACGCATCGATCAATCCGTCACCAGCATCCTGGAATTGCTGCGCCGCGCCCTGTCCTATCGTGTCACCAAGGTGGTCAAGGTCGAGGATATCGACAGCGAGGGGGAGCGCGAGCGCATCCGCAACCTGTTGACCGATGCCTTCCAGGACGGTCTGCGCCGGCTGGAGACCGAGACCCAGGACCAGATCCGCGCCCATTTCCGCCACCATGTCTGGGCCCTGGCCTCGGACTCCCTACTCCACAAGGACTTGTTCTCCGAGGAGGTCGGGCGCGCCCTGGGACTGAACCGCCATCAACTGGTATTGGCCAGCACCGCGGCCGGGGCCGCCACCGGCGGCGCCATCGATATCGGCGTCGGCGGCCTCTCACTGGGTTTAGCCACCCTGATCGGCGCCGCTGCCGGCGGCGTGCTCGGCGTCATCAGCACCGCCGCGCTGGCCAAGATCGACATCCAGCGCACCCTTGGGGTCGAGCGCTTCTCGATCGGCCCGGTGACTAATCCACGCTTCCCCTTCGTCCTGCTCGACCGCGTCATTCTCTATTGCGCGCGGGCGATGAACTGGGCGCATGGGCGCCAAGCAGCCAACGAGAACGATCCCAACCGGGTGCCGGATCGGGAGATCAAGACCAAGCGCGGTTTCACCGAGGAACTCTCCCCCGAAGATCACAAACTGCTCGCTAAGTATTTCAGCGCCGTCCGCCGCGGCAAGGGCAACGGTCACGAGGAGGCGGTGCGCGCCATCATCAAGAACATCCTGCGTGGCCTCTCGGTGGATGAGATCGACAGCCGGGCGGAACTCTAGCGCCCCGCTGGTTAGCAACCCAGCCGTGCCGGCACTGCCATTGCCACCGTATGTCCACACCGTCCCGACCATCCCCTGCCGAGATCTGCGAGCAGGTCGGCGATGCCTATTTCCAACGCGGTCTCGGCTATTTCCGCCAGGGGCGGGTGCTGCAGTGTCAGGATGGAGTCGATCTGCATGGCGTGCTGATGCTGCATGGCCAGGTGCAGGGCAGCGGTGGCAAGGTCTATGAGCAATACATCGCCGTCTCCGACCGCGGTCAGGGCGGACGCATCACCGGCACCTGTAGCTGCCCGATCGGTTTCAATTGCAAGCACGTGGTGGCGGTGTACCTGACCTGGTTGAATCGCACCAACACCGAGACCAGCAGCACCCGGGCGGCGGAATCCTGGCTGGCGCGGGTCGCAGCGGCCGGCGCGCAACCGGGCACGCCGGCCGCCGACCGCCTGCTCTATGTATTGCGCCCGTTGCCGAAGGCAGTCACCGTGGACTTACGCCTGGTACGGCCATTGCGCAGCGGCACCGGCCTCTCCAAGGGGCGCGTCATTCCCCTGGCCAACCTCGATCCCGACTATCGCCGCGGCGACTATCTGCAGCCGACCGACGAGGAGATCATCGATCTCCTGCGTACCCTGGCCGGACGCAGTTGGCCGATGGTGCCGCGTCTCATCGGCAGCATCGGTCATCTGGTCCTGACCCGGATGCTGGAGACCGGGCGCTGCTATTGGGAACAGCACCATGACGGCGCGCTGCGCCCGGCCGCGGCCCGGCAACTGCTGATCCGCTGGCGCGAACATGCCGACGCGACCATCGCGCTGGAACTGGCGACCGAGCCCGCCGCGGCGCTGATCCTGACCGACCCACCCATGTTCGTCGATGCCGGGCGGCAGGCCCTCGGTCCGCTCTCGACCAGCGGGCTCAAGGCCGCGCAACTGTCGGAGCTGCTGCATGCCCCGCGGCTGCGTCGCGCCCAGGCCGAGGCGGTCTCGCGGCTGCTGCTGCGGGAATTTCCCGGCCTGCCGCTGCCCACCCCCACCGATGTTCCGCTGACCGAGATCACCAACTGCAAGCCGGTACCCTGCCTGACCCTGACCAGCGAGCCGGCGGCGAGCCCGCCGCCGGGGACCCGCGGCGGTACGCCCGCGGCGCCCCCCCGCGTCCATCTGCTCATCCTGGAATTCGACTATGCCGGCCAGCGCCTGCTGGCCGAGCCCGGGGCGGCTCGGGCGGTCATCGAGGGCAACGACCGCCTGCTGCGCATCCATCGCGATCAGGCCAGCGAGCAGGCTGCCTGCGACCGACTGCTGGCCGCCGGCTGCATCCCCGCCGCGGCCGCGGCCACCACGCCCCTGGCCGCGACGCCACACCCTGGCACCAGTGCGTCGGTCAACCCGCCCCCAGGGCACTTGGCACGTCTGGTCCCGGGCGGCGCGGACCTGATCGAGCAGGCCTCGCGCTGGTCCGACCTGCTGCGCAATCTGTTGCCAGAACTGGCCGCCGCCGGCTGGCACATCGAGATGACGCCGGCCTTCCGACTGCGCTTCGATCAAGCCGATCTGGCCGCCACGATCGACGAGGAGGCCGACGCGGGCGGCAACGACTGGTTCGGGCTGCGCTTCGACCTCGAACTCGACGGTCAGCGCCTGCCGCTGCTGCCGATCATCGCCCCCCTGCTGGAGCGCGGGCTGGACCGGACCCTGCCGCCGGTGGTCAGCGTACCGGTCCCGGTCGCGGATACCGCCGAGGGCGGCCCCTATCGCTTCGTGGACCTGCCCGCCGAGCGCCTGCAGCCCTTCCTGGAGACCCTGCGGGAGCTGTTCGACCATCTCCCACGCGGGCGCGATGGACAGTTGCGCCTGAGCCGCTTCGATGCCCCCGCCCTGGATGACCTGGCCGCCCGTGGCATCGCCCTGCAAGGGGGTGAACGCCTGCGCGATCTGGCCCAGCGGCTGCGGACACTGGAACAGCTACCGGCGGTCACGCCGCCGGCCGGCCTGAGTGTGGCGCTGCGCCCCTATCAGCAGCGCGGGCTGGACTGGCTCCAGTTCCTGCGTGACTTCGATCTAGCCGGGGTGCTGGCAGACGATATGGGCTTGGGTAAGACGGTCCAGACCCTGGCCCATCTGTTGACGGAACACGAGGCCGGCCGCCTCACGGAACCAGCCCTGGTGATCGCCCCCACCAGTTTGGTGGGCAACTGGCGCCGCGAGGCGGAACGCTTCGCCCCGGCCCTGCGGGTACTCGTCTTGCACGGCAGCGACCGCCATCAGCACTTCGCGCGCATCCCGGACCACGATTTGGTGCTGACCACCTACCCCCTGCTGCCACGGGATCAGGACCATCTGCGCGCGGCGCGATTCTCATTCCTGATCCTCGACGAAGCGCAGACCATCAAGAATCCCCTGGCTCAGGCGGCCCGTATCGTCAGGGAACTCCAGGCCCGCCATCGCCTGTGCCTGACTGGGACCCCGATGGAGAACCACCTCGGCGAACTCTGGGCCCTGTTCGATTTCCTGCTACCGGGCTTCCTCGGCGATGCCACCCGCTTCAAACGCCACTGGCGCAACCCCATCGAGCAGCTGGGCGACCGCGAACGCAGCGCGCGCCTGGCCAGGCGCGTCGCCCCCTTTCTGTTGCGCCGGCGCAAACAGGACGTGCTCACCGAGCTGCCGCCCAAGACCGAGATCATCCGCAGCACCGCGCTCGGCGAGCGCCAAGGCGCCCTCTACGAGGGTATCCGGCTGTCGATGGAACAGCGGGTGCGGGCAACCATCGCCGCCCAGGGACTGGCCCGCAGCAGCATCAGCATCCTCGACGCGCTGCTCAAGCTGCGTCAGGTCTGCTGCGACCCGCGCCTGCTCGACCTTCCCAGGGCCCGCCAGGTGCAAGAATCGGCCAAGCTAGAACTGCTGCTCGACCTGCTGCCGGAGCAACTGGAAGAGGGTCGGCGCATCCTGCTGTTCTCCCAGTTCACTAGTATGCTGCGCCTGATCGAGCCGGAACTCGATGCCCGCGGCATCGCCTACAGCAAACTCACCGGGCGCACCCGCAAGCGCGAAGAGGCGATCGAACGCTTCCGCGGCGGCAGCGTGGATCTGTTCCTGATCAGCCTCAAGGCCGGCGGGCTCGGCCTCAATCTCACCGAGGCCGACACCGTTATCCTCTACGACCCTTGGTGGAATCCCGCGGTGGAGGCACAGGCGGCCGATCGCGCCTATCGCATCGGTCAAGACAAACCCGTCTTCGTCTACAAGTTGCTCACCGAGCAGACCGTCGAGGAGCGCATCCTCGCGCTGCAGGAGAAGAAGCGGGCACTGGCCGAGGGCATCTATCGCGAGGGCAGCGGCGACGGCGCACCGGCCTTCACCGCCGAGGACATCGAAGAACTGTTCGCGCCGATTGCCGGCTGAGAACGCGCCCCATCAAACGCAAACGATCGCGGGGGCAGACCACCGCGACCGTTTGCACGCCCCGCCGACTGGACCAGCGGGCAACGCTGGCTGCTGTAGCGTTTTTTAATGCCCGGTCCCCTTGAGGGCGCCGACGATGCCTTCGATGGTGTCCTTGGCGTCGCCAAAGATCAGCGAGGTGTTCTCCTGGTAGAACAGCAGGTTGTCCACCCCAGAATAGCCCGGGCGCATGGAGCGCTTGAGGAAGTAGACCTGGCGCGCCTTGCCGGCCTCGAGGATCGGCATGCCGTAGATCGGGCTGCTCTTGTCTTCCTTAGCGGCCGGATTGACGACATCGTTGGCTCCGACCACCAAGGCGACGTCGGTACTCTGGAACTCGGAATTGACCTCATCCATCTCCAGGACCTGATCATAGGGGATATCGGCCTCGGCGAGCAGCACATTCATGTGTCCGGGCATGCGTCCGGCCACCGGATGGATCGCAAACTTCACCTCCACCCCACGGGCATTGAGCTGTTCCATCATCTCCTTCAGCGCATGCTGCGCCTGGGCCACAGCCATGCCATAGCCGGGCACGATGATGACCTTACCGGCATCCTCCATCCAATAGACCGCGTCCTCCACCGAGGCGGATTTTACCCCTTGCTGGGCGGCGGTTGCGCCGGCGCTACCGCCGCTGTCGCCACTGGTACCGAAGCCGCCGAACACCACGTTGATGATCGAGCGATTCATCGCCCGGCACATGATGAAGGAGAGGATCGCACCAGAGAAGCCGACCAGCGCCCCAACGATGATCAACAGATTGTTCTGCAGGGTAAAGCCGGTGGCGGCGGCGGCCCAGCCCGAGTAGCTGTTCAGCATCGAGATCACCACCGGCATGTCGGCCCCGCCGATCGGGATGATCAGGGTCCCGCCGAGCACGAACGCGAGCAGGGTCATCAGCAGCAGCGCCCAAATGGCGCCAGTGGTCCCGAACTTGAATGCGAGCAGGATGGTCAGTACCGCGATGGCGGCGTTCAGCGCATGCTGGCCGATGAACTTGATCGGCGCCCCGCTCATGATGCCCTGCAGCTTGGCGAAAGCAATCACCGAGCCAGTGAAGGTAATCGCACCGATGACGACGCCGGCCGAGAGTTCACCCATCAGCAGACCATCGAGTTCGTCGGCAGCGCGATGGTTCAGGAAGGTCCCGAGTGCGACCAGCACCGCCGCCATACCGACAAAGCTGTGCAGAGCCGCCACCAGTTGCGGCATCGCCGTCATCTGGATCTGGCGCGCCACGCGGATGCCGATCACGGCACCGATGGTCATCGCGATACCGATCAGCCAGTAGTCCTGGACCTCCTCGCCATCCAGGGTCGCCGCGATGGCGATGACCATGCCGAGCATGCCGAACAGGTTGCCACGGCGAGCAGTGGCGGGATGGGTCAGGCCCTTGAGGGCAAAGATGAATAGGAACGCCGAGACCAGATAGGCCAGCGCCTGATAATTGGGGGTGAGGGTCAGTTCCATGATGGCCACCCTTATTTCTTCTTCTTGAACATCGACAGCATCCGGTGCGTGACCAGGAAACCGCCGAAGACATTGATGGAGGCCAGCAGCACGGCCAGGAAACCCATCAGCGATGCAAAGAAGCCGGCGTCCGGATTACCGGTGACCAACAGTGCACCCACCAGCACGATGCCCGAAATGGCATTGGTCAGGGCTACCAGCGGGGTGTGTAGGGACGGGGTCACACCCCAGATCACGTAATAGCCTATGAAACAGGCCAGGATGAACACATAGAGTGCCAATATCGATTCGGACATCGGGAGAAGCCCCCTTGGTTGTGGATGGGTCGCGGTTACCGGGGATGGCGGCCCGGCCGCGCACCCTGATCGTTATGGGTCGGCAGCGGACAGCAGGAGCTTGCCGTGGCAGGGTCAGGCTCGGGCGGTCATGCGCTGGGCCGGACCGCCGCGCTGCAGCTCCGGCCCATGCAACCGCCATGGGCAGCCGCGCGGGGGGCGCGGCAGATCGGGCCGGGTCAGTCCCCAACCAGCATCGCCTTGGTGATCTCGTCCGCGGTGAGATCCTTCAACTGCAGGCCTGCATCGGTCTTGTCGACCATGATCTCGAGCAGATTGGATAGGTTCTTGGCATAGAAGGAACTGGCATCGGCAGCAACCATGGACGGGTAATTGGTATGGCCGACGATGGTCACCCCATGGCGCTCAATCACCTGATCCGGCTCGGTGAGCTTGCAGTTGCCGCCATTGGCGGCGGCCAGGTCGATGATGATCGAACCGGCGCGCATGCGCTCGACGACCGCCTCGGTGATCAATTCCGGGGCCGGACGGCATGGAATCAGGGCCGTGGTGATGATGACATGCGCCTTGGCCAGTTCATCGGCGAGCAGCGCCTGCTGGCGCGCCTTGGCCTCGGCTGAGAGTTCCTTGGCATACCCGCCTTCGCCGGCACCGCTCTCGCCGAGATCGAGTTCGATCGGCTTGGCACCCAACGATCTGATCTGCTCCTTGGTCTCCGGGCGCACGTCATAGGCGAACACATCGGCCCCCAGGCGCCGCGCAGTGGCGATCGCCTGCAGCCCCGCCACCCCAACACCCAGCACCAGCACCCGCGCCGGCTTGGCCGAGCCAGCGGAGGTCATCAACATCGGGAAAAAGCGCCGATAGCAGGCCGCTGCCTCGATCACCGCCCGGTAGCCGGCAATATTGCTCTGCGAGGACAACGCATCCATGGACTGGGCACGCGAGATGCGGGGCATGCGCTCCATCGCCAACACGGTGACGCCCTGCTCGCGCATGCGCCCCAGCAGGGCATCCTCGCCGCAACTCTCCACCAGGCTGATGTAATGTGCGCCGGCACGCACCGCCCGCGCCTCCTCCTCGCTGGGACGGCGTACCTTCAACACAATGTCGGCATTGAAACAGTCGGCCCGAGCGACCGGCTGGGCACCAGCGGCGGCATAGGCCTCATCGGTAAAACTGGCAGCGGCACCGGCACCCTGCTCCACCAGAACCTCGAAGCCGGTCGCGACCAGCTTCTTAGCAATCTCCGGGGTCGTCGCCACGCGACGTTCACCGGCGATCGTCTCTTTTGGAATACCTAGCTTCATCTTTGGTGGCTCTCTTCGACACGGGTAGCTGCAACCGCGGCAGGGCTCAGGGCATCCCTCGGTCGGCCCCCCGCTGCAATGGCCCCGGCGGGGCAAAAAGAGCCGGCATTATGGTCGGACGCCTGAGCGATCTCAAGGCAACGGCCGATACCGATGGTTGCGCATGGCGGAGGGGTCGCTCGGGGCGGGCCGGCCACCGGCAACCAACGGGGGCGGTTGTGGGCCCGCACGGCAGGATCCAGACAGGCTGGGACGGCAAAACCGGCTGGCCCGGCTGGCGGATTGCGTGCGCAGGCCTCGCTGTCGCGTCGGGCGGTCGGACGACACGACGACGCGCCCGGACGCGGAAGCCTCAGTCAGCCCGCACCTGCAGCAGAAAGGCCATACGCAGTTCCCGTGACAGCAGCCCGCTCAGCCAGCGCCCGGGCAGACGCCGGGCCAGGCGCGGATAGCCGCCGGCCGCATGCTGCAGATAAAACGCCATCGGCCAGCGACAGTTGCCGAAGATCGCGGTCGAGAGCCGACGATAGCGGGCGCTGCTCCAATAGGAGAGATGGGCCCGGCAATAGCGGTCATTGTCGGCCCAGACCCGCCGCCAGTGCTGACCGCGCTGGAAGCCGTTGCGGACCCCTAACCAGGCCCACAGCGCCAGCCACCAGCGCGGACAGCGCGGCCAGAACCAGTTCAACAGCGGCACCAACAGGTGCGGCTCCACGGGCAGATACCAGTGCGCCGGAAACAGGTGCATGGCCACCCCGCCCGGTCGCAAGACGCGCCGGACCTCGTGCAGACAGGCGGCCTTGTCCTGCACGTGCTCGAGCACGCTGACGCTGATCACCGCAGCGAAATGGCCGTCTGCATACGGCAGGCGATAGGGGTGCCGATCAATGCTCGCCAACCGGCCAGCGGCGGCCGCATCCGATGCCAACCAGTCATCGGCGAAATCGCAGCCATAAGCATCGAAGCCACGCGCCAGGAGGTCAGCGACCAGGCGCCCTTGGCCGCAACCGAGATCGAGCACAGCTCCATTGTGGCCGGGCGGCACCCTGGCCAGCTCCGTCAGCGCGGCAGCGAGCAGGGCGGTCTCGGTGAGTCGGTCGCCAGCGCCGGGGTGAGACGCCGTCAGCACGGACGAGGGCACCGCGTCAGGTGTTGAGCGGGGTCTTGACCCCGCGCAGGATCTGTGCCGAGATCTCCTCGATCGACTGATTGGTCGTATTGAGCACCGGCACCTCCAGGCGTTTGAACATATTGTGGGCTTCGCGGATATCGTGCTGACAGCGGATCAGCGACGCATACTCGCTGCCCGGCCGGCGTTCCTCGCGAATCATCTTGAGGCGCTGGGGATCGATGGTGAGGCCGAACATCTTTTTGCGCGCCTGCCAGACCTCGCGCGGTAGTTCGCCGCGGGCGAAGTCCTCCTCGGTAATCGGATAATTGGCCGCGCGCAGGCCGAAGTGCATCGAGAGATACAGGCAGGTCGGGGTCTTGCCGGACCGCGAGACCCCGACCAGCACCACATCGGCGTGGACGAAATTGTCTGGGCGCACGCCGTCGTCGTTGGCCATTGCAAAATTGATCGCATCGATGCGCTTGGTATACATCCCGGGCTTGGTGATGGCATGGCTGAGCCCGGCCTTGCGGC
The DNA here is from genome assembly GCA_007693535.1 of Chromatiaceae bacterium. Taxonomy (GTDB): domain Bacteria; phylum Pseudomonadota; class Gammaproteobacteria; order Chromatiales; family Chromatiaceae; genus Lamprobacter. Next base: position 20,735 of record REDK01000084.1, read on the forward strand.
TCGGCGGCACCCCGAGTTCGGCACTCAAAGGTTCCACAAAGACCTCGAACAGCTCCTGGTAGAAACAATGACCGCCCTTGAGTATGTCGGCGATCTCCTGATTGAGCATAGTGGTGAACAGGATGGGCCGGGCACGGTCCCGATCTGCCGCCTCCTGCATGCGCTCACAGAGGGCATGGGCGCGTGCTGCGGTATTGATATAAGGCATGTAGACCTGGGTGAAATCCACGCTATCGAACTGCGACAGCAGGCTGTGGCCCAGGGTCTCGGCCGTGATGCCGGTGCTTTCGGAGACGAAGAAGACGGTGCGTTTCATTGGCTTGGCGCGGACAATACGGGGCGCTGCTGGCGCAGCGCTAGGCAGATCTGGACAACGGCCCTGGACGGGCAGGCGTGCGCCTGACGCATGTCAATGCAGGCGCGGGCAGGGTGCCGGGATAGTAACCGTGCGCGCCCGCGGCCGCGCGCCGATCGGCGGCGCGCCGATCTTTCCTGCCGCCGTACCCGCCGTACCCGAACGAGGACCCCGACCATGGCGACTATTCGCACCGACCAGGATCTCCGCCGCCTGTTGCTCAAGCTTCCCGCCGAGCAGCAACGCTTCATCGGACTGCGCTTCGCCGAGAGCGTTGAACATCTCTGTCGCGATGAGCGGGTGCGGCGGGCAATCGCCACCGGCCTGCGTCCCGATGCCACCGCGGCCGAACTCGAAGACGCCTATCGCGGGGCCAAGGCCTGGGCCACCAAGACCTACACAGACTGCGGCAAGGATACCGACTGGCTGGCCCAGGCCGATCACTTCGTCGCCGCTGCCGTGGCTGCGGCACTGACCCCCGACCAACTCCTGGCAGAGAAGACCAACCGTGCCTGGAAGGCGGCGATGCATGCACGCATGGCCAACAATTGCGAATTGGTCGAGGCCGCGGACGACAGCCACGGCGACGAGGTTCAGCGCCAGTATGCCATTGCCGACGATTTCATCGCTGCAGCCGGCTGAGCGGCAACGGGCTTGCGCCCGTCGCGATCTCCGCGCCCCGGTCTCGGCGCAGCGGCGATCCGACCCGCTCGGCGGCTCGATCGCCGTCAAACACCGGCGGCATCGGGATCCGGCAGTGGCGATGGCTCAGCCGCCAGCATGGCATCATAGACGGCCCAGGCCGCGGCCGCCCGCTCCGGCGTGATTCGTTCCAGCGCATGCCCTCGGTGCACCACCACATGGTCACCCACCTGCAGGTCGGTGTCGGCCAGCAGCAACAGACTTACCGCGCGCTCGGCTCCCTTTGCCTCGCACCGGGCCACCAAGCCATCGATGGCGGTAATCCGCATCGGAATCCCCATGCACATGCTGTCTGATACCCCGCTGACCTCGTGGCTGGCTGAATCGATCTCGACAGCCTACGGCCGCCGCCACCGCCAAGGCAAGCCGTTCCGCGCGCTGGTGCGGACCGGGGACCGCCGGTGAGCGGCGACACCCTGATCCTCGGACTCGGCAATGTCCTGCTCACTGACGAGGCGGTGGCGGCAGCGGTGCTGCAGGCCCTGGCCGAGCAGACACCGCCCGATCCGGACCTGACCCTGCTCGACGGCGGCACCCTGTCCTTCACCCTTGCCGGCCCCATCGCTGCTGCCCGGCAGATGATCGTCGTCGATGCTGCCGCCATGGGCGACCCACCAGGGAGCGTGCGCCTGTTCGAGGGGGCAACGATGGACGCGCAGTTACGCCGCCATGCCAGCAGCGTGCACGAGGTCAGTCTCGCCGACCTCATCGATATCGCCCGCCTTACCGACAGTCTGCCAGCGCGGCGCGCCCTGATTGGTATCGAACCTGGCCGCGTGGACTGGGGCGATACCCTGACCCCGGCCGTCGCCGCCGCAGTGCCCACCGCGGTGGCCATGATCCAAGAACTACTCGCGCGCTGGCGCGTGGCGCCGGCCCCCTGAAGCGGGCCGCGCGGCAGTCGCAGCACCCCGCTATCGCTCCCCAAGCAACCCGCACCCCGCGGCCGGCCTGGCCATGCTGGCGCCCGGCCTAGGCCAGTCTTGGTCTCTTCACCACGGTCGATTGCCGTTTTCCGGTTGACTTGCGACCGGCGCCACCGCCGCACGTGGCAGGACGTGCGTCAGGTCAAATACGCGAACATTAGAACTGCATAAAATTCCCAACTAGTAGTACTGAGGCACAGATGTCCGTTCCCGTTCCGATCCCGGTCCACGCCGGACCAACCGACGCCGTCCCCTGCGGGCGCCCCCGCGGCTTTGGCAATGCCCCGGCCATCCCACTGGCCATCCTGCACGAGATCCGCCACGCGCTGGAACGTCTGATCGAGCAGGGCGAGACCACCTGCATCGATCTTGCCGCGCTGCCCTTCGGCCCCGCCGACGAGGCTCAACTGCTGGCCCTGCTTGGCCGGGGCGAGGTCAGCGCCACCATCGATGCCTTGGGGCCGACCTGCCTCTGGGAAACCGCCTTCCCCGGCGTCTGGGTGCTGGACTATCGCAATGGCGACGACGAACGCCTGGCGCTGCAGATCGAGATCGCCACGGTGCCGACCCTGCTGCTGACACCGCCCGCCGATCTCGCCGATTCCCGACGCACGCTGGAGGCCCGGTTAGCGGCTGCCGGCAGCGCCGACTCCGCTGTCACCAGCGCCACCGCCGACACGCCCGCCCCGGGGCGGCATCCGCATCGCCGCGGTGCCCACTCCGGCCAGGACCGCGCGCCATCGGCCGACGACTGAAGGAGACCCCATGGCTGCCTACCCCCATCCTGGGCGCCCGCACCCGCTGCCCACCACCGCCGCCACCCTGGGCGAAGCCCTGCGCGAGCAGGGCGTCTCGCGGCGTGGCTTTCTGAAGTTCTGCGCCGCCACCGCCTCGCTGATGGCGTTGCCGCCGACGCTGGCACCAGCGATTGCCAGCGCCCTGGAGCAGGCGCGCCGTCCCTCGGTGATCTGGTTGTCGTTCCAGGAATGTACCGGCTGCACCGAGGCGCTGACCCGCAGCTTCTCGCCGACCGTGGAAAGCCTGATCCTGGATCTGATCTCGCTCGACTACCACCACACCCTGCAGGCCGCTGCCGGCACTGCGGCCGAACTGGCCCGCGAACAGGCCATGCACGCCAATGCCGGCGAGTATCTGGTGGTGGTGGATGGCTCCCTGCCGGGCCCGCGCGCCAATCCGGGCTACTCCACTATTGCCGGCATCAGCAATCTGCAGATGCTGCGCGAGACCATCGATGGTGCGGCCGCGGTCGTCGCGGTCGGGACCTGTGCCGCCTTCGGCGGCCTGCCCCAGGCACGCCCGAATCCCACCGGCGCGGTGGCCGTCAGCGACGTCGTGCGCGACCGGCCGGTGATCAATGTCTCCGGCTGTCCGCCGCTGCCGATGGTCATCACCGGCGTCCTGGCCCAGTTCCTGACCTTCGGGAACCTGCCGGAACTGGACGAATACGGCCGTCCCCGCGCCTTCTTCGGGCAGTCCATCCACGACCGCTGCTATCGCCGCCCTTTCTACGACAAAGGCCTATTCGCCGAAACCTTCGACGACGAGGGCGCTCGCAAGGGTTGGTGTCTGTACCGGCTGGGCTGCAAGGGGCCGATGGCCTATAACGCTTGCGCCACCATGAAATGGAATGGCGGCACCAGTTGGCCGGTCGAGGCGGGACATCCCTGCCTGGGCTGTTCCGAACCCAACTTCTGGGATGCCGGCGGCTTCTATCGTGCCCTCTCGGTGCCCGCCGGCGATACCCGCGGCACCCTGTTCGCTGCAGGTGCCATCGGTGCCACGGTGGGGGCCGGGGCTGCCGTCCTGGCCCGCCAACGCAGCGCCGCTGCCAAGGCCGAGCGCACCCCAGTGACTGCCGCCGAACTGGAGCAGACGCTATGACTTCGATGGATTTCCTGCTGTTCACCAAAGGGCCCCTGTTCCAGTTGGCCCTGACCATCTTTGCCCTCGGGCTGAGCGTCCGCTTGGCCGAGGTCTTGCTGCTAGGACGCCGCCATAACTACGCCGAGGCCCGCGGCGGTCAATGGCTGCCGGGTCTGAAGACCGTCTGGCGCCGCTTCTATCCCGACCCCGGGACCTTCCAGCGAGCGCCGTTCGATGTGCTGGTGGGGACCCTCTGGCATGTGGGCTTCGTTATCGTCCTGCTGCTGTTCATTCCACATGTGGAGCTGATCAAGGCCACCTTCGATATCGCCTGGCCGGCGCTGCCGAATCCGGTGGTCGATGCGGTCACTGCGGTGACCATGGCGGCCTTGGTGGCAGCACTGATTCATCGTCTGCGTCATCCCGTCAAGCGCTTCCTGAGCACGCGCGAGGACTACCTGATCTGGACGGTGACCTTCCTGCCAGTCGTCACCGGCTACCTCGCCTATCATCGACTGATCAACCCCTATCCGCTGGCCCTGGGTCTGCATATCCTGACGGTGAATCTCTTCCTGATGGTGCTGCCCTTCACCAAGCTCACGCACATCTTCACCGCCTTCATCGCGCGCTGGTACAACGGCGCCATCTTCGGACGCAAGGGGGTGCAGTCATGACCAGTGTCGCCAACCCGGCCATCGCCCCGGGCGCCACCGAAGCGGATCTTGACCAGACCACGCCGGCCGGCAGTTTTTCGCTCGCCCGCGGCCTCGTCGCCTGGCGCGAGGAGATGGACGCGGCGGTCGCCGCCTTCTTCTCCAGTTGTGTCCATTGCGGCCTGTGCGCGAGCGCCTGTCCGTTCTATGTCGAGACCGGCGATCCCCAATACACCCCGATCCATAAGCTGGAGCCGCTGCGGCTGCTGTGGGAGCAGGAATACACCCTGTGGGGCCGCCTCAAGGTCAAGGCCGGGCTGGATCAGCGCCGCGTCACCGATGCGATGCTCGCGCAGTGGGAACCGCTGCTCTACGACTCCTGCTCCATGTGCGGGCGCTGCTCGCTGGTGTGCCCGGTCGGCAACGATATCCAATACATGATCCGCAAGGCGCGCGAGGGGATGGTCGCCTCTGGCCATGCCCCCGAGGGGCTGGTCGCCGCCTCGGTGCGCGCGGTCACCACCGGCAGCCCGATGGGTCTGCAGTGGAAGACGCTGGAGGTGCAGATCAAGCATGTCGAGACCGCCACCGGACTGACGGTGCCAATCGACCAGCCGGCGGCCGATTATCTGGTGCTGCTCTCCTCGATGGAGATCATCAATTTCCCCGAATATCTCGAGGCGATCACCAAGATCTTCGACCATGCCGGGGTAAGTTGGACCCTCAGCACCCAGTGCTTCGAAGCGACCAATGCCGGGATCCAGATCGGCTCGAAGGACATCGCCGCCCAACTGGTACAGCGGGTGGTGGATGCCGCCGAGGCACTGGCGGTCAAGAACGTGATCAGCCCGGAATGCGGCCATGCCTATACCGCGATCCGCTGGGAGGGCCCGAACGTTATCCAGCGCGCCTATCCGTTCAAGGTTTGGCACATCATCGAGGTGCTCGATCAACTCCGCGCCCAGGGTCGGTTGCAGACCGAGGGCAAGGAAGACGACCGGCTCTCGCTGCACGACCCCTGCAACCTCGCCCGCAAGAGCGGCGTGATCCAGCAGCAGCGGCGACTGATGGACCTGATCGCTGGAAACTTCGTCGATCTCAAGGAGCACGGCGAGTTTCAATGGTGCTGTGGCGCCGGCGGCGGGGTCTCCTCGAACGAGCGTGCGGAACCCCTGAAGCTGGCCGCCTTCAAGCGCAAGAAGGCCCAGATCGAGGAGGTCGAACCGGAACGCATGGTGACCATGTGTGCGACCTGCCGCACCCAGCTCGAGGAAGGGCTGGAGGAATTCAATATGGACATCCCCGTGGTCGGCCTGACCGAGCTGATCGCCGATCATCTGGTGGAGAAGGGGTAGTCGTATCATGAGCGAACGCATCGTTGTCGATCCGGTCACCCGCATCGAAGGCCATCTGCGCATCGAGGCCGAGATGGAGGGGCCGAACATCGCCCGCGCCTATTCCTCCGGCACCATGGTCCGCGGCCTGGAGATCATCCTGCAGGGCCGCGACCCCCGTGATGCCTGGGCCTTCACTCAGCGCATCTGCGGGGTCTGCACCCTGGTGCATGGGATTGCCTCGGTCCGGGCGGTCGAGGATGCGCTGAAGATCCCGGTGCCGACCAACGCCCAGTTGATCCGCAACCTGATGATCGGCGCCCAGTTCATCCTCGACCATGTCATGCACTTCTATCATCTGCATGCACTGGACTGGGTGGATGTGGTCTCCGCCCTCGAGGCCGACCCGGCCGCCACCGCACAATTGGCCCAGACCATCTCGGCCAAGCATGCCGCCGACCTCGGCACCGACACCTGGCCAAAGTCCTCGGCGGGCTACTTCACCGATGTGCAGCGGCGACTGCGCGGCTTCGTCGAGTCCGGCCAGCTTGGCATCTTCGCCAATGGCTATTGGGGCCATCCCGCCTACAAGCTGCCGCCCGAGGCCAACCTGATGGCGGTTGCCCATTACCTGGAGGCGCTGGCCTGGCAGCGGGAGACCGCGCGCCTGCACACGATCTTTGGCGGCAAGAACCCGCACCCCAACTTCCTGGTCGGCGGCGTGCCCTCGCCGATCGATCTCAATTCCGATTCGGCGATTAATACCAAACGGCTGGCGCAGGTGCGCGACCTGATCGCACACATGCGCAACTTCGTCGCCCAGGTCTATGTGCCCGATACCCTGGCAATTGCCGGCTTCTATAAGGACTGGGCGGAGCGTGGCGAGGGCCTGGGCAATTTCCTGTCCTATGGCGACCTGCCGGCCGCCGGCAGCAACGACAGCGCGAGCTTCCTGTTCCCCCGCGGGGTGATCCTGAATCGCGATCTCAGCCAGATCCATCCGGTCGATCTGCATGCCGATGGCGAGATCGAGGAATATGTCAGCCATTCCTGGTACCGCTATCGGCATGGCAAGGACCGCGGCCTGCATCCCTATGCTGGCGAGACCCGCTTCGATTACAACGGTCGCGGCGGAGTCAAGCCACCCTATGAGCAACTCGATGTCGCCGATGGCTATTCCTGGATGAAGGCCCCGCGCTGGAAGCAGCATGCCGTCGAGGTCGGACCGCTAGCGCGCCTGCTGTTGCTCTATGCTAACCGCGAGGCGCCGGCCCATGCCCGCGCCCGCGAGCTGGTCGACTATGCGCTGGGCACGCTGGAACTGCCGGTCACCGCCCTGTTCTCCACCCTCGGGCGGACCGCGGCGCGCACCCTGGAATGCCAGCTCATCGGCGAGCAGTTGCAGGGCTGGTACGACAGCTTGATCGCCAATATCCGGGCCGGCGATACCCAGACCTTCGACGCCAGCCGCTGGCAACCGGCCACCTGGCCGGCACAGGCCCGCGGCGCCGGCTACATGGAGGCCCCGCGCGGCGCCCTGGGGCATTGGATCGTGATCGAGGACGGCAAGATCGCCAACTATCAGGCAATCGTGCCCTCCACCTGGAACGCAGGACCACGCGACCCGCAAGGGATGCCAGGGGCCTATGAGGCCGCCTTGGAGCACAACACCCAGTTGCACGACGTGAAGCAGCCGCTCGAGATCCTGCGTACCATCCATTCCTTCGATCCCTGCATCGCTTGCGCCGTGCACGTTGCCGATCCCGCCACCGGCGAGACCATCGAAATCAAGGTCAACTGAGGCCCGCTCCCGCGGCGCCGTCCCGACCAGCGCGTCCGGCGCCACCGCCTAGACCATCCCCCGATGCCGGCACGGATGCCGGCCGCCTTGGCTCGGGCGCACTCCATGTTCATGGTCAGCCCAAACGCCCACCCCGAGCGATCCCCCGATCGATCCGGTCCAGATAGAAGACCTGCGTGGTCACAGCCGCCCTGGCCCGCCCACCCAGCCAATGGTGGGTAGGAACGGGGTTGGTGCAGATCCCGCAGCAGGCAGCGGCTGCACGGGGTCTATGCCCTAATGCTCGATGCCGAGACCCTCTGGACTGTTCGTCACTGGCATGATGACCCGGCTCCGCCGGTGAGGCCCGCGGTCCCGGCCGACGCGCCGCAGGTGGTGTCATGACCGCTGAGAACCCTACCGCGGTTGAGCGCGATGGCTACTCCGCTGGCGCACCGAGGAAGACCCGGGCGACCCGACCGCCCGGATCAAAACCGAAGATCAGCGCGTCATAGTCCGCGCCGACGGTGAGGATCAGGGTTCCGCCGGGATCGCGGCGAGCGGCAGTTGCCTCGGGATAGGCGGCGCGCACACGCTCCTCGGTCGCTCCGATGCCGATGCCGCGCGCCGAGTTCAGCCGCGCCGGCACCTCAAGGGTCAGCGACTCAACCTGCCAGGGTCCCTCGGGTGCAGGTGCGGAAAGCCTGAGCACGATGCCCTGCTGCGGATAGCGCCATTGCCGATGGTAGAGCCCGTCGGCACCCCAGAGTTCGGGTGCGCCGCGTTGTGCCGGCGCGCCGAGTAGGCGCTCGACCTCGCCGACGTTGCTGCCAACGCACAGCCCACCGAGGCTTTCGCGCGCCGTCACCGACGTCGCCTCGGCCGCGGGCCCCGCGGCGCAGCCTGGTGGCAGCAGCAGCGGTGCCGCCGCGATGGCCGCCATCCCGTCATCGGCAATCAGCAACCGGGCGTCCTCGCCGGCCGCGGCTGCCCGCGGCGCCTCCGAGGCATTGGTCGGGTAACTCGCGCCGTCGAAGCGCAAGCGCCGCGGCCCGGCCTGGGCGCCACCACCGCTGACCCAGACGAGCAGGTCACGCCACAACCCTCGGTGCGTTGCGTCGCGGCCAGGATCGGCGCCGACACCGTGGTGATGCGCGTAATCACCTGGTAGCCATCGGCGCCTTCTTGCAACACTAAGGCAGTGCAGCCGCCGCTGCCGCAGGCAGCGCGTCCGAGGGCCAGGGCCAGCACCTCCGCTCGGCCGTCGCCGCTGAGATCGATCCGGCTGGTCAGGCAGCGCGGGGCACCTCGGTCAGCGGGCGTCGGACAACCATCGTAGCCGGAAAACTCCGCGAGCAGTGCCGCCGCGACCCCCGCATCCAATTGGTCATCGACCTCGCTGCCGCCGGTCGATGCGGCCGATGAGGCCCCATCGCAGCCGCTCATGACCACGACCACCAAGAGGGCGATCAGCCGCCGCGCGGCCCCCGGGTATTGCCTCCCGCAGCGCGAGCAGATCACGCCCAATCCTCCTCCTCGGCGTAGTAGCGCGCACGCGCCCAGACGTCGTTCATGTAATCGCCACCCGTGGTGCCCACATCGGAGTTCGGGGGCAACAGCCCGCGGCCGCCGTTGTAGCGCGACACCGCGGTCTGCATTGCGGTGGATTCCGCGATCCCCTCGATGTTGCGCCGCACGCCTTCAAGCTTGTCGCGCAGGATACTGGTGGCCTGGTCGATATGGGCCTCGCCGCCTGGCCCGCCCTCGGTCTCGATCGGACTGTGCCAACGCTTATCGAAATAGCGGCCCGGTGGTAGCTTGATCAGGATCGGCGCATCTAGCCTGGCCTCGCTGCGCACGTTCAGCAGGCTTGCCACGCGATGACCGACGCGGGCGTTACCCAGATGCTCGGTCGCATCGGTCAACACCGCCGCGCGCATGAATTCCATCGGATCGAGCAGATCCGCGCGCCGCTGGAACGGCAGCCGCTCGCGGACGGTGAATGGCCCGTTGCCGGTGCCGGTGCAGAGTTCCAGGTGCAGCATGGAGTTACCGCTGTTGAGCTGGCCGACATGGGCGATGATCTCGCCGCGTCTGACCAACGCGCCGACCCGCCTGAAGGCCGGGGCCGCGCTGCTGATCTCCCCGTACCGGGCAACACACCAGCCGTGATCGACCGCGAAGGCCAGGGTCCCCTGATAGAAGAGTGCCGGGGCCTCCACCACCCTGCCGTCGTCGATCGCCCGGATCGGGGTTTCGGGGGGGAACTTGAGATCAACCCCGGCATGCTTGCGCCGCCCACCTTGGCGCCGGGCACCGAATTGCCGAGCGCAACAATTGAAGTCCTCGGTCGGATGACGCGTGAACGGGAACAGCGGGATGGATTGGGAGAGGGCCTTAGCATTTTCATTGAGCTTGGCCAGGGTCCCACCGTGGGCGTCGACGCGCCCATCCGGGGCGGACATCAGCACCACCCGGCGCTGAACTCAACGCGCCGCCGCACACCCGGCTGCACTTCGCTCCGCCGGGGATGCACCCGCGGCTGAGCCGGGGCAGCGCCAGGGCGCGGCAATTGAGGCAACCAGTGCAGCTGAAACTCAGGGGGACACTATCGTGGACTTGGGGTCCACTTCAGTTTGCACGTCGCGACAAATCGGGGGGGCGCCGCCCAAACAAGAAGAGACCCGGGCGCTTGCGCGCGCGGGTCTCTAGCTTGCTGCAGTCAGGAATCG
>REDK01000024.1 GCA_007693535.1 Chromatiaceae bacterium
CCGTCCGGCCGCAGGAGCCCCCGGACGGATTCACGAGCGACACGCGACTCTCCGAATCCTTTACGCCTCACCCCCTCACGCCTCACATCCCAGCGGTGGCGTGTGGCTCCGACTCAACAGTCAAACGCAAGCCAAGAGTTTTGAGCACCGCCAGCAGCGTGGTCAGGGTAGGGTTGCCTTTCGGGGAGAGCGCGCCGGACAGTGATTCGCGCGTCATGCCGGCTTCAGCCGCGACCGGGTTCAGGCCACCATACGCTTCCGCCACGGCGCGCAATGCGAGCAGGCCGGCCGGGCGGCTATCGGGGTGGTCGAGCGCTTCAATCGCGGCCTTGAGATATTCAGACGCCAGGTCCCGATCCGCGCGCAGTTCGGCAATTTCGCGCTCGTGGTGGGAAATAGCGCCTTTCAGGTGTGTCATGATGGCCTCCGTTTCCATTCCGACCAAAGCGCTTGGGCGCGTTGGATATCGGCGGTCTGACTGGACTTGTCTCCGCCGCAGGGCAGGATGACAACGGTTCTCCCGTGCTGGCCGTAGGATACGCGATAGCCAGCGTCGATTTGCCGCGTCCGGACTCGGCGGCGAAGACCACCACGCCCGCGCCGATCTCCACCGCGCTGGCGTGAAGGATGGACGCCGGACTGGAATTCGAGCAGGAGGTAGATTCGCCTTGGATAAGGAGGGGAATTTCCGCAATAACAGGATTACCGTAGGTAAGAAGATCATGGCGATTTTGGACGAGCGGCCATCACCGTGGGTTGCAGATCCAGCCGTTTGGCCCGCTCGATCAGCGACTGGTCAAAGGTGACGAAAGATTCAGCCTGAGCGAACAAGGCCACATGCAGGGCGTCGGCAAAATCCGCGCCGCCTTCAAACCCGTTCAGGGCGCGCAACAAGGCCAAGGGTTCTCCCGTTTGCAGTGGGGCAGACCGAGCAGATGCCGTAAGGCCTTGGCAATGTCCTGACGCTGGCAGTCGTAGCACTCCAACACCCCAACCAGTTCCAGCCAAACCGTGATGGGGATGAAGCAGGTTTTGCCGCTCGCCAACAGCATCTCGGCGATTTCCGCCTGGGCCTCGTCATCGTTGAGCAGGTAGCGAACCAGAATATTAGTGTCGAGCGCGATCATTCGGCGGACTTCGTGGCGGCGTCCTGGGCTTGAAGTCGGGCGGCGATGCGCCGGCGAATTTCCGCGTCGTCGAGCGGTTTCCGCTTGGGATCGGCCAACAATCCGCGCCCGGCGGCGACGCTGGTGGCGATGATCGGCGGTTGAGCCGGCTTGAGGTGGATTTCATCCCCGACGATGGCGATGACGAATTCAGCCCCCGGCCGGATCGAGCAGGCTTCGCGGATCATCTTGGGAAGCAGAATTTGGCCTTTGCCGGATACTTTGACGGTTTCCATGGTTCGACTCCAAGCCATTGATGGGTATTCCCCTGGTATGTTTTCGAAGGCTATACAAAAGGAGCGGCGCAGTTCGGCCTGCGCCGGGTCGGCCAGCCAGGCGCTCAGGGCGGCCATCACCTCGCGCACGGTCTCCGGTCCCCGGCTGTTTTCCAGCCGGAACAGGGCGGCGGCCAGGTTGCGCATGGCGGTCAACTCGGCGTCGGCGTAGGCGCTTTCGTCCACTAGCAAATAGTGATTCCAGATCAGAATCGGAAAAAATACAAACTCAACGGATCGATGTGCGAGTATAGCCCAAGGGTGGTCTCTGGATGACCGGACTCCGGCCGGAAGCGGCTGCGACTTGCAAGCCCCGGCAAGCTCAGACCCCGACCGAGCAAGCCCTCCAGGGAAGCGCCGAGCCATGTCCTTCGACCGGCTCAGGACGAACGGCAAGAGGATGATTCCGTTCGTGATGAGTTTGTCGAACCGCGAACGGAATCGACTTGTTCAGCGCTTCCCGGCGGGTCTTGTGCCAGCTTTTTGGGGTCGGCGGCGGCTCGCTGCGCGGCGTGTTCGATGATCGCGGCGCGGACTTCGGGCAGCGCGTCATAGCGTCGGGGGTAGTCGAGGCGGAAGTGAAGCGCGTGGTTGGCGAGACGGGCGACTGCGTCGAAGTGCGAGGCCAGGCGGGGCTGTTCCTCGATGTCGAGCAGGAAGGAGTGCTTGACCCACTCGATCAGGGCCTGGGCCGGGTTCAGCGGCTCGATGGTGACCGCGTCGGCCTGGCCCTCGCCCAGGAAATACACGTGGCGCAGCGGCTGCGGCCGGTCGCAGAAGCGCACGCGGTCGCCGGCCAGGAAGCGCGCCTTGGACGTGTAGCACACCGCCGGCGCGGTGGCGGTGTTGGGGTCGATCAGCGCCTCGGTGGAGTCCGACCACAGGCGGATCGAGGGATGGCTGGGCAGCACGTCGTAGCCATCCCCGCGCTTTTCCAGCACCAGACCGTCGTCGGTCAGGAAGGCGTGATCCTGAATGGCGAAGCTGGCCGCGAGCGTCGACTTGCCCCGCCCCGACTCGCCCGCGAACACCACCACGCCGGAATCCAGCGCCACGGCGCTGGCGTGGAACACCAGCCGACCCTGGGTGCTCAGCATCAGCGGCAGGACCTGGTTCAGGTACAGGTGCTCGACCGTGCCGGCCGCCACCCCGGGCACCGGATGGGCCACCGCCGAGCGCCCGTCGGCGCTGACCTCGAAATCGGCCAGGTCGGGAAAGCGCAGCAGGAAGCCGCCGTCCAGGCGGTAGAACTCGGTCCACCGCGTGCCGTCGGGCAGCGTCCAGTCGTTGAACGGCGCGCCCGGCGCCGGCACCGGCAGCCGCTCGGCGGCAACGGTCAGGCTCATTCAGAGCCGGCGCGATAGCGCTCGGCCAGGTCGGCGCAGTAGGTCAGCGCATCCTTGAACTCGGCGAAGCGTTCGGGGTAGCGCGCCGACAGGGCCTCGGCGATTTCGCCCAGCGACGCCTGGCCGTCGATGCGCTCGAGCACGAAGCGGTCGATGCCGGCCTTGTCGTCGGCCAGCGGCACGTAGTCCGCGGCGCGACGCTTGAGCTTGTCCAGCGCCAGCGGCGAGCCGTAGAAGGTGGACTGGCGGAAGTTGGCCTTAATCCGGTCGCCTGAGCGCACGCGCGTATCCCAGCGCCACAGGTAGTCGCCGTCGACCAGGTTGGCGCTGAGCGTCACGCGGACCGCGTCGCCCGGCTCCAGCGCCAGCGCGGACTCGAAGGGGAAGAAGGCCTGGCCGTAGATCAGCTCCGGCTCGCCCGGCCGGTTGGAAAAGCCGATGCCCTCGGCCAGTTCGGCGTCGAACCACACCACCAGCCCGTGCGCCGTACCGAGCCGCTCCACCGTCCACGCAAGCTCGCCGCTGACGTCCGGGTTCTCGATGGTGTAGTAGTCCAGCGTGGCCCAGTGGGCCGGCGGGACCAGCAACTGCTCGGCCTTGGCGTTGATCTTGCGCCAGGTGTTGACCACCAGCGGATGGCCGGCGCTCAAGTCCAGGTCGAAGTCGTTGCGTAGCCAGGGCTCTTCGTAAGGGCGGTAGAGCTTGGGGTCTTCAATCAGCGCGGCCCAGAGCCGGTCGCGGGCGGGGATCAGCACGCCGCCCGGGGCCAGCAGGCGTCGCCGTGCATCGGCGACGGCGGCGATGTGATGCTGAAAGAGCGGCAGGACACCGCGCAGATCGGAGATGATCACGTCGGCCGGTTGCGGCAGCCTGAGTGCGGTGGACAGCGTCTGATGAAAGTGGATCCGATCGCCGTATCCGTTGGCCCCGGCTATCGTGCGTGCCAACTCGATGGCCTCATTAGGCTCGACGGCATGCACCTCGGCAGCCCCGAGCGCACAAGCCAGCAACGAGAAGATGCCGGTGCCCGCACCGATATCCAGCACCAGGCTGCCCGGGCGCACGGACTGCCGTAACGCCCTCGCGTAGGCATCCATGCGCGGCTGATCGGTGATCATATCGCCATAGCTGATAATGCGGTAACCGCTGGCTTTAGCCATGGCGATGCAACTCAACGCTTGAGTGACAATGGGACCCGGCAAGCGCCGTGAAAGAGGACCGGGGCGCCCATCGAGGTTGACGTCGGCAAACCGCAGGGTATCCGAGCCCTGGTCCCAGCCACTGTCGGACGCCATCACATGCTCGCGCCCGGTACCCGCCGGCCCCACAGTCATCCATCGCATCAACCTAACTGATCGCCGACGAGCGGGGTCTTGGCATCCAACATGCCGGGAGCGCGACAATCTCGACGGCCCTTCAGCGCCGCCGCTCAACGCCGCAGTCAGCCCGCCGAGCGGTCACACGAAGCATCGAATGTCCACGCAGAAAAACCGGCTTGGCCGACGATCTGCTCAGCACTGCAGCGCCAGCCGTTGGATATCCATTGCAACCGGCCAACTCTTGCCCTGAAGTCGACGTCGACCGTCACCGCAATCCAGCCAAGCGGACATCACTATGTACCGGTGCTGGATCGCAAGCACCGACCCTGCTCGTGATCGCCTCTGCTCCCGCAATTGATTAGAGTGTCCGCGGACCTCAAGCTGACTCAAGGCCGCTTCATGCCGGCAGCGGAATTAGGATCGGCTTGGGTGGTTTCCGTTCCAACGTTACTCCCGGACTGAGTAAGCTCTCTAATGGCGCCATAAACCGACAATCGGGGCGAATGATAGCGAGTTCGGTTCGATTCGTCGGATTTCTGTTCCGGGCTTTTACGGATCAGGCTTGTCATGACTTTGTCTCCTATCTGGGTTATATGGACTGAGATATTACAGTGTGTTTGTTCGACTTCTGTGACCTTCTGGCGTGCCAGCCTAACCAAGCAGCAAGTTGCGCGACATCGTAGAGATTTTGCCATTGGCCTGTATCGGGACGCTCGAGCTGCGCACACCAAGCAGGGCAAACCTCATCGAGGCTCAAATATGGCAGGGTCAGGATCTGGTAGGTCGCGAGTAGCGCGCGCAAGCGCTCCTCCATTTTTGCCATCAATCCGCTTGTGAAGACCCAGCCTAGATGTTCCTTGCCGGTACGCCAGCGCACGGGATCGGGCAAGCGGCCCGTCATCGCTCGGCGCAGCACGATTTTGGGCCAGCCGTCCGCAAGCTTCTGCTCGCCGGGCAGTGAGAGGCAGAATTCGACGACCCGCCGATCGAGGAACGGGTCGCGCGGCTCGACCGCCACAGCAGACGCGACGCGATCGTAGCGCTCTCGGCCCACCGTAAGGTACGGGTGGTCGATGGAGCGCGCCCGTTCCACTTCGTAGGAAACTGCCGCGGTATCCGAACCGTGCGCATGCAGCCGTCCCAAGCGCTCGCTGAGCCGAACGCGCGACGCGAAATCAGGATGAATTTGCGAATCCCGGGCGTTCCGCAGCAAATGCCGCCGGAGCTGAGCTGGGCCCAGCAGGCGCCGATAGACCTCCCGAATCGGGGGCACTGCGACCGCAGAGCGCACCCCGCGATACAGCTCACGCCAGGCGGGATAACCGTTCCCCCAAAACCGCTGTTGCCCGACGGCCTCGCGGTAGGCCGTTCGCCACCGCCCGCGGCGGATCAGGCGGGCGATATGGCTCCCCTCGCCAAGCACAATGTCGCCAGCCACACCGTCAAGTAGCACCTTGATGCCTGCGCGATGTGCTGCGAGGTACACAGCACGCGGGAGGGTCATGTGGTTATCGAAGGGCTCGTCGAGGTTCCAGGTAAGGTCCTCCAGCTCCGGCAGTAGCTCGTCCAGCCGATCGTGCCGGATGAGGTGCGGATCCAACCCATCCATGGTCAGCGCCGCATGGATGGTGCGCGTCTCGACGCAGGTCTCGGGGTCCGGCCCCAGGGCTGAGAATGTGGGCAACGGGCCGCGACCCTGATCGGCCAAAAGATCCTTCGCGACCGCGACCACGGAGCCCGAGTCCATGCCGCCGCTCAGCATCGAGCCGACCGGCCCCTGGCTGCGCAGCCGACAGCGCACGGCCTCGGTGAACACCTCGAGAAAGGCTTCGGCGTAGGCTTCATTAGAGGGCAACCGCAGTTCCTCGCCGGGCTCGAGCCGCCAATAGCGCCGGACCTGCATCTGTTCCGGCGTCACGGTGACGCTGTGCGCCGGCGGCAGGCGATAGACCTCCTCGAAGAAGGTGCTGGTCTTGTCGATGCCCTCCAGCTGGGTGACCAGGAAGTCGGCGATGCGGCCCTCGTTGATGCGGTAGGGCGTCTGCGGCAGCACCAGGATGGCCTTCGGCTCGGAGGCAAAGGCGAGGAAGCGGCCGGGGGTGTGGTGGTAGTAGAGTGGCCGCATGCCGAAGTGGTCGCGTGCACAGAAGAGCGTGCGCCGCCGCGGGTCCCAGATGGCGAAGGCGAAGTCCCCAAGCAGGCGCTCGACGCAGCCCTCGCCCCAGGCGAGATAGGCGGTTAGGATGATCTCGGCGTCGCCGATCGATGGGGCACGCGCTTCGATGTCGAGGGCGGCCAGCAGCTCGGCGCGGTTGTCAAGGCGCACGTCGGCGGTGACGACGCAGCCGGTCTCGGCATGCTTGAGCGGCAGGTGCTCGAAGACGGCCTCGGGCGTGGTGGTCAGCAGGGTATGCCCCAACCCGATCGCGCCGTCGCGCCACCGGCCGGTGCGATCCGGGCCGCGGCGTTCGAGTAAGGCCGCCATATTGCCCAGCTCACCGTCTGACATCGGGGCGCCATCCTGGTTGAAGAGGCCGAAGATGCCACTCATGCCCGGCTCACCGTAGCGGCGGGAAAAGATGGCTGGAAGGCTGCATAGCTCGCAGTCACGCCTTGGGCGTCGTTCAGGGCCTGGCCGTCGTGCTCCACCCAAGCGTGCGCCTGCAACTCCCCCTGCTCTTTCCGCACGCCGATCCGCAGCTCCGCCGGGATGCCGCGCCGGCGCAGCAGCCACCAGAGCGCGAGTGATTGGCGTAGGCAGGTGGCGCGGTACGGGCCGTGGTTGGCGGCGATGCTGACCAGTCGGGCGATGCGTTGGGCGGTGTCGGCCGTCGGGGCGGTGGGGTCCGGCGGGATGGGTCGCTTGGAGGGTTGCGACAGCCGTTCGAGCAGGGTGCGGGACCTGTTGTACCCGAGGAGCCGCAGGGCGGCGCCGATCAGGGGCAGCAGGAGGGCCAGCCGCAGGAGCAGACGGCGCTCCCCGGGGGCCAGGCTGAGCCATTGCTCAAGGCGTCGCATGGTCCGCTGCGCCAAGGGTGACCAGGCCGGCATCGGCGAGTTGGGCGACGTGGGCGAGCAGGTCGTCCTCGAGCCGCGCGGGCTCGACGTCGTATTCGTTCAGCATGCTGTCGTAGACGGCGCGCAGGCTGCCGTGGTCGTGCAGGAGGTGCCAGATGCGGGTGCCGACGTCGTCGAGGCCGAAGTAGGTCTCGCTGGCCAGGTCCAGCAGGACGGCCTCGCCTGCGATCTCTTGGAAGAGGACCTCGGGAGAAGGAGTCGCGGTGTCGGTGAGGGTCGAGGTCATGCTTCGGCGTCCATCGGGTTGCTGGCGCGGGGGTGGGGTAGCGCGCAAGCCTGTCCTGTGCAGGTGTCCAGAATCCAGTGGTGAGCGAAGTCTAGCGCCTTGTCGAGGTCTTTGCATAGTGTGCTTTTGCGGTGTGGGAGAGGGATGTGGGGTTGTGTCCGAGACACGGTGATGCCGACCGGCCCCCGCGTGTCGAGGCGTACCCGTGGCGGGCATCACCGTGCCGGCCCGGGTGCCCGCAGGGCGCCCGAGCCGCTACCTGCGATAACGATCAAGGCCCCGAGCAGAACGGCGCTGGCGCCCAGGCTCCGGGAACGGTGAAGTGATCTCTTGAATCGGCAGGAAGCGATTGCACCACGAAGGACACGAAGCACACGAAGGGGGAACACACATCCAAACTCGCTGAAATCCAGCGCATGTCTTCTTCGTGCTCTTCGTGTCCTTCGTGGT
>REDK01000055.1 GCA_007693535.1 Chromatiaceae bacterium
CTCAGCCGCCTGGTCCCGGTCACGGCCCCAGCAACAGCAGCAGCGCAAGCGGCAGGATCAGCAGGCTGGCCAGGTTGCCCCAGATGACGATGGCGGCGACGCTGGCCGGGGCCTGGTCGTAGCGTTCGGCGAAGATGTAATTGAGGACCGCCGGCGGCAACAGCGCAAACAGCAGGAGCAGGGACGGCTGCGGTTCCGGCAATGACCACAGCCACCACAGCGGCAGCGCTACCAACAGCCCGCTCACCGGGCGCAGCAGGGCACCGAGCAGACCGAACCGCCACTGGCCGCGGTCGGCGTCGGTGAGCCTGGCCCCGAGTGCGAACAGCATCAGCGGGATCGCCACCTGGCCGAGTAGATGCACCCCGGTGGCGATGGCGATCGGCGGGCGCAGCCCGCTCAGCGAGGCGGCAATGCCGAGCAGGCAGGCCTGCACCATCGGTAACCGCAGCACCGCTAGCGGATGGCCGTGGCGGTCGAGCAGGCGCACGCCCAGGGTGAAGTGCAGCAGGTTCTCGACCATGAACAGCACCACAGCCGCTCCCAGCGCACCCTCGCCGAAGGCGAGCACTGCCAGCGGCAGCCCCATGTTCCCGGAATTAACGAACATCATCGGCGGTACCAGGGTGCGCGGGGCGATGCCGAGTAACCGGCTGGCGCCGAGCGCGATGACCCCGGAGCCGAGCACCACGATTAAGCCGGCGCCGGCCAGGTCGAGATAGGCGGTCAGTTGGAAGTCGTGCGCCGCCAGCACGTCGAAGATCAGTGCTGGCGTAAAGACGTCCAGGTTCAGGCGATTGGCGGTGGCAAGGTCGGGGCCGTGGCGGCGGGCATACAGAAAACCCACCAGCACGATGCCATAGACCGGCACCACGATATCAATGAGTTGGCTCAGGGCGGCGGCCGCGTGGTGGGCGGCAGGCAGGGACGGTTCAGCGCAGGCGGCGGGCGTTGACGTAGTCGATGCTGGCGCCGTAGTGGCGATGATGGATGCGGGTGAGGCCGGCGTATTCGATCTGGATCCAGTACCAAGAACGCGGTGCCGCCCCCAGAACATGGCCGACGATCGCCCGCGAGACGCCGCCATGGCAGACGATCAGCAGGTGTCTGCCCGGATAGCTGGCAAGTTGGCGGGCATAGGCATCCCAGACCCGTTCCTGAAACGGCAGCAGCGGCTCGCCGCCCGGCGGGCGGTTGGCCAGTGGGTCCTCCTGGAAGGCGGCGAAGGCGTCGGGTTCGGCCAGGGCGATATCCTCCGGGCGGTGTCCCTCCCAGTCGCCCATCCCGATCTCGCGCAGCTCGGGGTCGATCGCAAGCGGCAGCCCGTGGCGGCCGGCATAGTCGCAGGCGAACTCGCGGCAGCGTGCCATGGGCGAGGAGATGATCTGATCCCAGGGGGGGGCGTCGCCGACTGCCGCGCGCATCTGCTGCCAGCCCAGGGTGCTGAGCGGATGATCACGACTCTGGCCGCGGATCATGCGGCCGCCGACGGGCTCGCCATGGCGGATCAGATCGATCAGGGTCTCGGAATTCAAAGCGGTCTCCTGGTGACAGCGGGTGAGGATGGCGGCGGCAGCGCCGGCGGCGGGCAGGAGCCGGCGGCGGGTGCGTCAGCGGCCTAGCCATGGGGAGCGCGCGGCGCCTTGGCCGGCGGCGTGATGGTAACGTATCCGCCGCTGGGTCAGAATTGCAGCCTGTCCCACATCGCACCGAATGCTCCCATGCTACGTAACAAGACCTACATCGGCCTCGACGAGGATGCCTACGGCGGCATGACGCCCACCGGCAATATCGTGCGCGATGCCCAGGTGTTCGGGCTGATCCCGGACACCGAGACCTGCGCCGGCTGGTCGGTGGACCGCATCGATCAGCTCTACGACCAGGTCAGTCGTGCCTGGCAGCCCTTCGGCCATCTGGCCTCGCGGCTGCCGGCAGACCTGCGCGAGCGCCATCAACGCATCTATGGCGCCGCCATTCGCCGCGCGCGCGAGCTGGGCTGGGGGCCGCATCTGTACCAGGACTGAGCAACCATGCCGTCTGCCGAACTGATTGCCGAACTGCTCGACCTGCTGAACGAACTGGCCACGGAGACGGCGGATTACCTGGATCAGCAGGATGACCCGCAGGGCTGGTACAACCGCGGCTACGCCAATGGCATGGCCGCGGCCCTTCGCGAGCGTGGCTTTGCCGATGAGGTCGACCGCATCATCGGGTCTGACCCCTACGATAGCACCCGCGATCAGGCCACGCTGCCTTGGGGCCGTGCCTATGAGCATGGTCGAGAACTCGGTTACCAAGACCTGTGCGGTGTCTGGTAAGCGCCACCGCCCCAGTCAGCCCCGGTTAGCCCCAGTCGCAGCCCCGCCCAGCGGCCGCGAGGGCGGCCAATCTCCCGTCATCTGCCCCGAATTACCCGTATGCCTAGATTGGTCTCCTTCAATGTCAACGGCATCCGCAGCCGACCCCATCAACTGGAGGCGCTCAAGGCCCGGCACGATCCGGATCTGATCGGCATCCAGGAATGTAAGGTGGCCGATGAGCTGTTCCCGGTCGAGCTGGTGGAGACGCTCGGCTACCGGCCCTGCTTTCATGGCCAGAAGGGGCACTACGGCGTTGCCCTGTTGTCGCGCATGGCCCCGGAGGCGGTCCACAAGGGCCTGCCGGGAGAACCACCCGAGGCCCAGCGCCGGGCCATCACCGCCATCTATCGGCTGCCGGACGGGGCGCCGCTGACGGTGATCAATGCCTATTTCCCACAGGGCGAGAGCCGCGCGCATCCGGTCAAGTTTCCCGGCAAGCAGCAATTCTATGCCGGGATGGCGGCCTACCTGAGGAGCCATTTCAAGCCCGGGCAGAACCTGGTGCTGATGGGGGATATGAACGTGGCGCCGCTCGACCTGGACATCGGCATCGGGGCCGAGAACGCTGCGCGCTGGCTCAAGACTGGCAAATGCAGCTTCCTGCCGGAGGAGCGGGCATGGCTCGCGGCCCTCACCGACTGGGGTCTGCTGGACGCCTACCGGCTGGTGCATCCGGCGGCCGCGGACGCGTTTAGCTGGTTCGATTATCGCTCCCGCGGCTTCGAGCGCGATCCCCGTCGTGGCCTGCGCATCGATCTGATCCTGATCAGCGCCCCGCTGCGCGAGCGCCTGCGCGGTGCGGGCATCGACTATGCGATCCGCGCCCTGGACCGCCCCTCGGACCATTGCCCAGTGTGGATCGAGCTGGATTGAGTCGGCCGCGCCCGCCCGGGGCGGTCAACCCCGGGTGCGCCGCCGGCACTGTTGCCTCGCGGGCAATGCTCTGTCCTGCGGCCGCGGCTCGCAAGCGGGGTCGGCCGCTGCCATCTGAGCAGCCATGATTGCATCCTCAGGAGGTCCGTCCATGCTCAGCATTCGCCCCGCCAACAGCCGCGGCCAGACCCGGCTTGACTGGCTCGACAGCCGCCACAGCTTCGCCTTCGGCGATTATCAGAACCCGGACCGGCTGGGGCTCTCCAACTTGCGCGTCATCAACGAGGACCGCATCGCCCCCGGCGGCGGCTTCCCGATGCACGGCCATCAGGATATGGAGATCGTCACCTGGATCCTAGACGGCGCGCTTGCCCATCGCGACAGCCTCGGCAACGGGGCCGAGATCCGTTCTGGCAATCTCCAGCACATGAGTGCCGGTACCGGTATCCGTCACAGCGAGTTCAATCCGTCTGCCAGCGCGCCGACCCATCTGCTACAGATCTGGCTGCTGCCCAACCGTGCTGGCGTTGCCCCTCGGTATACGGAGCGGCAGTTTCCGGCCGCGTCACGGCAGGATCGGCTCACCCTGCTGGTCTCGCCGGACGGCCGCGACGGCTCGGTCGGCAGCCATCAGGACGGCCTGCTCTCCGCTGCCCTGCTGGCACCGGGGGCGCGGGTGGAGACGCGCCTGACCAATACCGGCCCGGGCTATCTGCAGGTGGCCAGCGGACAGGTGCAGGTCGGGGCAACGCGGCTTGGCCCCGGCGATGCCGCCTGCATCGATCCTGGTAGCCGGTTGACCATCTCGGGCATCGAAGCGGCCGAGATCCTGCTGTTCGATCTGCCCTGAGGGCGGCCGGCCGGCCGTCAATAGGACCGTGCTGGCGCTGCCTCAGGCCGGCTGGCGCGGCCAGGTCGCCAACAGTCGGCGGATTAGGCCCGGTCCCTGATAGATCAGGCCGGTATAGACCTGGATCAGGTCGGCCCCGGCGGCCAACTTGGCCGCCACCCCGGCCGCGTCGCTGACGCCGCCGACGCCGATCAACAGGGGATCTGCCCCCAGCGCCGCCCGCACCGTCTGCAGTAGTGCCGTGCTGCGCCGCAGGAGTGGGGCACCGGACAGTCCGCCGCCGGCACCGCCAGCGCCGATCCGGTCGGTGCGGCTGATCAGCCCGTCCCAGCATACCGTGGTATTGGTCAGCACCAGTCCGGCCGCACCGCCATCGCGGGCGGCGCGGGCGCAGTCCACGGCCGCGGCCGCGGACAGGTCGGGGGCCAGCTTGAGCAGCAGCGGGCGCGGCCGTTCCAGGCGCTGATTCGGGGCTTGTATGGCCTCCAAGAGACGTCCCACCTCGGCCACGGTCTGCAGGTCGCGCAGCCCCGGGGTATTGGGACTGGAGATGTTGACGACGACATAATCGGCCAGCGCCCCCAGTTGCTCGAAGCTGTGGCGATAATCCGCCGCGGCCGCGTCCGCCGGGGCCGCCTTGGACTTGCCGATGTTCACCCCCAGGGGCACCTGTAACAGGTTGCGGGCACGCAGCCGTTGCAGCCGGGTCGCCATCGCGGCGGCCCCCGCGTTGTTGAACCCCATGCGATTGATGAGGGCGGCATCGGCGGGCAGCCGGAACAGCCGCGGGCGCGGATTGCCCGGCTGGGGGCGGGCGGTCACGGTACCCACCTCGATGAAGCCAAAGCCCAGCGCCTGCCACAGCGGCACCGCCACCGCGTCCTTGTCGAGCCCGGCCGCCAGGCCGATGGGGTTGGGAAAGCTGAGGCCCAGATGCCGCCGCGCCAGGTGCGGGGCATGCGCTGTGTCGGCGGGCGCGAGGCGGCCGTCGAAGCGGGTCGACCAGTGTGCCGCCAGGGCCATGGTCAGTTCATGGGCGCGCTCGGGTGGGAGTGCGAACAGCAGCGGGCGCAGCAGGCGCCAGCCCAGCGGGGACAGCAGGGGTTGCACGGGTACGGCTCCGGACCTGGCTCAGCATCGGCAGCGCATCGGCAGGCGGGTCAGGGTAGCCGATATCGGCGCGTCTTGCCGCAAAGACGCTGCCGGATGTGGCTGGGCTCGCTTAGCTTGGCTGGCCGGGTCCGGCCGGCCGTGCCACTGGTCATCCCGCGGTGACATCCCGCCGCGGGCGGGTCGCGGTCCTCGCGCTGGGCCGGTCCGCCGGGGTGCGCCCCGGCAATGGCAGCCGCGCCAGCAGCAGCAGGGTCAGGATGCCGGCATAGATGCCGGGTTGGAGCAGATCGGCCTTGACCAACCAGAGAAAATGCAGCACCGCGAGGATGGCGATCGGATAGACCAGCCGGTGCAACTGACGCCAGCGCCGTCCCAGGCGCCGGACCCATCCCTTGGTCGAGGTCACTGCCAACGGGATCATCAGGACAAAGGCGCCAAAGCCGACGCTGATATAAGGCCGCCGGACGATGTCATCGAGAATTGCGTGCCAGTCGAAGAACTGATCCAGCCACAGGTAGGTGGCCAGGTGTAGGCTGGCGTAGAGGAATGCGAACAGCCCCAGCATCCGCCGCAGGCGGATCAGCCAGGCCCAGCCGGTGAGGCGCCGCAGCGGGGTGATGGCGAGGGTGGCAAGCAACAGGCGCAATCCGAACTCACCGGTGCCGTGGGTGATCTCCTCGACCGGGTTGGGGCCGAGCCGGCCGCCGAGGGCGGCAAACAGCAGCCAGGTCAGCGGCAGCAAGCAGAGGACGAACAGCAGGGGCTGCACCCAGCGCAGCGCATCACCAGTGCAACCGCCTGCGGTCCGGCGCGCCGGCGTCGAGATCTCGGCCATCTCAGTAGAACCGCCGCAGGTTCATCCCAGCATATAGGGGTGCCACCTCGTCGGCATAGCCATTGAACAGCAGCGTCGGCTGCTTGGGCGAGAACAGTCCCTCGCCGATGATACGATGGCTTTTCTGACTCCAGCGTGGATGATCTACATGGGGATTGACATTGGCATAGAAGCCGTATTCATCCGGCTGCATCTGATTCCAGGCGGTCGGCGGCTGCTGTTCACTGAAACTGATCCGCACGATCGACTTGATGCTCTTGAAGCCGTATTTCCAAGGCACCACCAGCCGCAGCGGGGCCCCATTCTGATTGGGTAGGATCTCGCCATAGAGCCCGGTGGCCAGGATGGTCAACGGGTGCATGGCCTCATCCATCCGCAGCCCCTCGCGATAGGGCCATTGCAGCACTGGCCGGCGCTGGCCTGGCATCTGCTTGGGGTCGTAGAGGGTCTCGAAGGCGACATACTTGGCGTTGGCGCTCGGCTCGAAGCGCCGCAGCAGGTCTCCGAGCGGAAACCCGACCCAGGGCACCACCATCGACCAGGCCTCGACGCAGCGCAGTCGATAGACCCGCTCCTCCTGGGTGAAGTCGCGCAGGATGTCCTCGATGCCGATCTCGCCCGGGCGGGCACAGGCGCCGTCGACGACGACGGTCCAGGGCCGGGTGCGCAGGGCGCCGGCATTGCGCCAGGGATTGAACTTCTCGGTGCCGAACTCGTAGAAATTATTGTACTTGGTGATGTCTTCGAAACTGGTCCAGGCCTCATCGGTGGAGTAGGCACTGGGGATGATCCCGGCAATCACCCGCTCCGGGTCAGGGGTCCGCGCGGTCCGGGCGGCGGCGGTGCCCGGCCGCAGCAATGCGCCGGCGAGCCCCGCACCGAGACCGGCCAGGGCGGCAGTGCGCAGGAACTCGCGGCGGCGGGCGTAGACCGCGGGCGGGGTGATGGCGGCGGCGGGGATCGTCGGGGGGCGCTTGATCAGCATGGTGAACTCCTTGATGGTCGGGCGGGGTCGCAAATCCAGGCTACAGACCGGTACAGGTGGCTGCCGGTTGCATTGCCACAACCGGACGGGATGCCGGGTTGTAGCCGCTGGCGCAGATGGCGGTGCGCACTGGCACCCATCTGAACGATCGCTGGGTCGCAATGCGGCACGCCGGGACTGGACAAACGGCCGGCCTTGATCGGACACTTGCGCCACCGACAACCTATCTGCTTCGCCATATATGTCCGGCTCGAACCCGACCACCGCCGCGTCCGCCGTGACCCGCTCGCCAGCGGCGCCCAGGCGGCTGCTGGCGGCGATCCGCGCCCATCCCGACGAGACGAAATGGCTGGCCGCGATGCTGGCGGTGTTCCTGCTGGCCTGGTTCCTGCCCGTCGGGACCCCCCGTTTCGATCAGGCGGTGCTGGAAGGCCTGTCGCTACTGCGGTGGTATGCCCGCGAGCATGTGCTGCTCTGTCTGGTGCCGGCCTTCTTCATCGCCGGTGCGATCGCGGTCTTTCTCAGCAAGGATGCGGTGCTGCGCTGGCTGGGACCGAGCGCGCCCAAGGTGGCGGCATTCGGGGTCGCCTCGGTGTCGGGCTCGGTGCTGGCGGTCTGTTCCTGCACCGTGTTGCCCCTGTTCGGCGGCATCTACCGACGCGGGGCCGGGCTGGGGCCAGCGGTGGCCTTCCTCTATTCCGGTCCGGCCATCAACGTGCTGGCGATCGTGCTGACGGCCCGCATCCTGGGGCCGGAGCTGGGCCTGGCGCGGGCGCTCGGGGCGATTGCCTTTGCGCTGGTCATCGGGCTGGCGATGCAGCTGCTGTACCGGCGCGAAGAGCAGGCGCGGGCCGCGCACCAGCGCGGGTTCCTGCTGAGTGGCGAGCGTGGCCGGCCGCTGGGCGAGAGCCTGGTCTTCTTCGCGCTGTTGATCGCGATCCTGGTGTTTGCCAACTGGGCGCCGGCCGGCGGGACTGATACCAGTGCTGAGGCCGGTCCCTGGCAGGCAATCTATCGCTGGAAATGGATCATCACCGCGCTGCTGGGACTGGCCCTGGCGCTACTGTTGGCCTGGCGCTGGCGCTGGCCCTGGCTTCCACTGGCGGCGGGGGCGCTACTGGCCTGGCTGCTCGCCTGGTGGCGGCCGCAACAGCCGGAACTGGCCTTCACTGCCGGGGTGCTAGGGGTGACCCTGGCCGCTGCGCTGGGGTCGCGGCAGGCGCCGGAGGAGGGGCGCGAATGGCTCGCCGAGACCTGGGGCTTTGCCAAGCTGATTCTGCCGCTGCTGTTGGTGGGTGTGGTGCTAGCCGGCTTCTTGCTGGGGCGGCCGGGTCAGGAGGGCATGATCCCGTCGGCCTGGGTCGCGGCCGCGGTGGGCGGCAATGGCTGGCGCGAGAACCTGTTCGCGGCCCTGGTAGGGGCGCTGATGTACTTCGCCACACTGACCGAGGTACCGATCGTGCAGGGCCTGCTCGGGGCCGGCATGGGGCAGGGGCCGGCCCTCGCCCTGCTGTTGGCCGGACCCTCGCTGTCGCTGCCTAATCTGCTGGTGATCCGCGGCATCCTCGGCACCGAAAAGACCCTGGTCTATGCCCTGCTGGTGGTCATCATGGCTGCCCTCAGCGGGCTGCTGTTCGGGAGCCTGGTCGGCTAGCCGCAAGGACACTGCCGGGTCCCGGGGCAGTCCTCACCTTCTACTGGAGTCAACACTGATGATTAAACTGCAAATCCTCGGCTCCGGCTGTGCCAAGTGCAACGCGCTGGCCCAGCACAGCGCCGAGGCTGCCAACGCCCTCGGGCTGGATTACGAACTCGAAAAAATCACCGACATGAACGCGATCATCGATGCCGGCGTCATGAGCACCCCGGCCCTGGCCGTCGATGGCGAGGTCAAGAGCGCCGGCCGGTTGCTCTCGGTGGAAGAGATCAAGCGGCTCCTAAGCGCCTGAACGACGGCGCCTGAACTCGCCGGTGCCGTCGGCACCGGCGTGCCATCCCATGGCCCGGCAGCGCCGGGCCTCGCCATATTGCAGTGCGAGACCTCAGCATGTCCTGTCACCCTGTCCAACTCCGTGCCGCCCTGCTGCTGGGCCTGACCCTGCTGCCGCTGGCGGTGCTCGCGGCCCCCGCATTCCTGGTCGATGCCGACTGGTTGGCCGATCACCTCGACGACAATGGGCTCATCGTCCTGGAGGTACGCTACCATCCCCACCGCCATTACACCGTCGGCCATATCCCCGGGGCGATCCAGGTCCAGCGTTTCCGTGACCTCGGCGCGAATGAGGCCAGTCCGATCATGCGCTTCCCGTCGCGCGAGGCCTTTCAGCAGACCTTGCGGCGCTGGGGCGTGAACGACGATTCCACCCTGGTCCTCTACGACGATGCCAGCACCGCGTTGGCGGCACGGCTATATTTCCTGCTCGATCTCTACGGCTTCGACATGGAGCGGGTGAAGGTGCTGAACGGCGGCACCCTGGAGTGGAGCGTCTTCAACGAGTTGACCACCGACCCCACCCCGGCCCCGAAGCCTGGCACGGTGACCCTGCAGGAGGCCAATCCGGATCTGTTCGTGGAATGGACAGCGGTCTACGATGATGTGGTCTCGCGCCGCGATCCGCGGGTGGTGTTGCTTGATGCCCGCCCGGCGGACATGTATACCGGCGAGGTGATCCGCCATTCGATCCTGGCCGGGCACATCCCGGGGGCGGTCAACATCGTCAGCCTCGATGGGGTCGATGGCCAGACCGGCAAATGGCGCGACGATGAGGCCCTGCGCCGGCTCTATGCCAGCATCGATCAGGACCAGACCGTCTACGCCTACTGCCATGATGGCTTCCGGATGGGCCTGGCCTACATGCAGTTGAAGCACCTGGGCTACTCCGATGTGCGCCTCTACAACGGCGGCTGGTCGCACTGGGGCAACGAACTCACCCTGCCGGTGGTGGAAGGCCCACAGCCCTACGGCGGCGAGTTCGAGATGTAGGCTGGCGCTGCCCGCGGCGCGCCAGCTTCAGGACATGTAGGCCAGGGCCTCGGCCCCGGGGTGGGGCAGGCCGGCGGTGCGCCAAGCCGCGCGGCAGGAGCCGAACAGGGCCTTGACCCGATCGCGCTGCATACCGTGGGCACGGCAGAGCTGGGAGACCGGCGGCAGCGCGCCGTAGGTGAGGAAGTGCTCGCGCAGGTAGTAGATCACCGACCAATGGTCGGCCTCCAGGGTGCCGCGGCCGTCGATGGCCGTGATCAGGCAGGCCATCGCCTCGCTCCACAGGGAGGGGTCGAGCAGGAAGCCGTCGGCATCCATGGGCAGGGCGTGATGAACCGATACGGGATGGACAGCACCGGCAGGGCGGTGGGTCGGGCGGGCGACAGGGCGTTGCGCGCTGGGCATAGCAGCCTCCGCGTGGCGGGTGGACAGAAACTGGCGTCGGCGGCTCTGCCATAAAAAATTCTGATGGCAATATCAGGCCGCTGCCGTTACCCAACTATAGGCCTCTGATATTACCCGTCAACCCCCGGTCGTTTGCGCTGCCCGCCGGGCCTTCGCGGTACGCCGTCGCCACTGGCGGCGCCACCAGCTATCGACGCCAGAATAGAGCAGAAAGGCGAGCAACAGCGCCCCGACGAGATTCAGCGCGCCGGACCAGGCGCCGGCCCAACTACCTGCGTGTAGTTGCTGCACCAGCCCCGGCCAGCGCGGTACCCGGGCGATCTCGGTGCGGGTCACGACCAGGGTGTTCTGACCGAGGTCATCGCGCCCGGTGACCGCCACCGCCGCCCGCTGCAGGCGCTCGGCGCGCACGATGCGCTCCATCCGGCCGCGCTGCGCGGCGCGCTCCAGGGCCAGCGTCAGCGGCATCGGCCGGGCGTCGCGATCGATCGGCGGCAGGGGCGCAGTGCCCAGGTCCAGCGCCAGCAGGACCCCGGTCACCGCCAGCAACAGGGCCAGCGGTAGGCCGATCCAGCCGCTCAGGATGTGCCAGCCCAGCAGCGAGCGCCGCCGGCGCGGCCAGGCCAACCAAGGGCCGAGCAACAACACCAGCAGCATGGCATAGCTTGCCCATTCCACCAGCCAGTCGGCATCGAGTAGCAGACTCTTGTGTAGCGTGGCGATGGTATGGAAGAACCCGGCCACCACCGGGCGCGGCCCCAGTGCTGCGGCGCTGGCGAGATCGAAGACCTGCATCTCCCGCTGGCCCTGGCGGCTGAATTCGACCGCGAGTTGTCCGCCAGCCTCGACCTGCAGTGCCCGTGCCTGCCCACGCGGATCGATTGTCTCCAGCACCGCAATCAACCGCTCTACCGGCACTGGCGACGTCGCTGGCGGCGGCGCGAGCAGGTCGCGCAGGATCGGCTCGGCAGCCAGCACCAGGCCGCTGACGATGATGACGGCAAAGAGGGGCAGGGCGGCTAGTGTGCCCCAACGATGTAGCCAACTCAGGGTCTTCTTGATCGGTCCGCGCATGGATTCCTCTCGCATTCTGGCCGCATACCGGCCAGGGATTCGGGTTGGGTCGGGCCATGGGGCGCCGCCCGGCCGGTCTAAGTGAGCCCATTGAAAAACCAGCCTACAGCCCTACAATCCGCGCCAGTTTACCGATTTCCATGCGGTGACCGAACCCAGAGGACTGCCCCGATGCCAATCTACGCCTATCGCTGCGCCGAGTGTGGCCATGAACTAGACGCCCTGCAGAAGCTGAGCGACCCGCCACTGGTGGACTGCCCGGCCTGCAGTGCGCCGGCCCTGAAGAAACTGCTCACCGCCCCGGCCTTCCGGCTCAAGGGCAGTGGCTGGTACGAGACCGATTTCAAAAAGGCCGGCCAGCGCAATCTGGCCGATAGCGGCGACAAGCCCAAGGACGCGGGGGCCGACAAGCCGGCCGCGGACAAGGCTGCCACCCAGGCCCCGCCGCCCAAGCCGGCCCCTGCTGCCCCGGCGAGTGCGCCAGCGAGCGCGAAGGCGTCGGTGCCCACCGGAAACTGACCAGCCGTCGGGCTGGTGCCTGTCCGCGAACCGGTCCGCGAACCATCGGTCCGCGAACCATCGGCACCCTCTCATCGACCTCGCGCCGGCGGGTAGGCTGGGCCTGCCGGGTCAGGGTTGCCGCGATCGGGGCCAGGTCCCCGGAGTCGTCAACACATCTTGCCTCGCTCCTGCCTGTTCAGGCCGCCCATTGCTTCACCTCCGCCGCAATTCGCTGGTCCACTGTGCGCCGCGCAACCTGCAGAGCATGCTGGCGCAGCGCAACGGACGCCATCCCCGGCATCTCCGCCGCCGCTTGCGCCGACCCGCGCGCACCGCTAACCTGATAGGCTTTTTCGGGTGGCGGCTGGCTGCCCATCGCCATCCCGGTCCCGCCGCGTCATCCCCCGTGCGGGCCATCCCCATCAGCGTCTCACCAGGCAAGAGCGAACGGCATGCGCAGTCATTATTGCGGCGAGCTAGAGAGTGGCGCGATCGATCAGGAGGTCCGGCTGTGCGGCTGGGTGCAGCGGCGGCGCGACCATGGCGGGGTGATCTTCATCGACCTGCGCGACCGCGAGGGCCTGGTGCAGGTGGTCTTCGACCCCGACCGCCCCGACACCTTCGCGCGTGCCGAGCAGGTCCGCAGTGAATATGTGCTGGCGGTCACGGGCCGTGTCCGCCGCCGCCCGGCCGGTACCGAGAACCCGAACCTGCGTACCGGCGAGGTGGAGGTGCTAGGCACCGGGCTGACTGTGCTGAACACCGCCGAGACCCCGCCGTTTCAGCTCGACGACTACCATGCCGACGTGGGTGAAGAGGTGCGCCTGCGCTATCGGTATATCGATCTGCGCCGCCCCGAGATGCAGCAGCGCCTGCGTCTGCGCAGCCGCATCACCCAGGCCCTGCGGCAGTTCCTCGACGAGCAGGGTTTCCTGGACATTGAGACGCCCATCCTGACTAAGTCCACCCCCGAGGGCGCCCGCGACTATCTGGTGCCGAGCCGCATTCATCCGGGCGAGTTCTATGCCTTGCCGCAGTCGCCGCAGTTGTTCAAGCAGTTGCTGATGATGGCCGGTCTCGATCGCTACTATCAGATCGCCCGCTGCTTCCGCGACGAGGATCTGCGCGCCGACCGTCAGCCCGAGTTCACCCAGCTCGACATCGAGACCTCGTTCCTCGACGAGCAGGCACTGATCCTGCTGATGGAAGAGATGATCCGCCGTCTGTTCCAGGAGGTCCTGGGGGTCGTGCTGCCGGACCCCTTCCCGCGCCTGACCTATGCCGAGGCCATGCGTCGCTATGGTTCCGACCGCCCCGACCTACGCGTTCCGTTGGAGTTGATCGACGTGGGGGACCTGATGGAGGGGGTGGAATTCAAGGTCTTCGCCGCGCCGGCGCAAGACCCAAATGGTCGCGTGGCGGCCCTGCGGGTGCCCGGCGGAGCGGCGCTGACCCGCAAGGAGATTGATGACTACACTAAGTTTGTCGGCATCTACGGCGCGAAGGGACTGGCCTATGTCAAGGTCAACGCCTGGGACGGGCAGGGGGCCGGCGGATTGCAATCGCCCATCCTCAAGTTCCTGCCAGATGCCTGCATCGCGGGCATCATGGCCCGGACCGGGGCTGCGGATGGGGATCTGATCTTTTTCGGCGCCGATCAGGCGCGGGTGGTCAACGAGGCGCTGGGGGCGTTGCGGGTGCGGGTGGGCCGCGACCGCGGCCTGCTGGAGGGCGACTGGCGCCCGCTGTGGGTAGTCGACTTCCCGATGTTCGAGCACGACGAACACACCGGGCGCTGGGTGGCGCTGCACCATCCCTTCACCGCGCCCAAGGAGGATCAGCTCCAGCGGCTGGAGAGTGATCCTGGTGGTTGCCAGTCGCGCGCCTATGACCTGGTGTTGAACGGTACTGAGGTCGGTGGCGGCTCCATCCGTATCCATCGCGAGGCGGTGCAGCGGCGGGTGTTCCGGCTACTGAACATCAGCGACGAGGAGGCCGAGGCGCGCTTCGGTTTTCTGCTCGATGCCTTGAAGTATGGGGCGCCGCCCCACGGCGGCATCGCGTTCGGACTCGACCGGCTGGTGATGCTGATGACCGGGAGCCAGTCCATCCGCGATGTGATGGCCTTCCCGAAGACCCAGACCGCCGCCTGCCTGCTCACCGATGCCCCCTCGGCGGTGGACCCGGCGCAGCTGCAGGAACTGGCGCTGCGCATCAAGTTGCGGGCCTGATCGATGGCCGGCGTGGACCTGCAGGTGGTGACAGCAGCAGCCTTAGCCCGCGCTGCCGACGCGGCGCCGTTGCCGACGGGACCATCCCCTGCCACCGAACCCATGACAGACTCTGATGAGGCCATGGCAAGACAGCACTCCGAGTCGTCCCGGCCGGGCCGGCCGCCCAGGCGCAAGCGTCCGGTCTCGGTGCTGGTGCTGGTGTGCACTGCTGCGGGCGAGTTCCTGCTGCTCAACCGGGTGCAGCCAGCCGGCTTCTGGCAATCGGTGACCGGCAGTCTGCGTCCGGGCGAATCCCCGCGCAACGCCGCCGTGCGCGAACTGCGCGAAGAGACCGGACTGATGGCAGGCGGTGGGCTGATCGATCTGCGCCAATCGCGGCTGTTTCCGATCGTGCGCGCGTGGCGACGTCGCTATGCCCCCGGCGTCTGTTTCAATCGCGAGCACTGGTTCGTGTTGCCGCTGCCGGGCCGCCGGCTGATCCGGCTCAATCCGCGCGAGCACAGCGCCTGCGTCTGGCTGCCGCTGGAGCGGGCCCTGGCGCTCGCCTCGTCCTGGACCAACCGGGCCGCGATACGTTACTGGCAAGGCGCGGCGATGCCGGTGGCCGGCTGAGAATCCCCAACTGTTGCCAGTGAGGACAGCGTCTGCGGACACTGGCCACGCGCGTGTCCAGCTGCTGTCCGTCTCAATGGCGTCCCGAACCATCAGCGCGTCAGCCGTGCCAGTCGGCGCTGATAGCGGGCCATGACCCAACGATGCGCTAGGGCCTGGGTCGGCAGATACAGATACCAGGGTAGGGCAGGGGCGTAGTCATGGATGGCGGTCATGGTATAGCGACCATCCAACAGGGCCTGGAACTCGAAGCGCGGGCGCAGTTGGCTACCTGCGATTGCCTCGCTGTCCGCGCGCGCAGCGGCCCGCCGTGCCAGGAGACCCCCGGCAACCCGGTAGACCTGTCGGGCCGGACTGCTCGCGGCGCGCTCTGGCACCAGGTGCAAGAGCGTCAACCGCGGCAGCCGCACACCGACGCTGACACTGCCATCGTCAGCAATCCGGGTCTGCACCAAGGGCCAGCAACAGCGCCCGAGCCAGCGAAAGTAGTTCCCTGCCACCCAGGCCGCGGTCTGCCCTGGCGGCATGATTACTCGCTGGATCGAGCGCACCCGCGCCTGCTGGCGCATCAGGATGCGATCGCGCGGTTGCAAGGCCCGGCGCGGATTCGGCCGCAGCCGGCCCTGTTCCGGGTCGATGGCGGTTGTCAGGGCGGCCTGAAAACCCAGGGCTGCGGGCTGAATGGCCCGCTGCACCGGGTTGTCCTGCAACGGCAGCGCCTCCGGCAAGGCCTCGACGATGGCCCCGGTCATCGTTGCCGGGGCGCCGCTGGCCAGGCGCGCCACCAGACCCACCAGCCACAGCGGCAGCAGCGGCACTGAAAGCAACCGCCGGCGCCGGCCCAGGACCGCGGCGGTCTGCGTCAGCATGTCGGCATAACTCAGCAGCTCGGCGCCACCCACATCGAAGGCGCCCCGATAGCGAGCCGGCTCCCCCAGGCACAGCAGGATCGCCCGCACCAGATCGGCCAGGGCAATGGGGCGGGTGATCGACTGCGCCGCCGCCGGCAGCAACAGCACGGGCAGTCGCCGCACCAGGTCCAGCAGCAACGCGGGCCCGGTGCCGCCGGGACCAATCACCAGGCTGGCACGCAATGCGGTCACCGGGGTGCCCTGGCTGGCCAGGACCAGTTCGACTTCGCGGCGGCTCCAAAGCAGCGGCGCAATCCGGTAACCCGGGGGCAGCACCGCACCGATACACAGGATCTGCCTGATCCCGTTAGCGGCGGCGGCGCGGGCGAAATTATCCGCCAGTGCCAGGTCCAGGTCGCGCGGGCGAGCCTGCGTGAGACGCGACGAGGGGGCCAACGAATGCACCAGCCAGACCGCAAAATCGACCCCGGCCAGGGCCGCAGTCAGTTCTGGCAGCGAAAACAGGTCACAATGGCGCCAGACGATACTGCTGTTCGGGTCCGGCGTGTTGGCCCGAGCCGGCGAGCGGGTCAGCGCCAGGACGCGATAATCATCGGCGAGCCGGGGGCACAGCGCGGTGCCGATAAAGCCGCTGGCCCCAGCGACGGCAACCACGGGACGCTGGTCCCGCGTGTCGACGCCGCGGTAGGGGTTGGTCTGCGCCTCGATCACGCTGCTCGGCTCCGGTGGACGGGGTGAGAACGGCGCAATATCGCGCGCCGGTCGTGCGCTGGCAGTATAGCGGTGCCAGCGGGCTGGCTCGACCGCTGGTCTTGCCTGCCGGCGGGCGCACTGGGCGATACCCAACGCTGGAATTCGGTCTGCTGCTGGTCTCCGGCCAGACATGGGCGCGGATATTGCTGAACTAATCCGAGGGTCAAGCCGCGTCGGTTTGCCCGCACCATGCCGCCACCGCCGCCCCGTGACGGGGCAGCGCGTCCCGGTAAGGCCCCAATCCTGCCCCAGGTGTGCTTGAAAAGCGTCCCGGCACTGTCACCTTGTGGGCCTACGCGGACCACAGCGGCCAACCAGTCGCTGCCGGCGACCTGACCCAGTCGGGTCGATCTTGCCACGACGATCCCGGCGGCATGGCATCTCTCCAACGTCCGCCTATACGACCCACCCAAACAGGAGCACGGGCCGATGATTTCAGACAAGATGGCAAAGCACATCAACGCGCAGATCAATCGCGAATTGTACTCTGCCTATTTCTACCTTGGACTCTCGGCCCAAGCCGAGGTCGGTAACCTTAAAGGGACCGCGTCCTGGTTTCGCTCCAAGCATGCCGAGGAGATGAGCCATGCGCTCAAGATGTACCGTTACCTACTCGATCAAGAGGCACGGGTCCGGCTGACCGAGGTGGCCGCACCGCCAGAAGATGCGGACAACATCCTGGCGATGTTCGAGCGCACCCTCCGCCACGAGCGAGAGGTGACTGCGGCTATCCACGACTTGGTCGATCTGGCCCTATCCGAGAAGGATCATGCGACTAACATCTTTCTGCAATGGTTTGTCATCGAGCAGATCGAGGAAGAGGCGACGGTCAACGATATCCTCGGCCGGCTGCGGCTGTTCGGCGACACTGGCGAGGGTCTGCTGATGATCGATAATGAACTAGCGACCGCAGCAACCAAGATGGCTGCCGATAGCGCGACTAGTGCTGCCTAGGGTCTTCATGGCTTCCCTGTACCGAACCAGGGCTGAACCTGTGCTCGGCCTGAGCTAGACCTAGGCCAGGCCAGCGGCCGCTACGACGGGCCAGGATGGCCCGCCATCGATGTAACAATCTTCAGCAAGCGCTCAGGGGATCACTCCGCGACTGGACATGAGTAAAAAGAACTCAGAGAAAAAGAATCCCGAGAAATGCTGCAAAAAATATAAGGAAGGCAAGCGCTGTAAAAAATGCCCCCGGCGGTTGGATTAAGAGATTCACTGGCCGGTCCAGTACCCGGGGCGCTCCGGGCAGTGCTGGCGGCGTAGACTGCAACAGCATGTGCCAATCCTCTCAGATATATAGGGCCATGGCATGATCGATTGCCGCCTCACCAGTGCACCCCCTTCGACCACTAATCACTGCGGCGACATCCGGACAGTGCCGACACCAACGTGGCGACCGGGGCTCTTGCTGGCCCTCACCGGCGCCCTCGTCCTCGTCTGGCCGATGGCCTCTGACGCCGCCAGCAATGATGATGACTGGCCCGACTGGGCGAGTGAGCTGGACATCGCGGCACAAGTTGCCGATGTCAATGAGGGGGAGCTTGCCTTTCTGCCGGCGGCTGCGGCCGCTACGGCCCACGCCCATCTCAACCATATTCGCATCACCCCTGATAGCCTGGTTGGTGGCTGGGTACGCCTTGCCCAATGTCACGAAAACCTAGACGCGGTTCCGGCGGCACAAATCCTGTTCCGAGCGGGAGGGATCCGCAATCTTGCCATCGCCAGCAGCCGTAATATCGGCCGCGCCTGGGTCGATGGGCACAGTGTCCAGCTCCAGGACATTGGGCGCGACGCCCTGCTGTGCATCGAAGGCGAGAGCCAGGCCCTGCAGGAACTCTCCGAGGGGCACTACCGGCTGCGCAACGGGCCCTACATGCGTCGCTTTCTCGATGGCTACTATCCGATGCGAGTCGCCCTCAACATCGACTATCCGGCCGATCTGATCCGCCTGGTCGGACAGTCTCCCGCCAGCCAGCCCGGCTTCTCGGTGACTCAGCAAGGCACACAACTGAGCGTCGACGCCACCTTTGAAGGTCGGCTGGTGACCTGCTTCGATTTCTGCGCTCATGGCCAGGACCATTGTACGGAGATGGCACCCGACTGCAGCACTGATTGATGCGCAGCTTCTCCGCGCCACACAACCTCCCAGCGCGGCGTCCGGCGTCGCCCAGCGGTACCGACCGTCAGCAGCTTTGGGCGATCTCGCGGGTCAGCGTCTCCAACTTCACGGTATCGGCAGCGAACAGGCGAATGCCTTCCGCCAGCTTCTCGGTCGCCATGGCGTCTTCATTGAGACCCCAGCGAAACGCCTTCTCATCGAAATGCACCAGCGAGATGTCCATGCTGCGGGCGGCCTCGGCAGAAAGACGCCGTGGCACATCGCCGTCGGATTCGGCCAGCTCTGCGAGTAAAGCGGGAGCAATGGTGAGATAGTCGCAGCCCGCGAGTTCCAGGATCTCGTCGAGATTGCGGAAACTCGCCCCCATGACCACCGTCTCGTAGCCATGGCGCTTATAGTAGTTGAAGATCTGGGCGACGGAGCGCACGCCAGGATCGACGTCGGCAGGATAACCGGGCAGGTTTTCGGCATGCTTGTACCAGTCCAGGATGCGGCCAACGAATGGCGAGATCAGGGTCACGCCGGCCTCAGCACAAGCCACTGCCTGGGGAAAGGAGAACAACAGGGTCAGGTTGCAATGGATACCACGCCGCTCCAGCAATTCGGCGGCCCGGATGCCTTCCCAGGTCGAGGCGATCTTGAACAACACCTGTGTGGCCGGGTTGATCCCCAGATCCTGATAGAGCCGGACCAAGCCCTCGGCCCGGGCAATGGTGCCCTCGGTATCGAACGACAGGCGGGCGTCGATCTCGGTGGAGACCCGACCGGGGACGATCTTGAGGATCTCGGCACCAAAATTGACTGCGAGCTTATCCATGGTCCAACGCGCCTGCTCGTCGCTGCCGCCGCCGTACGTCTTGCCGAAGGCGATCGCATCTT
This sequence comes from Chromatiaceae bacterium, assembly GCA_007693535.1. GTDB lineage: Bacteria > Pseudomonadota > Gammaproteobacteria > Chromatiales > Chromatiaceae > Lamprobacter. Next base: position 19,452 of record REDK01000055.1, read on the forward strand.
CGACCAACTGACGGTATTGCCTCATTTGCGCCGCCTTGTACAGCAGCGAAGGGTTGGTTGTGGCGTCCTGTGGCTTGTACTCTGCGATCGCCTCGAAGTCACCGGTGTCGGCAACCACCGTGGTCATCGTCTTCAGTTGGTCGAGCTTATTCATACGTCACCTGCTGTGGCAAAGAAAGGTCGGTGCGCTGGGCATGGCCAGCAAGACCCCGGGCACGGGCTTGCGACCGGTTCCAAAGCGACCCTCGCCAGGGTCACCACTGATGGTGAATTGTCCGGGGCTATGGGGCAGTTGAACAGTCGGGTATTCCCGGATACACGCCGGGATCTCGTGACGGCCCCTGTTCCAATGTCCACGCAGGCACAGGCGACCTTTGTCATGGCTTCGCGGACCTGACCGTGGCAACCTTTCTCAACGGCGCCCGACACCCGGCCATATGGGCTTCGTTCACCCATTCGGCACGACGTTGCTCCTGCCCGCCAGGCCTAGGCTTGCGCCCCTGGCCGACACCGCTGCCTCGTCAACCATGTGCAGCGCCAGCCCTTTCTGCAACGCGCGGTTCGCATCGCCATGCATACTGGTTCTCACGAATACCTGATTCCTGCCGAGATTGGTAGTGCCGATATCGCCGCTGCGCTGCGCACACGCCGGCATGCCCAAACCGCCGCGATACTCACCCTGCAGCGGCACTACTACGACAGCTTCGACTGGTCTCTGTATCGGGCCGGTGCTGGCCTGGAGTGGCGCCTGGAGGCAGGGCAGGGCACGCTGGTCTGGCATCCCTTGCCAACAACGTCCGCAGGCAACACGCTGGTGCAGCCTGATGCGGGGGTGCCGGGTCTGATCGATAGCATTCCCGATGGCGCCCTGCGGGAACGCCTGGCGCCTCTACTGGGCGTGCGTCGGCTACTGGCCATGGCTGGGGTAGAGTCGACCGTTGAGCGGCTGCGGCTGTTGAATGAAAACGACGAGACCGTCGGCTGGGCCGCGGTAGAGACCCACCGCCTGATGACGCCGGCCGATAGTCACGTGGTCTCTGGACCGGCGGCGATTTCCCAAGCATCTGCTCCTGTCCCGCTGGCGCGCCGGCTGCAGCTTTGGGCGCTGTCCGGACAGGCCGCCGAGCGTGATGCACTGGCGCGGCTGATGGAGCGGGAATTGGGGCTGGTCCCGGCCGATCAGCCACTGCTACTGGAGGCGCTGACCGCGGCTGGGTGCCGGCCCGGCAGCTACCTGACCAAACCCGATCATCGCCTGGCGCCCGGACAACGGGCCGACCTGGCCACCGGCACCATTCTGCGCGGGCTCCTTGCGACCCTGGAGGCCAACGTGGCGGGGGCGCGGGAGAATCTGGACCCCGAGTTCCTGCACGATCTGCGGGTAGCCACCCGCCGGACCCGCTCGGCCCTCGGCCAGCTCAAAGGGGTGTTCCCGGCCGCTGTGGTGGAGGACTTCAAGGCCCGCTTCGCGTGGCTGCAACAGGTCACCGGTCCGGTGCGCGACCTCGACGTCTGGCTGCTGGTCTTTCCTGAGTTGCGTGCGCGTCTGCCACCAGCCTTGCGCGGCGATCTGGAACCCCTGCGCCATTTCCTGCAGGATCACTATCGTGCCGAGCAGGCCCGGCTGGCGGCTGCGCTGTCCTCACCAGCATTTGTCAGCGCGTGTGAGGACTGGCGGCAGGTGCTGGATGCCTTGGGCGAAGACGCCACAATGGCGACGAACTGGGGGGCTGAGCCGGTCAAGCCGCTGGTGGACAAGCGAGTGCGGGCGTTGTTCAAGCAGGTGCGCCGCGATGCTCGCGCCATCACCGATGCGTCTCCGGCGAGCGCGCTGCACGAATTGCGCAAGCGCACGAAGAAGCTGCGTTACCTGTTGGAGTTTTTTCACAGCCTGTATCCGAAAGAGCCGGCGCGGGAACTGATCCGCGAGAGCAAGGTTCTGCTCGACCACTTGGGCCGCTATCAGGATCTGATGGTACAGACGGAGACGCTACGCCGCCTGGCACTGGAGATGCACCAGAGCGCTGGCGCCGAGACCGCAACCCTGTTGGCAATCGGTGCTCTGTTGGGTGCCCTGCTGCAAGAACAGACCAGGCTACGGGCTGACCTTGGGCCGATCATTGCCAAGCTCGACAGCGGCGAGACTCGGGCTCGTTTGCGCGCGTTGCTTGCCTCCTGACTGGAACAGGCCTGGGCCTGCTGCATCCGAAGACAGTCGGCGCACCGACGTCGGCAGTATAATTGGTGTGCTAGGGCTGCCGCGGGCGGACCGAGAATCACGAAACAGACGGTCAGCGTGCTGCCGCCTGCTGACCGATCACCGGCGCTGCGTCGGTTTCCCCCCATCCTGTGCTGGTCCCATCTCGACGGAGTGCGCAACATGAATCCTGTCCTCGCCGGTTTCACCCCGCCAGCGCGCGGCCTGCTGGTCGCGGCTGCGGTTGCACTGGTGGTCTGGATCACCAAGCTGGCGGCGCCGATCCTGGTCCCGCTGCTGCTGGCGGTCTTCGTCGCCGTGATTGCGATGCCCGGGCTGCGCTGGCTGCGTTCGCGAGGGGTACCGAAATGGGTTGCCCTCGGCATCGTGCTGTTCGTCCTGCTCGACATCGGCAGCCTGCTGGCGCTGCTCTTCACCGGCGCCCTGGAGGGCTTCCGCGAGAGCCTGCCAACCTATCAGGAACGCTTCCTGCTTCTGAGCGCTGAGATCGGTGAGCGACTAGAGCGCGTCGGCGTCGGTGGCTCGCAGGAGGCAATCCCGGACTTGCTCGACCCGGCCAAGGTGGGCATGGCGGTGCGCCTGATCCTGAGCAATGCCAGCGGGTTCTTCGCCACCGGCCTGCTGGTGCTGCTGGCGGTGGCCTTCATCCTGCTGGAGGCCGGCTCCTTCATGCCTAAACTACGAGCCGCGTTCAGGCTCGAAGCAGCTGGAGAGGCACGCCTACATGGGCTGCTCGAGGCGATTCGCCGCTACATGCTGATCAAGAGCCTGAGCAGTCTGGCGGTGGCGGCCTGTGTCTGGATGTGGTTGTGGCTGCTGGGGATCGACTTTGCTATCCTTTGGGCAATCATCGCATTCCTGTTCAATTTCGTGCCAGTGGTCGGCAACATCGTGATGATGCTGCCGGCGGCGTTGATGGCGGCGGTGCAGACCGATCTGCCCACCACCATGCTGGTGATCGCCGGCTATTTGGTCATCAACACGATCATTGGCAATGTGATCGAACCGCGCATCATGGGACGCGGACTCGGCATCTCCACCCTGGTCGTCTTCGTTGGCCTGCTGTTCTGGGGCTGGCTGTTGGGAACCGTCGGCATGTTTCTGGCCGTGCCGCTGACCAAGGCCCTGATCGTGGCCTTGGAGGCGAGTCCGCATACCCGCCCGATCGCGATCCTGCTCGGCCCCGAGGTCAGCCCGGCTCCCATCGCTGCCGAGGAGGAATCGCCGAGCCCGGTATAGAGACGAGTATAGAGACGGGCAGGATGGCCAATCGGTGCGTCTCGTATTGGTGTCGCCGCCTTCGACGGTGGCCTTACAGCCGGGCGGCTATGTCCAGGCTCAGGTTGATCGCCTGATCCAGTTGCTCCGGATCGGTATGGAAATGTGGCGAGAAGCGGATGCCGCCGCCGCGACTGGCGCATAGCAGATTGCGCGCCATCAGTTCCCGGTGCAAGGCGGCCTGATCGACCCCGGGGACCCGAAAGGTGAGGATACCCGCGCGCCGCTCCGCGGCGCGCGGGGTTAGCAGTTCAAAGCCGTGCGCGTCGATCAGCGCGATCAGATGATCGATCCGTTCGGTGATGGCCGCGGCAATCACGGCTATCCCGGTCTCTTCGAGCAGCCCCAGGCTCGCCTCCAGGGCATGCACCCCAAGCATATTCGGGCTGCCGCATTCGAAGCGGCGGGCATCCGCGGCCGGCGTCCAGTCCGGCCGCTCGAAATCGTTGCTGTCGGCGACCATGTGCCAGCCGAATTGGTGCAAGGTCAGCCGTTCCCGCAGTGCCGGCCGACACCAGAACAGCGCCAGTCCCTCCGGCCCAAGCAGCCATTTGTGACCGTCAGCGACGATAAAATCCACTGGCGCGGTCGCCAGGTCGAAGGGGAGGGCGCCGAGACCCTGGATGGCATCCACGCACAGCAGGATGCCACGCGCCTGACAGCCGGCGGCGAGTCGGGCCAGATCCAACCGCAGACCGCTAGCGAACTGCACCCAACTGACCGCGACCATCCGCGTGCGCGCATCGCACAGGGCGAGCAGCGCATCTTCCGGGTCCTGCCCGGTGACGGCGGCGAGGTCAAGCGCTTGCCACCTAACCCCATGCCCAGCCAGCGATTGCCAGGTGACGCGGTTGGACGGAAACTCTTGGGCGATGCCGACCACGTTGTCGCCCGGCGTCCAAGCGAGACCATGGGCAATCACCGAGAGCGCCTCGGAGGTGGACTTGGCCAGCGCAATGTCACGTGGCGAATCGGCCCCGATCAGCCGCGCCAGCCGCTCGCGCAAGCGTTCTTCGGTGGCAAGCCAGCGCGGGTAATGTCGTGAGCCCAACCGGCCGTTCTCGGCAGCGAACTGCTGTACCGCGGCCACCGCGCGGCGGGGCCAGGGGGCGACGGCGGCATGGTTGAGGTAGAGGACAGCGGGATCGAGATCGAACTCGGGATGCATGCCGGCGAGGTACCTCTTGTCATGGTGTCGGGGCGGGCGTCGGGGGACGGGCCTTGCGGCTGCTGACCCGGACGCGAGCGGGGCCAGGTGGAGTGCTGGGCAGGAGACTGGCGGCATCGTTCCCCAACTGTCACTCCGGTCAATTGATTTAGACATCGCTGTCTGCTGCAGCGCAAAACCACGGTGCCTTGTTGAGATCCCAGTTGCGATCCCAGTTGCGATCCGACAAGCAACCGCGCATTGTCATCAAAGCATCAATGGGCGACCAGCCCCATCCGTGCTTAAATGGGGATATCTGACGACCCGTCGTCGCAGCCGGTTTTGCGGCGCTGCAGCACGCTCGGGCAGGGTTAGTATGGCAGGTGCTGTCGATCCGTAGCAACATGGACCGCTCATGACATCACGGCGCCTGCGTCATTTTTTGGAGAGGAGAGTCGAATGTTCAGCATCACCGACGCCCGTGTCATCGGACCGGAAGTCAAGCGCTTCGAGATCCATGCCCCGCGCATTGCCGTGAAACAGGGGCCGGGGCAATTCGTCATTCTGCGTCTACATGAACACGGCGAGCGGATTCCATTGACCATTGCTGGCTCGGACCCGGCGCGCGGCACCATCACGCTGGTGGTTCAGGGCATCGGTAAGACCACGCGCCTGTTGAATCAAATGGAGGCCGGCGATGTTATCCGCGATCTCGTCGGCCCTCTCGGCAAGCCCTCCGAGATCGAACGTTACGGCCACGCGGTCGTCGTCGGGGGCGGGGTCGGTACCGCCATCGCACTGCCCGTGGCACGCGCATTGAAAAAGGCGGGCAATCGGGTCAGCGCCATCGTTGGCGCGCGCACTGCGGGCCTGCTGATCCTGCTCGATGAGATGCGCGCGGCCAGCCATTCACTGCACATCATGACCGACGACGGCAGCGCCGGCGATCAGGGCTTTGTCACCGGGCGCCTAGAGGAACTCATCGCCGGCCCCGAGCCGGTCGATCATGTCATGGCAATCGGCCCGCTGCCAATGATGGCAGCGGTCGCCGAGGTGACCCGATCGTATGAGATCAAAACGATCGTCAGTCTCAATCCCATCATGGTGGATGGCACCGGCATGTGCGGCGGCTGCCGGGTACTGGTCGGGGGCGAGACCCGCTTTGCCTGTGTCGATGGGCCGGAATTCGACGCCCATGCCGTCGACTTCCGCAACCTCGCCCAGCGCAACAGCGTCTACCGCGATCAGGAACGCCGCTCACTGAGCGAGTTCGAGGCCCACCCGGAGAGCGATCTGATCCAGATGCATCACAATTGCCGGCTGGCCCACCTGGCCCACCTGGCCGCACACCATGCCGCATCCTGAGCACCGCGGCAGTTTCGCATCCTCCACCTTCATCGCTTTACTCTTGCCATGAAAGAGATCCTACCACCTAAACAGCGCATCAAAATTCCGCGCGCCGATATGCCGGAACAGGATGCCGCTGCGCGTATCCATAATTTTCTCGAGGTCAACCGCGGCCTGGAAGAGGCCGTGGCCAAACATGAGGCCCAGCGCTGCCTGATTTGCAATGATCCCAAATGCATCGCTGGCTGCCCAGTCGGGGTCAAGATCCGCGATTTCGTCGAGCTGATCCTCGACGGGCAGTATTTGAAGGCGGCTGCCAAGATCCGCGAGGATAATGTCCTGCCAGCAGTCACTGGGCGCGTTTGTCCGCAGGAACATCAGTGCGAGGGCGCCTGCGTGATGCGCAAGCGCGCCACCCCGCTTGCAATCGGTTATCTAGAGCGCTTTGTTGCCGATTATGAGCGCGCCGCCGGCAAGATTGGCATCCCCGAGCGGGCACCACTGACCGGTAAAAAAGTTGCTGTGATTGGCAGTGGGCCGGCAGGCCTGTCCTGCGCTGGCGATCTGTCCCTGCGTGGCCATACCGTCACCGTGTTCGAGGCGCTGCACGAGATTGGTGGCGTGCTGATCTACGGCATTCCAGAGTTTCGCCTCCCCAAGGACATCGTCCGGCAAGAGGTCGATAACCTGCGTCACATGGGCGTCGAGTTCGTCCCCAATACGCTGATCGGCAAGACCATCGGCATCGATGAATTGCTTGAGACGGAAGGTTTCGATGCGGTCTTCATCGCGACTGGTGCCGGTCTGCCTCGGTTTCTAAACATCCCCGGTGAGCAACTTGGTGGGGTCTATTCGGCCAACGAGTTCCTCACCCGGGTCAATCTGATGCATGCCTATGAGCATGGCGTGCATGATGAACCAGTGTACGATTGTCGCGCCAAGACTGTGGTCGTGGTCGGCGGTGGCAATACCGCGATGGATTCGGTGCGCTCGGCCAAGCGACTCGGTGCCAGCCGCGCTATCATCGTCTATCGGCGCGGGCTGGAAGAGATGCCGGCGCGCGCCGAGGAGTTCCACCATGCCCAGGCGGAGGGTGTCGAGTTCATGACGCTGACCAATCCGGTTGAGTTCCTCGGCGACGAACACGGCTATCTGCAGGGGATGGTCGGGGCCCGGATGCAGCTCGGCGAACCCGATGCCTCCGGTCGCCGCAGCGTGAGCCTAGTCCCCGGGTCCGAGTTCACCATGCCTGTGGATGTCGCGATCATCGCCGTCGGCACCCGCGCCAATCCGCTGATTCAGGCCAGCGCTCCGGACCTCAAGACCAATCGCTGGGGCTATATCGAGGTGGAAAAGCAATCCCTGCGCACCAGCAAGCGGGGCATCTTTGCCGGCGGTGACATCGTCAGCGGAGCGGCGACGGTGATCCTGGCCATGGGGGCCGGGCGCAACGCCGCGGCCAACATCCATGCCTATCTCGCAACTGGCCAATGGTAGCCGGCCCGAGGCAGCCCTTCAGCGGTCAATCTGGAAGCGTGCATGCCGACCCTGGCCGGGCCACTGTCGCCCTGGACCGGGGTGTTTTCCTCAGGGATGCATCCCGGAGGTGCTCGACGCGCCGGCATACAGCCGCGCCGGAGGCGTGAAACGTGCCGCTACTGACCCGGCGCCGTCAGGCGCCCCGCGCATCCCTGACGCGGGTTCCTTTTAGCCCCATAATGTATATTATGTAAAGTCGAGTTCGCGAGGTAGGAAGCGGCTTCCCGAGGGCTGCCCCGGGGCTACCTTAAACCTAGAAACGGCAGCAGTTGACCGCCGATTCTAGGTTAAACGGTACTGGTGGACAGATGGCTGCCGATCTGCGGACCAAAGACCGAACTCGGCCCACCTCAGCGCCCGATGAGTTGGCGCATTTGGATCAGCCGATCCGGATCGACGGCAACGAACGCGATGGCGGCGCCGATGGCGATCAGCAGCAGCAGAATCAGCAGCCAGGGCCAGCGCGGGCCGGCATACCGCACTCGCACCGCCGGCGACCGCGCGGAGGTCAGCGGCCGCGGCGGGATCAGCTTGCTGGTGGGTGGTGGCTCAGCGTCGACCGGTCTGGCGCTGGTGGTCGGCCCTGCTCCGGTGCCGGCGGGCGTCGCCATCCCGCCAGCGGCGGCATGGGTGCGCGGATCCTTGCGTGCCTCCCGCAGCAATTGGTCCCAGGCGGCCCGATAGTCCTTGGGCACCCGCCCTTGCCGAAATTCGGCCAGGCGCTGGTTGACCTCGGCCAGGGTGACCACGCCGTCCGGCTGGCCAATGGGAAAGCCGGCACAACGGGTGAAGACCACGAGCCCCTGCACCGGAACCTCGAGCCCGAGCGCCTGCACCGCCTCGATCAGGGTCTGGTTCTGACGCAGCGGATTGGGAAAACGCACATGATGACCATCGATGGCCTGGGTCCACTGGCGCTCGTGGATGCGCCCCAGGATCAGGCCCGGATAGTTCTCGGTGGTCACCACCAGTAGACCTGCCGGGGTTAGGGCCACATGATCGATCTCGGCCAGGGCCCCCTGGCGATCGCGCAGCACCAGGTCGTGGGCGACCCGCGGCAGGGCCTTGGCCAGCCGGCGTGCCACCTGCGCCTCGCCGCTGTTGCCGCCTCCGAACAGGGCCTTGGCCAGGCGATACAGGATCGGCACCAGGATCAGCGCGAGCAACCAGGGCAGCGGTCCGGCTGTCAGTCGCAACAGGGATTCCAGATCAGGGACTTGCATCGGGAGAGCATCCTCGGGATAGGGGCTGGCGGGCGCCGCTCGACGCCGCCAACGATAACACTGCGAGCGGCCGCGCCGAACCCTGCGCGGTCGGTGAGGGCCCCTGTGGCATACTGGCCGCCCCCGCGATCAGCAGAGTCAGTGCGCCATGAAGCCCCTCGTCATCGCCTCGTCGTTCGCGTTGCTGCTAGCCGCCGAGATGGGCGACAAGAGCCAGTTCATCGCGATGACCCTAGCCTGCCGGTATCGCGCACTGCCGGTGATAATCGGGGTCTTTTCCGCCTTTGCGCTGCTCAACCTGCTGGCGGTGGCGGTTGGCGCGGCGCTGTTACGCTGGATACCGCAGGGGCTGATCCTGGTGACCGCCGGCGGCCTGTTCCTGGTCTTTGCCTACCGTGCCTGGGGCGACGCCGCGGAGGCCGATACCGCCATCGACCTGGCCCCCGCATTCGCCCGCGGTGCGCTGCTGGCCAGCTTCAGCCTGATCCTGCTCGCCGAACTCGGCGACAAGACGCAACTGGCGATGATCGGGCTCGCGGCCAGCACCGGTGCCCCGGTCGCGGTCTTCATCGGCGGCACCCTCGGTCTGTGGACGGTCTCGCTGCTCGGCATCACCATTGGCGCCCGTGTGCTGCGGCGTCTACCAGCGCATCTACCACACCGCATCGCCGCCCTCCTCTTCCTGATCTTCGGCCTGCTGGCCCTGATCCAGGCGGTCAGTGGCGTGATGTCGGTGGGCGGCTGACCGCGCCTGGCAGAGCGGCCTCCGGGTGGCCGTTCAGGGCTTGCGGGAACGGATGGCGAAATCGTAGCTCAGATAGTTGTGATCGAGTTCGGTCGCCGGGGCCTTGCGCTGGCAATGCGCGAGGACCCGCGTCGCATCGCAGTAAAAGAACCGCGGATCATGCGCGAAGTGCCGCTTGCCGGCGGCTGAAAGCAGATTGAAGGCCACCCCGCACGACGAGACCTGATACATCTGCTCGATCATCGCAAAGACGAAGTCGTAATGGTCACGATAGCGCTCGTTGATCAGATTCAGCGCGCCGGAGGAGAGGACATAATCGTAGCGCGCCGCCGCCCCTGCAGAGGTGGTCAGGAAGTCACCGGCGACGAAGGCGGCATCGGGAAAGCGTGCACTGGCATGGGCAATGAACTCCGGCATGATATCGATGCCGGTATAGGCAACCTGAGTAAAACCGGCCTCGCGCAGATGGCCATAAAGGTCACCGAAGCCGCAGCCGACATCGAGCAGCGAGAACGGTGTGCCGCGATCGCCGGGCAGCACCGGCAGCAGGGCCTCGAAGCGCGCTCGCTGGGTGGCAGCGGAAGCAAACGACAGGGCGCGGCAAGAGGTGCCGTGGTGCCGGAACAGGTCTGTGTAAAACGACTTGGTCGCCTCGGACATCGGCTGAAGGGCTCCGGTTCGATACTGCCTGTGGGGGCGTCCGTTTCTGGCGTACAGCACCGCCCCCTGCCATTGCGCACGGTCAGCAGGCCGCGGCGGCAGCGATGCTGCCATGAAACTGCCGGGGTTGAAAGCCCATAGCTGGTTGCGGGCTCTTACCCGAGCCAACGGTTCACGGCTGTCTGGCAGATTCGTCAGGGGTTGACAAGGCCCCGGATCAGCCTAAATAATGGGCGGGTAATAACTGCCCTGAGGTTCCCGTGAGTACTGATTCCGGCGAAAGTAGTCGATCTCGTATCGGCATCGCTGCCTGAACGGCCCTGCGGCCCTCCCTCCGCCGTGCCGTCCCAGGCGCGGTGTCTTGCCGGCAAACTTGCTGTCGGCTCCCCATGATCCCTGCTGTCTCCAGCCGACCGCCTGCGTGGCCGCGCCTGCTACGTGTCGCTAACCTTGCGTGGCTGACCGTGGCAGCGCAGCACCAGTGCTGCTGAATCAAGGCTCACCCATCCTCGCGACCATGAGAGGAGACGGTGATGTTCCTGCAAGACTTCGAGAAGCGCGCGCTCACAAAACCTGCCCTGACTGAAGTTGTCAATGGCCTGCGCCGCCGGCCTAACTCCAGCACCAGCCCGGCCGCGGCGCCGAAGACTGGCCTCACCGCCAAGGTCATCGAGCTGGCCCGATTTCGCGCCACACCTGCTCCAACCGCCCTGCCCTGCTTGCCTGACGGCAGTCACCGCCGCGTGCGCGTGACGGCTGCGGTCATGAACCGCACCGACAGCTACCCGGACCAACAGCCGATCCAGGCGACACCCGGGTTGGGCGCCGATCGCGAGGCCGCCGCTGACCGCAGCGATGCCCTCGGCCAGCAGCCCTACCGACTGCTGGTCGTCACCGAGTCGCGGCCGGCCGCGCGGCAGGTTCTAACGCTGCTCTGGCAGACCTTCGCCACAGTCGGACCTGATCCGCTGCGGATCTCCCTGCACACCGGTCGCCCTTTGGACCAGCCCATCAGCGGCCGCCCCTGCCGCGGTCCCGCTCGGATCACCGTCGATCTTCACTGCGACCGGACCCGCCGCCGGCACATCGTTCGCTTCATCCAGCAGGCGGGCGAGTTACCGGGGGTTTGCCGCGTGCTCTGGCAAAGCCTCCCGCCGACCGCGGCCGACCCGCCCGCGTGCTGAAGGCTGAAGCTGTCACCTGCCCCAGATCCGCTGCGCCAGATCCGCTGCGCCCGGCCGCCCCTGCCGGGGCTGTGGCGGATATTTCCCGAACCTGTTGGCGGCCGTCGAGTCGCCCCGGGGAACCGCCCCCCGAGGCGCTCACAGAACTGGACGTGAAC
>REDK01000023.1 GCA_007693535.1 Chromatiaceae bacterium
GGCTTACAACGCGTCCCTGACTTTGTGCTCGCGCTGGATGCTCAGCGCAGCATCGGGCAGGGTTATGGGTAATGGTATGTGTCTAGGCCAGTGAACTGGTTTGCATCGGCACGTCCGCCACCATGGCATCGACCGGCACGCAGGCTGACCGAAATCAGACCGTCGCTGTCGTCACCAGACGCCCTCGAACAAAGGTAAAAACAGGGCAACCGCCCGTGCGAAGCCGGCTGTTACCAATGCCTGCTGTCCTATTACAACCAGCCCGATCACGAGGCCATCAATCGGCGCGACCCCGACACGCTGGGCCTGCTCGTTGCCCTCGCCAACGCTCAGGTGACGCGGCGGCGACCCGTGCCCGCTGAGCCGGTAACCGGTCTATCCCCCGACGGCACACTGGGCGTCTGGCTCGCCGCCATCGACCGGCATGGCCTGAGGCGGCCGGACGCCACCTCGGTGCCGGTACAGAGCGGCGCCGCGGTCGCCGACGCTCAGTACAAAGGCGCCAGAACCTTGGTATTCCTGCAACCACTTGCGCAAGAGATCAGCGCCATGCTCGCCGACAAGGGCTGGCGCGTGCTGGACTTCTCCGACCGGGCTAGCTGGGACCACTGATTCGCACAACACCTCGAGGTCTTTGGAGCATCCGCATGACGCAGACACAACCGCGCTTCCAGCCGGGCAGCCTGGTGGTCGACCGCGGCCGTGAATGGGTGGTGCAGACCGGCAGCGACCTCGACTGGCTGCGGCTGCGGCCGCTCGCTGGCAGCGACGAGGACATCGTCGCCCTGATCCCCGAGCTGGAATCCCGGCCCAGCGCGCCCGCCAGCTTCGAGTGGCCGAACCCGCCAGGGCCGGCAATCACGCCGCCGCCCTGCTGCTGCGCGCTGCCTTGCGACTCAAGCTACGCGCCGGGGCTGGTCCGTTTCGCTCGTTCGGCAATATCGCCGTGGAGCCCCGCGCCTACCAGTTGGTCCCCCTGCTGATGGCGCTGCGACTCAGCACCGTGCGCCTGCTGATCGCCGATGACGTGGGCGTCGGCAAGACCATCGATGCCGGCGTCATCGTCCGCGAGCTGATGGACCGCGGCGAGGTTCGCTGCTTGGCCGTGCTCTGTCCGCCACACTTGGTCGAGCAATGGCAGGCCGAACTCGAGAACCGGTTTAACCTGCACTCGGTCGCGCTCACGTCCGCATCCGCGGCACGTCTGGAGCGTCAGGGCCTGGCCCGACATTTCGTCCAGCGTCGGCGCAAGGACATCAGCGACTGCCAGGCCGAGACCAAGGACGGGCATGGGTTCCCGCGGCGCATGCAGACCGAGATCACTTACCGTCTCAGCGGCCCGTGGGGCAGCTTCTTCGACCAGGTCCAGGACTACTGCACCGAGATCGCCGAGCGGGTGGAAGGGCAAGATACCGGTGGCGCCCGACTGATCGGGTACGCCAACTTGGCCCTGCTGCGCTGTGTCGCATCGTCCCCGGCGGCAGCCGCCAAGGCCCTGACCACACGACTCGAACACACGCTGACCGTTGTGGACCCGCCCAACGACGATCTGCTTCGCGACGAGCGCCTCTTCGATGGCGAGGCCGACGACCTCGACACCAGCGACCTTGCGCCACTTGGTCAGATCGCGTTCCAGTCGGATCAGGCCAGCCGCCTGCAAGGTCTCATCGATCAGGCACATCAGCTCGCGGGCCGCAAAGGAGATCCGAAGCTCGCCATCCTGCTGCGCCACCTGACCCAACTGCTCGACGACGGCTACCACCCGGTGGTGTTCTGCCGCTACTTGGCCACCGCCCACGATGTCGGCGAGCACCTGCGCAACCAGCCCAGCAACGTCGAGGTGGAAGTCGTCACCGGCGAGCTGACGCCGGAGGAACGGTGCGAACGGATCGAGGCCATGGCGGAGGCCGAGCAGCGCATCCTGGTGGTTACCGATTGCCTCTCCGAAGGCATCAACCGCCAGCACCGGTTCACCGCCGTCGTCCACTACGACCTGGCCTGGAACCCCACCCGGCACGAGCAGCGCGAGGGCCGGGTGGACCGTTTCGGGCAGCGCGCGCCCGAGGTACGCTGCAACATGCTTTATGGCCAGGACAACCCGGTGGACGGGTTCATCCTCAACGTCATCCTGCGCAAGGGCGAGGCCATCCAGAAGGAACTCGGCGTTCTGGTGCCGATGCCCGAGGACGCGCAGCGCATCCACCAGGCCCTGGTCAAGGCTGCACTCATCAGGCGCAGTGAGCTACGCCAGCAGCCGGCACAGCTTGGCTTCGACTTCCGCGAGTCGGAAGAGATCCTGGCCCCGCTGGAGGCCTAATGGCGGGACGCCCTCGAGAAGGCCAAGGCCAACCGGACCGTCTTCGCCCAGCGCCGCATCCGCCCCGACGAGATTCTGCCCGAGTGGCAGCGCCAGCAGGACACGCTGGGCTCCGCGGCCGACGTGCAGCGCTTCGTCCACAGCGCCTGCGCCCGTCTCAATGCCCCCCTGGAGCCAATCCGACAGCCCGCAAACAACACAGCCGCTTCCGCGTCCTGCCGCAGCATCTGCCGGCGCCCCTGCGTCTGCGCCTGGCCGATGAGGCGATCGACCAGCCCCAGACCCTCGACTTCGACGAGCTGCACCGCAGCCATCCCCTGGTGACCCTGCTCGCCGAGCACCTGCTGGAGGAGAGCCTGCACGGCCAGGCCAGTCTCGCCGCGCGCTGTGCCGTGACCCTGACCGACGCGGTGGAGGTGGTCACCACCCTCTACCTGCTGCGCCTGCGTCATCAGCTCGGGTACGTTCGCCGCCGAGAGCCCTTCCAGTTCATGGCCGAAGAGACCTTGACCCTGTCCGTCAGCGGCCGAGCCAACCCGCAGTGGTTGACCGACGAGACCACCGGCCGGCTGTTGGAGTGCGTCCCAACCGGCAATCTGCCGCCGGAACTGGTGAAGCGCGAGCTCGATGAGGCTCTCGGCTTCCTCCGCGGTCAGACCGAGCGACTGGAGACCCTTGCGCACCAGCGCGCCCAGGCCCTGCTCGACGACCACCGGCGGGTTCGCGAGGCGGCGCGGGACGTCGGTCAGCACAGTGTCGGCCCCTGTCTGCCGGTGGACCTGATCGGCGTCTACGTGCTGCTGCCGGATTCACTGTGAAGGAGGCCAAGCGATGACACAGAACACACCCCCCGACGATATCCGCTGGCAACAGCGCCTGAGCAACTACACGAGTGCCCTCGCGCAACTCGACGAGGCCGTCGCGCTGCGCGCGCGGCGCCCGTTGTCCAACCTCGCACAGCAGGGGCTGATCAAGGCGTTCGAGTTCACACAGGAGTTCGGTTGGAAGGTCATGAAGGATTACTTCATCTACCAGGGCAACCCCAACATCACCGGCTCCCGCGATGCCATCCGCGAGGCCTTCAAGCAGGGCCTGATCCTGGACGGGGACGGCTGGATGGACACCATTCGCAGTCGCAACCTCGCCGCCCACACCTACGACGAGGCACGCGCCAACGAGATTGCCCAAAGCATCGCCGAGCGCTATCTGGGCCTGTTCCAGGCCTTCGACGCGCGCATGCAGGCACTGATGGCGGGCGAGCATGACTGAGACGCGCCCCTTCGGGTTGGCGCCGAGCGTCATCGCCCGGCTGCGTGCCGAGCTTGCGCGCACCGCACATCTGCAGCGCGCGCTGATCTTCGGCTCGCGCGCCAAGGGCAACTATCGTCGCGGCTCCGACATCGACATCGCCCTGTTCGGTCCGGAACTGACCCCCGCGGAGGTGCTGGACCTCGACCGCCGCATCGATGACCTGCTGCTCCCCTACCAGGTCGACATCTGTCTCGCCGACACCTTGGAGAATCCCGCCCTGCTCGCGCACATCCAGCGCGTCGGCCAGCCGATCTATCCCGCCCGATGAGACGCACCAACAGACACCGGGCCGTTCTCAGCCTGCCCAGCATCCGGCTTGAGGGCGGGTTGTTCCTGCCCAATCAACTGGAGAAGGCCGCCCTCGGCCAGGCCCAGCACCAGACCGAGTCCGACTACCGGCTCCCGCCCGGCCGCGGGCGCAAGGATGAGATCGGCCGCGCCTTCCAGATCGCCGCCGCCCAGTGGCGCCAGTTCGAGGCCCTGCTCGACCGCACCGATCTGGACGCCGGCAACAGCACCGAGCAGTTCATCATCGAGCTGCTGCGCCATGCCTTTGGCTACCAACAGATCGCCAGGGTCAGCGGCGTCACCGTCGGCGAGCGTCACTATCCTGTCACGGCCCTGGCTGGCCATCTGCCGGTCGTCATCGCACCCCATCGTGTCGCCCTCGATGAGCCGCGCGAGCGCTTCGCCGTGGAGGGCAGCGGGAGCCGGCGAAAATCCGCCTTCCAACTGGCCCAGGAATGTCTGAATGCCAGCCAGGACCACCTCTGGGCCCTGGTGAGCAACGGGCGTCAGATCCGACTGCTGCGCAACGCCGCCACCCTGACGCGGCCCAGCTTCCTGGAGATCGACCTGCAGGATCTGTTGGCCAGTCAGCGCTACGCCGAGTTCACGATGGCCTGGCGTCTGCTGCATGCCAGCCGCGCCGACCCCGACCCGGACGGCTCGGCGCCGGCATCCGCGATCTGGGAACGCTGGTGCGAGGCCGGCGTCGAGGAAGGCACCCGGGTGCGTGAAGGGCTGCGGGTCGGGGTCGCCGATGCGCTCATGACCCTGGGCAGTGGCTTTCTCGCCCACCCAGGCAACCAAGCCCTGCGCCAGGCACTGCAGGATGGAACCTTGGACCAGCATGCCTACTTCCAGCAGCTACTGTGTCTGATCTACCGCCTGATTTTCCTGTTCAGCGTGGAGGAGCGCGGCCTGCTGCACCCTGCCGACGACAGCCCCGCCGCGCGGCGCGCCCGCGAGGCCTACGCCGAGGGCTATGCCATGGCCCGTCTGCGCGACCGCTGTCTGAAGCGGCGCGCGCGCAATCGCGACGACGACCTCTGGCAGGCCACGCGCATCGTCTTCAAAGGTCTGGCCGACGGCGAGCCGCGCCTCGCCCTGCCGGCGCTGGGCGGACTCTTCGCCCTGACGCAATGTCCGGACCTCGACGGCGCCGACCTGGACAACGCCCATTGGTTGAGTGCCCTAGCCGCCCTGCGCTGGAGCTGCCACGGCGGCAATCTGGCACCGGTGGACTATCGCAACATGGCTCCCGAAGAGCTCGGCAGCGTCTACGAGAGCCTGCTGGAGCTGGTGCCCGAGCTGGACCTGCCGCGGCGCGCCTTCGGATTTGTTGGGGGGGAGGCGAATGGTGAATGGCGAATAGTGAATGGTGGGGTGAGCGCCTCTTCTCCATTCACCACTGACCATTCGCCATTCGCCGCTTTCCCGACGCGCAAGACACTCTACCTGGAGCTGCGCTCGGACCAGCACAACCAGATCCATCGCAAGCAGCGCCAAGCCGCCCAGCAGGCCTGCGACGCGGCACAGGTGTTCCACTGGCAATTGCGCTTTCCGCAAGTGTTTGCCCGCGGCGGCTTTGACTGTGTCTTGGGCAATCCGCCTTGGGAAGTGTCACAGATGGGGGAGGAGGAATTTTTCTCGGCTCGGGCACCGCTGATTGCCGCGCTCGCTGGCGATGAGCGTAAACGGGCCATCCTGGCCTTGGAAACGGATGATCCGCCTTTGTGGTCGAAATATGTGCGCGTGAGCCAGCAAGTTGCAGCCAGTAATGCCTTTTTTCGACATCTGGCCGATTTGAACGGACGGCGGCCGGCAAGCTCAATACCTATCCGCTATTTGCGGATTTGATGGATCAGATCACCGCGCCGGCGGGCCGGGCGGGCTTCATCGTACCGACCGGGATTGCCACTGACGACTCGACCAAGGCGTTTTTCGGGCATATCTCGCAGAGTCGGCGTCTGGTCAGTCTGCTGGATTTGGAGAATCGGGACGCGATCTTCCCGGCGGTCCATCGCAGCTACAAGTTCTGTCTGCTGACCCTGGGTGCGGCCGAGCGCGCCGAGTTTGTCTTCTTCGCGACCCAGACCGCGCACTTGGCGGATACGCGCCGCCGCTTCACCTTGACGCCGGACGAGTTTCGTCTGATCAATCCGAATACCCTAACCTGCCCCCGTGTTTCGCAGCGCGCGCGATGCGGACCTGACCAAGAAGCTCTATCGTGCCGCACCGATACTCTTCCGCGAGGTTGACTGATATGAACCTGCCTGAAGCCATTTATCAGCACGTACTCAGGCTCCCCGAGCCGGTAGCCCGCGAGGTACTGGATTTCATCGAATTTCTGGAGCAGCGGTATACCTTATACCCTGATACCGAGCTTGAAGCTCGCCGTCAGGCCGCGCTGGCCCATCTGGATACCCTGACCATCGAATGGCAGGGTCGGCCCATCCCCGATCGCGCCGCCCTCTACGACGACATCCGGGGTCAGCCGTGAACGTCTTCATCGACTCCAATGTCCTGCTATACGCCATGGGTCAGGAACCGCACAAGCGCGCACGGGCACGGACGCTGCTCGTTGCGACCCCTTGGATTTCCACCCAAGTGCTCAATGAATGCAGTCACGTCTTGCGGCGCAAACACGGCTGGTCGCCGACACGGGTGGCCGATGAACTGGAGCGACTGTTGCCGCTGATGCGCGTGGCTGATCTGGGGTTAGCGGAGACTCGTGAGGCATGGCGGCTGGCGGCACAGCTTGGCTACAGTCACTTCGATTGTCTAATCATGGCGGCGGCGCTCGCGGTTTGCTGCACCCGGCTCTATACCGAAGACATGCAGCACGGGCAGCGAATCGATCGACGCCTGCAGCTGATCAATCCCTTTCTGGCAGAACAAGTCCCATAACCACTGCTCGAAATCCCTGGGGTATCCGCTTTTCGCAGGGACTTTTCAATATGAACAGCGACAGCCACCTGTTGACGGATCCGCCGGGCGAGGGTCGGCTGCCGCTCTACGAGGCCAAGATCATCCACCAGTTCGATCATCGCTGGGCGGCCTATGAGAGCGGCAACAGTCGGGACGTGACCCTTGCGGAAAAAGCCGACCCGGATTTGATGGTGCGGCCACGCTACTGGGTCGAGCGCGCCGAGGTCGAGCAGCGGCTGGCGGACAAGGGTTGGGATCGGGGCTGGCTGATGGGTTGGCGTGATATCTGTCGGGCGACGGATGAGCGGACGGTGATTGCGGCGGTGATTCCGCGCGTTAGGGTTGGCGATACCATGTCCTTGATGATGACCGGCGCCGTTGCTGAACATTCGGCGGCTTTATTGGCCAATCTCTCAGTACTGACGCTCGATTTCGTTGCCAGGGTAAAGGTTGGCGGAACTCACTGCACTTATAGCTACCTCAAACAGTTCCCCATCATTCCCCCAGGCCGCTACACCAAAGCCGACCTCGACTTCATCGGCCCCCGCGTCCTCGAGCTCACCTACACCGCTCACGATCTCACACCCTGGGCCGAGGATCTGGTCAGCGAATGGCGAGCGGCGAATGGCGAATGGGAACCCGAGATCCCTGAGACCATTCACTATTCACCATTCACCCCTTCCGCGTTCACCCCTTCCCCTTCGACCCTGACCGCCGCGCCCAACTGCGCGCCGAACTCGACTGCTACTACGCCCGTCTCTACGGCCTCACTCGCGACGAGCTACGCTACATCCTCGACCCCTCCGACGTCATGGGCGAGGATCACCCGTCCGAGACCTTCCGCGTGCTGAAGAAGAACGAGCTGCGCTACTTCGGCGAGTACCGCACCCACCGCCAGGGCAATCGCATCAGAGCCTTACCATATACTTCTAGACGCTCTTGGAGGAAAA
>REDK01000022.1 GCA_007693535.1 Chromatiaceae bacterium
CTGCACGCCCCCCCGGTCCGGCGGGCGCGGTCGCAAGCAGCCACCTGCCCGCGGTGGGAGACCGCCGGCGCCGGCCTGCCCTTGACGTCAGCGGCGCGGGCCAGGAGACTGCGCCCACTCGAGCGCCTGGCGCGAATGGTGGCGACCCGGCAGCGCGGAATCCGGCCGATGGCAAAAAACAAGCTGACTTCTCTGCTGCGCCAACTGAGGTCGATCGCCCTATTCGCCCTGCTGTGGTGGGTGCTGACCGAGGGCGAGGCCGACAGCCTCGCGGTGGGTGTGCCGTTCGTCCTGATCGCCGCCTTGGTCAGTACCCAGTTTGGTACTCGGTTCGGCACTCGGTTGCGCACCGGGGTCCACGCGGGGAGCAGCACCCGAAGCCGGATCGGGATCAGCCAGACCGGAATCGGAACCAGCGACAGCGTGCCCGCCTGGTCGCCGCTGGGCCTCGCGCAACTGCTGCCGTTCTTTCTCTGGCACTCCTTGCGCGGCGGCATCGACGTAGCCCGCCGCGCCCTGGCACCGCGCCTGCGGCTGCGACCGATCCAGGTCTCCTATCGGCTGCGCCTGCCGGCAGGGCCGGCGACCATCCTGATGGCCAATCTCACCAGCCTGCTGCCGGGTACGCTCAGCGTCGCTGTGGATGACTATGCCCTGTGGGTCCATGTGCTGGACAGCAGTAGCGATGTGCAACGCGACCTGGCAGCCCTGGAGCGGCGGGTGGCGGCCCTATTCGGCCTGCGCCTGGAGCCCGGCCCGGTCGTCGGCGGCTGAGCCCCCGGGCACCGGCGCAGGCAGCCCGCGCCGCACCGGCAGTCGCTGGCCGTCCCGGCGGCAACCGGACCAGGGGGTCTGCCGAGACCCCGCGGCGCCCTGGTCCGGCCCCCCTGTCCTAGGCCCATGGTCGCGTTCGTCATCCCGGCCCACTGGCGCCGCATCGGCGCCGAATCACCCCCCTGCGGAGGGCATGCATGAGCAGCCTGTATCTCGCCCTGGCCCTGTTCCTGTTGCTGACCCTGGTAGCCGGCCTGTGGCGGGTCGGACGCGGCCCCACCGCGGCCGACCGGATGCTGGCCGCACAGCTATTCGGCACCACGGCGGTGGCGATACTATTGCTGTTGGCGGAGGCCATGGACAGTCCCGGCCTGCGCGATGTCGCCCTGGTATTCGCCCTGCTCGCAGCGATCACCGTGGTCGCCTTCACCCGCCGTGCCTGGCAACCAGAGCGCTTGCCGACAAGCGAGCCAGAACGGCTGGCAGAGCGCGCTGGAGGGGCAGCATGATTCTGAACCTAGCCAGCATTGCCCTGCTGCTGGCGGGGGCGCTGTTCTTCCTCGCCGGCACCGTCGGGCTGCTGCGGTTTCCCGATGTCTATACCCGGCTGCACGCGCTGACCAAGGCCGACAATCTGGGCCTCGGGATGTTGATCGCCGGGCTCGCGCTGCAGGCGGAATCCTGGGTCCTGCTCGGCAAGCTGTTGCTGATCTGGTTGCTGGTGCTGACCGCCTCGGCCGCCGCCAGCCATCTGGTCGCCAACCAGGCGCTGGCGCGGGGGATCATGCCATGGAGACGCTGATAACACCCGGCAACGACGCCTGGGTGGCGGTGCTGAATCTGCTGCTCGATGGCCTGCTCGGCCTGCTACTACTGTGGCTGGCCTGGCGCACCCTCGCCAGTGCCGACCTGTTCCGCGCCATCGTCCTGTTCATTGCCTTCGGCCTAGTGCTGGCAATGATCTGGGCGCGCCTGGATGCCGCCGACATCGCCCTGGCCGAGGCCGCCATCGGCGCCGGCGTCACCGGCGCCCTGCTGCTAGCGGCGCTCGCGCGGCTGCATCCGGACCGCCCGGGTACCCAGGCGCGACCGCGGGGCAGCGACGCCAGTTAGCAGCGCAACTCGCCTTGGTATTCGTTGCAGGGGAAGACATGCCCGACACCAGATCCACATCGGTACCCGGGACGGTGCGCGCCCGTGCGCTGCCAGCCGGCCCCGGACCGACCGCCCGGCTGATCCTGCTGTTACTGCTGGCCGCGGTCCTGGTCGGCCTGGCCACGGCGGTGCTGTCGCTGCCGCCAGTCGCCCCCGGCCTGGGGGCGGTGGTGACCGAGCACCTGCCGGCCAGCGGGGTCGAGCATCCAGTGACCGCGGTGCTGCTGAACTTCCGCGGCTACGACACCCTGCTAGAACTGGCGGTGCTGTGGCTGGCGCTGCTCGCGGTCTGGTCACTGACACCGGCCCCGCTCGCCCATGAGCCGACCGCCAACCCGATGCTGGCGGCCCTGAACCAGCTGCTGGCACCGCTGATGATTCTGGTCGCCGGCTATCTGCTCTGGAACGGCGGCCATGCCCCCGGCGGTGCCTTCCAAGCCGGCGCCGTGCTCGGTGCCACCGGGGTGCTGCTGCACCTGAGCGGCCGGCGCCTACCACGCGCCGTGGACGGCTGGCCGCTGCGCCTGGCCCTGCTGCTCGGGGTCGCCCTGTTCAGCCTGATCGGGCTGGCGGTGATGGCTGGGGGGGCGCCCTTCCTGACCTATCCACCGGCCAGCGCCGGGGGCCTGATCCTGGCCATCGAGGCGGCCGCAACGCTGTCGATTGCCGCCACCCTGGCGGCCCTGTTCCTGGGTGGGCGGCCATGACCCCGGCCTCACTCTATGCCTTGGTCGGGGTCGGCCTGATCGTGCTCGGGCTGTATGCCCTGAGCGTACATGCGCATCTGCTGCGCAAGCTGCTGGCCTTCAACGTGACCGGCAGCGGTGTGTTCCTAGTGCTGGTGGGGCTGGCCCGGCGCACACCGGCAGCCGCCGCCGACCCGGTCCCGCAGGCCATGGTGCTGACCGGCATCGTGGTCGCCGTGGCCGCCACCGCGCTAGCCGTGGTGCTAATGCTGCGGGTGCAGGCGACCTGCGGACGCGCCGCCCTGAACGACGACCTGGGCACGCTCGAACCGCTGCAGCCACCGCCAACCCCACCCGCCGGCGGCCCTGCCGCGTCCGCGGGCAGCGCCGAGGGCGCGCCGCCCGCCCTCACCGGCACCACAGCGCACGCCCCATGATCCCCAACCTGGCCAGCCCCGGCTGGGCCGTTGCCCTGATCTTCATCCCGCTGCTCGGGGCCATGCTGGCCTTCCTGCTGCCGCGGATCGGGGTGACGCTGGGGCTGCTCGCGGCCGTCCTGACCGCCGGCTCGGTCCTGCCGCTGCTACCCATGCTCGCCGCGCACGGGGCCACCAACATCCGCATCGGCGGCTGGGGCGCCCCGCTCGGCATCGAACTGTCCATCGACGGGCTGACCATGGCCATGCTGGCGATGACCGCCCTGGTCGGCATCGCGGTCAGCGCCTATGCCACCTGCTATCTGCGCCCGGTTCCATCCCGACCCGATGGCCAACCGGACCTCCAGCAGCGCCACTTCTGGCCGCTGTGGCTGGTGTTGTGGGCGGCCTTGAACGCCCTGTTCCTGTCCAGCGACATCTTCAATCTCTATGTGACCCTGGAGCTGCTGGGCCTGGCCGCGGTGGCCCTGACCGCCCTGTCCGGGGGTGCCGATGCGCTCAACGGGGCGATGCGCTACCTGCTGGTCAGTCTGCTCGGTTCGCTCGGGTATCTGCTCGGCGTCGCCCTGCTCTATCACGCCTATGGCACCCTGGACCTGGGCCTGCTCGCGCTGCGGGTCGGCGACGAGACCGTCACTCGCGCCGCGCTGGGGGCGATGACCGCCGGCCTGCTGGTGAAGACCGCCCTGTTCCCGCTGCACTTCTGGCTGCCCCCGGCGCATGCCAGTGCGTCGGCGCCAGTCAGCGCGCTGCTCTCGGCGCTGGTGGTGAAGGCCTCGTTCTATCTGCTGCTGCGCCTGTGGTTGACCCTGTTCGGCGACCTCGACAGCGGCCTCGCCACGCTGCTCGGCGTGCTCGGTGCGATCGCGATCCTCTGGGGTTCGATCCAGGCCCTGCGCCAGGCCCGGCTCAAGCTGCTGATCGCCTATTCCACCGTGGCCCAGATCGGCTACCTGTTCCTGGCCTTCCCGCTCGCCGCGACGGGCGGCGCGGTGGTCTGGGGGGCAGCGGTGTATCTGGTCCTGTCGCATGCCCTGGCCAAGGCGGCCATGTTCCTGACCGCCGGCAGCCTGCTGCGCTTCGGCGCCCATGACCGCATCGCCGATCTCGACCGGGTGGTGCACCGGCTGCCGATCACCATCGGCGCCTTCACCCTGGCCGGGGTCAGCATCATGGGCCTGCCGCCGAGCGGCGGCTTCATCGGCAAATGGCTGTTGCTGCAGGCGGCCTTCAGCCAGGGGCGCTGGGGGCTGGCGCTGGTGATGCTCGCCGGCGGGTTGCTGGCTGCGGCCTATGTGTTCAAGGTCATCGGCTATGCCTTCACCCCGGCCGTTGTGCCGCACCAGGCCGGGCTGGTGCCACCCACCATGGAATGGACCGCGCTGGCCCTGGGCGCCGGCGCGATCCTGCTCGGCTTCGCCTGGCCGCTGCTGTGGCCGCTGTTGGAGATTGGCATGCCCTTCGGCGCGCTGGCGCCGGACCCGGGCGCGGCGGTTGGTCCCTGGCTGGGCGGACCCCGGATACTCGCACCATGAATGGCACCTTCTGGCTGCCCATGCTGGTGCTCGGCAGTTCGCTGCTGCCGGGACTGCTGATCTTCTTCCTGGCCGAGGATCGTTCCGGCATCCGCACCCTGCTCAACCTGGCTGGGGCCGTCGCCAAGCTGCTGGCGGTGCTGTGGATGCTGTGGGGGGTCTATAACGGGGTCGCCTACGAGGCGCGCCTGCCCTTCCTGCCCGGGCTCGATCTGGTGCTGCGGGTCGGACCGCTGTCGCTGCTCTTCGTGGTGCTGTCCACCGGACTGTGGCTGCTCACCACCATCTATGCCATCGGCTATCTGGAGCGCTCCCCGCATCGCAGCCGCTTCTTCGGCTTCTTCAGCCTGTGCGTGACCGCTACCGTAGGCGTCGCCATGGCCGGCAATCTGCTGACCTTCGTGCTGTTCTACGAACTGCTGACCCTGGCCACCTATCCGCTGGTGGTCCATCGCGGTAGCGAGGCAGCTCGCCAGGCCGGTCAGGTCTATCTGGCCCATACCCTGTTTGGCGGCGCCCTCCTGCTGGCCGGGACAGTCTGGCTCTACACCCTGACCGGCACTCTGGAGTTCACCCCGCGCGGCTTCGTGTCGCACCTGGGCGAGACCCACCGCGGGTCACTGATCGCCATCTTCGCGCTGACCGTGGTCGGGGTCGGGGTCAAGGCCGCCCTGGTGCCGCTGCACAGCTGGCTGCCGCGGGCGATGGTGGCACCGGCCCCGGTCAGTGCCCTGCTGCACGCGGTGGCAGTGGTCAAGGCCGGCGCCTTCGGCGTGGTCCGCCTGCTCTACGACGTCTTTGGCGCCGAGTTCGCGGCCAGCCTGGGGGTCACCGGGCCGCTGGCGGTGGTGGCTGGGGCCACCATCCTCTACGGTTCGCTGCGCGCCCTCTATCAGGACGATCTCAAGCGGCGGCTGGCCTTCTCGACGGTCAGCCAGGTCGCCTATATCACGCTGGGGGTCGCCATCGCCGGACCGCTGGCGACGATCGGCGGACTGGTCCATCTGGTGCATCAGGGGGTGATGAAGATCACCCTGTTCTTTTGTGCTGGTAATCTGGCCGAGACCCTGGGCATCCATAAGGTCAGCGAGATGTGCGGCGTCGGCCGACGCATGCCCTGGACCATGGCCGCCTTCACCGTCGGCGCCTTCGGTATGATCGGACTGCCGCCGGTGGCCGGCTTCGTGACCAAATGGTATCTCGGCATCGGTGCCCTGGAGGCTGGGCAGGACTGGGCGGTGTATGTGCTCGCCGGCAGCAGCCTCCTCAATGCCGCCTATTTCCTGCCGATCCTGCATGTCGCCTGGTTCCGCCCGCCGCCGCCCGCCTGGCCGCATGAGCACGACTTCGGCCCCCGGGAGACCGCCTGGGCGCTGCTGCTCCCACCCGTGGTCACCGCCATCTTATCGGTAGCGGTCGGCCTGTTTGCGGCGGCGCCGTTCTCGCCGCTGGAATGGGCCACGCTGATCGCCGAGCGGGAGTTTTATCTGCCCTGAACCGGCGGTCCCGCCGCGCGACTGACGCGCGGGACCCAGCCGCGCCGCGGTTGCCCCGCCAGCCAAGACCGCTCCGGCCGCCCGGCGCGCGGACTACCCACCAGAGGATTCCACATCGACCCATGCTCAGCAGTCTCTCCCCCGCCCTCACCCTGCTTCTGCCGATCCTGTGGCCGCTGCTCTTGGCGCTGGGCCTGCTAGCGGCGCCATTGCGCCAGACCAGTGCGGCGCTCGCGATCACCGCAGCGCTGCCGGCCCTGACCCTGGCCCTGGCCTTCCCGGACCTGTTGCTGCCGATGCCGGCACTGCTGATCGGCGGTAGCGGCCTGCTGCTGGACGCGACCGGCCGGATGTTCCTGTTCGGCGGCGCCCTACTGTGGCTGCTGGCCGGGCTGCTGAATCCGGCAGCGACGGACGAACGGCGCAGCGGTCTGTGGTTCCTGCTGGCCATGGCCGGCGGCCTGTGGATGACCCTGGCCGCCGACCTGCCAACCTTCCTCGCCGCCACCGCCGTCGGCGGCTATGCCCTCTATGGCCTGCTGGCGAGCCAGGGGCGGGTGCCCTTCCTGGTGCCGCTGCTAGTGCTGAGCGATCTACTGCTGTTCGAACTCATGCTGCTGCTGGCGCCAACCGCGGCCGATCTCTCCTTCTCTGCCCTGACCACAGCCTGGGCGGCGGGCGAGGCCGTGCCACTGCTGCTGGGGCTGCTGGTCCTGGGCTTCGGCGTCAAGGCCGGCGTGCTCGGGGTGCATCTGTGGCTCACTCCGGCGCTGCGCCAGGCAGCGCCCGGCAACGCCCTGGCCCTGCTCGCCTTCGTGCTCGCCGCCGGTCCGCTGGGCTGGCTGCGGCTGCTACCCCTGGGGGCGGTGACCTGGACCGGGGCTGGCGACTGGCTCTTCGGGATCGGCACCGCGACCCTGGCCATCGCCGCCCTGCTGGCGCTCATCCAGACTCGCCAGCGGCTGGCCCTGGCCAATACCCTGGTGGCCTTGACCGGACTGTGGCTGGCCCTGCTCGGGGCGGCCCTTGCGGCACCCAGCCTGGCCACCGAACTCGCGTCGGCCCTGCCGCTGGCGATCGTGCTGGCCGGCCTAAGCCTTGGCGCACTGCTGATCTTCCAGCCCCCTGCGAGCGCCGCCGCCGCGACGGAGGCTGACACGGCCGACTCAACCGGCACCGACTCCCCGGACCAGCCGGCTGCTCATGCCCGCTGGGGCGGCCTGACCTGGACCGACCCGATCTGGGCCGCCGCCGCCGGCCTGCTGGCCCTGCTGCTGGCGGTGCTGACCCTAGACGGGGCTGCGCTCGCCGCCGCGGCCGATCGGCCGCTGGCCTTCTGGTTGCCGGCGGCGGTCGCCCTGGCCGCCGGCCGCGCCCTCTGGCTCGGCCTGCGCGGCGCGACCATGGCAGCCGAACTGGGTCAGCTCGAGACCGCAGCAGCCGCCGACGCGTCGGAACCACAGGCCGACGGCATCGTGGTCGCGGACGCGCGCCGCCCCTGGGTAATGGCCGCCATCGCCCTGCTGGCCGCGGCCCTGGGCACCTTGCTGTTCTGGCTGCCCTGGCTGGCCGCGCTGATCCTGCTCCTGGCCCTCGCCCTGGGACTGGCGGCCGACCCCCTGGTGCGGCGCCTGCCGGGCCTGCCAGAAGGTCGCCTGGCCGCCGCCGAGGCGCGACTGACTGCTGGC
>REDK01000064.1 GCA_007693535.1 Chromatiaceae bacterium
TAGTTTGCGTAAGCGATTTGGTTATCGGTGAGACGGCGCAGCAACAGGCGAATCGATGCGAGTTCAACCTGCGCTTCGCTGAAATTGGGTAGGCGCTCATCATCTTTGAGTTATTGTCAAATCTGGTGTACAGCCCCTCAGGCGGCGACCCTGTCTTTCTGATCGACGACGTGCTCTGCGTTGCGGAACTGGACGTTGTTGACGACCAGTTCGAGCTTCCTGAATCCCTTGATGCGCTGCCACCCCGTCTGGGCGCTTTGGAGCAGCTTGAAGACCATCGTCAGGGTGGTCTCGTGTGAGCCGCAGTTGCGCATGCGGTCGGTGCGCAGACGAACCGTGGCGCAGGTCGACTTGATCGGGTTGGTGGTGCGGATGTGCACCCAATGCGCGACCGGACAGTCAGAGAAGGCGAGCAGCGCATCGCGGTCCTTGGCCAGGCAGTCCATGGCCCGAGGGGACTTGGGCTGGAAACGCTTGAGGGTCTGGTCGAAGGCCGTGTGGGCATCCGCGCGGGTCTCGGCCATCCAGATCTCGTGCAGCGCGGCCTTGACCTTGGGCTGCACGGACTTGGGCAGCGGCTCCAGGACGTTGGCCGTCTTGTGCACCCAGCAGCGCTGGTGCGCGGTGTCGGGGTAGAGCTTGGCGAGCGCCTTCCAGAAGCCCAGGGCACCGTCGCCGACGGCCAGCTTGGGACCCTGCATCAGGCCGCGCGCGCGCAGGCCGGCGCGCAGCGCGTACCAACTCGCCTCGGACTCGCGATGGCCGTCCTCCACGGCGATGAGCGCCTGGTGGCCGTGCTCGGTGACGCCGACGATCACCAGCAGGCAGACGCGATCATCCAGACGCACGTTGCTGTCGACGCCGTCGACCCACCAGGACACCCAGCGCCGCTCGCCGAGGTCGCGTCGGCACCAGGCGCGGTGCTCCTCGATCCAGTGCTGCTTGAGCCGTGAGATGGTGTTGGCCGACACCCCCTTGGCGCCGTCGCCGAGCAGGGCCGCCAGCGCCTCCTGGTCGTCGCCGGTGGCCCCCCCTTTGAGGTAGAAGCCACGGGATCAGCTCCTCGACGCTGCGCGCCCGATTGAGAGAGGGCGGCAGCAGGCTCGAGCGGAAGCCGGCGCCGCCACCGCTGCGGTCGCGCACCTTCGGTACCTGAATCTCCACATCGCCGATCCCCGTCTGCACCGTGCGCCGCGGCAGGTAGCCGTTGCGCACCACCGCGTTGCGCACCACCGCCTGGCGGTCATCCTCTCAGCGTTGGTCAGCATACCCATTCGTCGATGTCCGCGCGAGACAAGCGCCAGGTCCCGCCGACCTTGAAAGCGGGGATCTTCTTGGCGCCAGCCAGGCGGTAGATGGTGCGCTCGGTCACCTTAAAGTACTCCGCCACCTCCTTGAGGGTCAGGATCTCGCCTTCAGGGCTGGCAGCGTGCTGGGCCGAGCTGGCCCAGGGCCTTCGTCAGGTTGGTCGACCGCGCGGCGAACCGATCGCATGGTCCCGCTCAGCGTCCGCCATCCGCGTCCCCTGGCAGATCGCAGCGGCCCCGAAGCGCGCCTGAATGCGCTCGATGGTCGTGGTCAGGCGCCGTGCCCGCTGATCGGCCAGCGGCAGGGTCGCCGCGGTCGGCGCGAAGAGATCGGGTTGCACCGGGTCCGGTGGCCCCAGTTCGGCGATGCCGAGGCCGAGCAGGCGCACCGGGCGTCCCCCCCAGTCACCGCTGGCATACAGCGACCAGGCGGTGGCGCCGAGCACCTCGGCGCGGTGGCTGCGTTGCGCCAGGCGTCGCTGCCGGGTGTGGGTCTCGAAGCCGGCCAGGCGCAGCTTCAACAGCACCGTGCGCCCGGCCCAGCCTTCCTGCTGGGCAGTGCTGGCCACGGCCATCGCCAGCGCGCACAGGGTCGCGCGCAACACCGCGGGGTCGGTCACATCCTGGGCGAAGGTGGTCTCCTTCGACAGCGACTTGCGCGGGCCGCGAGCGCCGACCTGAGCGGCGCCGATCCCGCGGGCCTGCTGGTAGAGACTGAGTGCGAGCCGCGGGCCGAGGGCGGCCTGCAACGCGGTCAGCGACAGGCGGCGCAGATCGGCGATGGTGCGCAGGCCAAGCCGCGTCAGCGCGGGCAGGGTGCGCGGGCCGACCCCGCGCAGCACCCCGACCGGCAGCGGTGCGAGGAAGTCTAGGACCGCCGCGGGGGGCACCACGAGCAGCCCATCGGGTTTGCCGATATCCGATGCCAGCTTGGCCACCAGGCGGTTCGGGCCGATGCCGACCGAGGCGCTGAGCCCGACCGCGGCGCCGATGGCGTCCTTGATGCGCTGGCCGATCGTTGCGGGCGCTTGCGCGCACCCGTCGCGGCCCCGCACCAGGTCGGTCACGTCGAGGTAGGCCTCATCGATGGAGATTGGCTCCACCACCGCGGTATCGGCATGCAGGACGGCACGAATTCGCTCGGCGACGGCCTGGTAATGGGCCATGCGCGGGCGCAGGAAGATCGCCTGTGGGCAGCGGCGCTGGGCCTGGTTGATCGGCATCGCCGAGTGGATGCCGAAGCGGCGCGCCTCGTAGGAGCAGGTGGCCACGACCCCGCGTCCGCCGGGCTGGGCACCGACCACGACCGGCCGCCCGCGCAACGCGGGATCATCGCGTTGCTCGATCGCGGCATAGAAGGCATCCATGTCCAGGTGCATGATCCAGCGCGGGGCAGGTATGGCCAAGCTGCTGATCCCGGTCGGGTGGTCGTCACCGTCAGGGTAGCATGGGGGCGGGATAGGTTCGGGAGACTGGCAGCGCTGCCGCGAGCCGGTCGTTGCCCGCGCGCCATGCTACCCTGAAGCGGCCGCCGCCTTGGCGCTGGCCCGGCCACGCGACCCGGATGCCTCATCCCGCCTGGCTCGGCCCAGGTTGGTCGGGCCGCCACCCGCCCAACGGTTGGCCGCGCGATCGGGCTGATCGAGCGCCAACCGCGGTGGCGGTGATCCAACCGGTTGCCTGCATCGCCCCATCCCCATGCCCGCTGCTCAGTGGCTCTTGCATCGCGACAGCGCCCGTGCCTTGGCGGCCTATCGCCAGCGCCTCGCGACGAGCGGGCTGGCTCAGGCCGGCGCGCATCTGCGTCATGGCCTGGGCGATTGCGATCCTGCTGCGTTGGATGATGCGCGGTTCTTAGCAGCCCTGGTCAACACCAAACGGCCGCAGATCTTTGCCGAGGCGGCCGTCGCTGGCGACGGCCGCGACTGGAATGCGACGGAACTGGCCCTACTGGGCGATGTGGGCGTCGCCGCAACGAGCAACATCGGTTCGGTTCGTTGCTGCTGCGCGTTCGCCCGCTGCTGCAGGGCAATGCCGAGCGACCACAGCGCTGTGAACCAAGCCGCTACGCCGAGCCCGGCGACGACTTCGACGACTGTCGCCTCACCAGCCTGGTGGCCTGGGACCCGGTGTCCTGGCCTGGCAACGATTTCTGGGCTGGGGTGCGCATGACCGACGATGGCGTGAAGGCCGCCGCGACCGATCTGATGCGGGTGCTGGCCGGTCGCGCGGGACGCTATGACGGACCGGCGAGCGCGTATCTGCCACCTGCGCCCTATCCGACCTGGCAGGCCCTGGTGCAAGATCAGGGCACGCGGCTGCAGGTGGCGGACAGCCTGCTGGTGACTGCATGAGCCCTGCGCGCTGCTCGCAAGGTCATGCGCTCTGACTCCGGTATGACTGACGGGGACCAGGCAGATGCAAGCGCCAATGCAGACGAGCAAGGGTCAGGTCAGCATCCCGGCGACGGTCCGCAAGACGCGCGGGCTGCGTCCGGGTGATCGCATCGCCGGCATCGTCGAGGGCGACGCGGCGCAGCTGGTCAGCATCGAACACCGGGTCGAGGTTGCGTTTGGGCTCGGTCAGCGCGGGAGGTCTGATGGCACGATCGCCTCGGTGACGCCGCGGCACCGCAGCGGGCTGACCACGACCAGGTGAACCCCCATGGGCACTGTATCGATGCCGACGGAACGGGAGATCGTCTTCCGCGCCCGCGGCATCTCGAAGATCTACCGGATGGGCGAGGTCACGATCCACGCCTTGCGTGGCGTGGATCTGGAACTGTATGTGGGCGAGCTGGTGGTGATGCTCGGCGCCTCCGGTTCCGGCAAGTCCACGCTGCTGAATATCATGGGCGGGCTGGACGCGGCCAGTGAGGGGACGCTGCATTATCGCGGCCGGGAACTCACGGGCCTCTCCGATCGCGAACTCACTCGCTTTCGCCGCGAACACGTGGGCTTCGTGTTCCAGTTCTACAACATGATCCCGAGCCTGACGGCGCGCGAGAACATCGCCATCGTCACCGACATCGCCGACGCTCCCATGCGCCCGGAAGCGGCGCTCGAACTCGTTGGTCTGGCCGATCGCATGGATCATTTCCCTTCGCAGCTCTCCGGCGGTGAGCAGCAGCGGGTGGCGATCGCGCGGGCGATCGCCAAGCGTCCGGCCGTGCTGCTCTGCGACGAGCCGACCGGGGCGCTGGACTCGAAGACCGGCATCAAGGTCCTGCAGGTCATCGAGCACATCAACGAGGAGGTCGGCACGACCACCGCGATCATCACGCACAATGAGGTGATCGGCCGCATGGCCGATCGGGTGATCCGCCTGAAGGACGGCCGCGTCGACGCGGAGCATCGCAACGATCGACGGGTCGACCCCGCCGAACTCAAGTGGTGAGCATGCGGACCCTGCACCGCAAGCTGCTGCGCGATCTCGCCGGGCTGAAGGGGCAGGTGGCGGCGATCGCGGTGGTGATCGCCGGTGGCGTGATGACGCTGATGATCTCGGTGACCTCGCTGGATGCCATCCGCCTGTCGATGGAGCGCTTCTATGCGACCAACCAGCTCGGCGACCTGTTCGCGAGCGTCAACCGTGCCCCCGAGGGTATCGCCGAGCGGCTGCGCGAGATCCCGGGCATCAACCTGGTGGAGACGCGGGTGGTGGCGCCCGTGCGCCTGGAAGTGCCGGGCTTCGACGACCCGGTGCGTGGCACGCTGCTGTCGGTGCCGGATGGGCGCCAGCCGAGTCTCAACCGGCTGCACCTGGTCGCGGGCAGCCTTCCGGAATCGGGTCGCTCCAGCCAGGTGGTGGTGAGCGAGCCCTTCGCCGAAGCGCATGGCCTGGGGATCGGCGATCGGGTCCGGGCGATCATTCGCGGGCGCTACGAGACGCTGGTGATCAGCGGCATCGGGCTCTCGCCGGAGTTCATCTATCAGGTTGCCCCGACCGATCTGCTACCGGACTACGAGCGCTACGCGGTCATGTGGATGAACCGCCGGGCGCTCGCCAACGCCTTCGCCATGGACGGTGCGTTCAACAGCGTGGTGGCGAGCATCCAGGCCAGCGCGAGCACCGCGCCGGTGATCGAGCAGCTCGACCGGCTCCTGGCGCCCTACGGCGGCGTCGGCGCGCATGACCGCGACGACCTCATGTCCCATCGTATCCTCACGGAAGAGATCGCCCAACTCCGGGTGATGGCCGTCGTGTTGCCCGGCGGGTTTCTCGGCGTGTCGGCGTTTCTGCTGAGCGTGCTGATGGGCCGGATCATCAACACCCAGCGCCAGCAGATCGCGGTGATCAAGGCCTTCGGCTACGACGACCGCGATCTCGCCGTGCACTATGCGCTGCTGACCGGCCTGATGGTGGCGGTCGGGGTCGTGCTCGGCATCGTCCTGGGCAGTATTGCCGGCGACGCGATGGCGGCGCTCTACGCCGAGTACTTCCGTTTCCCGGAGACGGTGACCCGACTCCAGGGGCGCGTGGTCGTGCTCGCGGCGCTGGTGGCCGCGCTGGCTGCGGGGCTGGGAACATTCCGCTCGGTTGCCGCCGCGGTGCGGCTGCCGCCTGCCCAGGCCATGCGCCCTCCGGCACCTGAGCAGTTCCGCCAGGGCTGGATGGACCGCGGTACTGCCGGCCGATGGCTGGCCCAGACCACGCGGATCATCCTGCGCAATCTCTCACGGCACCGGCTGAAGAGCGCGCTGACCATCATCGGGATCGGCCTCTCCGGCGCCCTGCTGCTGCTCGGCAGCTATCAGTTCAACGCGGTCAGTCGCATGGTCGACACGCAGTACCGCAAGGTGCTGAAGATGGATACCCACGTCACCTTCATCGAGCCGACCTCGGCGCACGTGCTCGGCGAACTGCGGGCGCTGCCCGGCGTGCAGTACGCTGAAGGCTATCGCAGCGTGCCGGTGCGCCTGCGCAATGGGCACCTGAGCGAGCGCAACGCGATCGAGGGGCTGCCCGAGTCGCCGCAACTGCGCGGGCTGGTCGACAGTGCGCTAGGTCCGATCGCGCTGCTGGGCGAGGGCCTGTTTATGACCGACTTCCTGGCCGAGCAGCTCAGACTCAAGCCGGGGGACCGGCTGGTGGTCGAGATCATGGAGGGGCATCGCCGGGTGCTGGAGATGACCCTGGCCGGGACCGTGGACGAGCCGCTGGGGCTGGGGGCCTACATGCGCCTGTCCTCGCTCAATGCGCTGTTGCGCGAGGGTCCGGCGATCAGCGGCGCCTGGCTGCTCAGCGAGGCAGGGATGCGCGATGCGCTCTACGCGCGACTGTGGGAGGCGCCACGGGTCGCCGGCATCGGCATCATCAGGCAGGCCGAGGACGGGCTTCGCCAGTACATGGAGGACACGGTTCTGGTGCTGATGAGCGTTCTGCTGCTGCTGGCGGGGTCGATCACCTTTGCACTGGTCTACAACAATGCACGGATCGCCTTCGCCGAGCGCGCCCGTGAACTCGCGACCCTGCGGGTACTCGGATTGACGCAGGCCCAAGTCGGCTGGGTGCTGATCGGCGAGATCGCGCTGTTGACGCTCCTGGCCATTCCCATGGCCTGGCTGCTCGGCACGCTGTTCGCCTGGCTGCTCAGCCTCGCTTTCAGCATGGACATGATCCGCATCCCTTTCTACATCACCCACCAGAGCTATGCCTTCGCCGCGGCCGGCGTGCTGGTTGCCTCGCTGTTGTCAGTGGTGCTGATTGCCCGGCGGCTGCGAAGGCTGGACATGGTCGCGTCCCTGAAGGGCATCGAATGAAACGGTGACCGCCATTAAGCAGAAGAAACGCTGGCTGGTGCCCGCCGCGCTCTCCGCCGCCTTGGCCCTGATTCTGGCGCTGGCGCTGCGACCTTCGCCTCTGCCGGTGAGCACCGCGGAAGTCACCCGCGGGGCCTTTGTCGAATCCGTCGACGAGGAAGGCCAGACGCGCCTGCGCGAGACTTACACCGTCTCTGCACCAATCGCAGGCTACCTGCAGCGCGTGCGCCCTGAACCGGGCGACAAGGTCGAGCTGGGGGAGACGCTGTTTCGCATGGAGCCGCACCCGGCGCCCGCGCTCGACGCGCGCAGCCTGGAGCAGGCGCGCGAGAATCTCGCGGCAGCGCGGGCTCGCCGGCAGACTGCCGAGGCGAACCTGGCCAAGGTGGCCGCCGATGCCGAGTTCGCGGCCGCCGAGTACGAGCGCTACCGTGAGCTGCACGCCCGTGGGCTGGTCTCTACGACCACGATGGAACGTGCGCTGGCCGCGCGCGATCGCCAGGCCGCGGCGAGACTGGCCGCCGAGTATGCAGTGGAAGTCGCCGGCTTCGAGGTCGAAAGCGCGCGGGCCGTGCTCGGCATCGCCAGCGGCCAGCGGCCGGCTCAGGACCAGCCTGAACTGGAGATCCGAGCGCCGGTGGCTGGCGTGATCTTGCGCCGTCACCGCTGCTGCGAAGGTGCGATCGGCGCCGGCGAGCCGGTGGTCGATGTTGGCAGCCTCGAGGATCTCGAAGTGCAGGTCGATCTCCTGTCGATGGCCGCCGTGCGCGTGCGCCCCGGCATGCGCGTGCGGATGACCGGCTGGGGAGGTGACGAGGTGATCGAGGGCCGGGTCCGCCGAGTGGAGCCTGCTGGCTTCACGCGCGTCTCGGCACTTGGGGTGGACGAGCAGCGCGTGCCGGTCATCGTTGATTTCGACGCCGCGGATGAAGCCTGGCGTGCGCTTGGCGTCGGTTTCCGGGTCGAGGCCGAGTTTATTCTCTGGGAGGACGACGAGGTTCTGCAGGCGCCGACCAGCGCCCTGTTCCGGGTCGATGGCGACTGGGCGATGTTCGTGGTCGAGGACGGACGTGCCGCGTTGCGGCGGGTCGAGCGGGGACGCTCGAGCGGGCTCACCACGCAGGTGCTCAGCGGCCTGTCCGCTGGCGAGCGGGTGATCACGCATCCCGGCGGAAAGCTGCGCGAGGGGAGCCGGGTGCGACCCGATGAGGCGATTGCCGGAAACCATGCTGCCAGATGACGCAGGAGTGCCGTTCGCCTACGACCGCCCCTGCGACGCCGAAGGCGGGCGTCAAGACCAGTTAGATGGGCTGACAGTGGATAGCGATCACCTTGGCGCGGCACCGCTTTGCTCGGTTCCCATTAGCCTCGCGCCAGCCGCGCCCCTCAAGGGCCGCGCGATCCCGGCGGCATCACGCGCTGGCGCGACACCAAACTCGGAGGGCGTCCCCCAATGACCACGATTCCGCTCCCTGCCAACCCGGTGCCAGCGCCGCGGCGGCTGGTCTTCTGGCACCAGAAGGGCGGCACCGGCAAGACCACGCTGGCGATCGCAACGGCAGTGGCGCTGGCCCGCGCTGGGGCGCGGGTGATGCTACTCGATACCGATCCCCAGGGGACGGCGACCGCTTGGGGCGAGCGCTGGGCGGAGCATTGGGGGCTGGCGGTGCGCGCCCATGACGGCGCCGGACTGTGGCAGGGTGTCGAGCGGCTGGGCGCCCGGTTCGATTGGATCATCGTGGATTGTCCGCCGCTGATCGCGGCGAACACGCTGGAGGCAGTGGCCGGGGCGCAGCACCTGCTGCTGCCGGTGCGCCCGGCGCTGCCCGACCTGTGGGCGCTGGAGGCGGTGGCGCAGGTGCTGGCGGATCAGGCGGCAATCGCCGCCGGCGCGGCTCTGCACGCACGCGTGGTCTTCAATCAGACCCGCGACGAGGAGCTGGCCCCGCTGCGCCAACTGGTGCTGGATCTGGGCCTGCGGGCCCTGGATGCACCGATCCCGGCCGCGGCGGCCTGGGCGGACCTGTTCGCCGGCGCGCCGCCACCGCCCACCCTGGCGCCGCTGCTGGCGGCGCTGGGCTGAGAGCTGGTGAAAAGACCGCCGACCGCCTGCGGAAGACGCCTCGCGATGCGCCCCCCGATGCGCCCCCCGATGCGCCCGGAGACGTCCTCGCGACGGCCGGCGATGATTTCCCAATGCGAATGGGCCGTGCTCCGGCGCGGCGGTTCACTGGCGCGTCTTCGTGCGGTCGCTCGCGAACAGCAGCGGGACCAGGTCGGCGAAGTGGTTGGCGAAATGCACCTGCAGGCCGCGACGCACATGCTCGGGTACCTCGTCGTATTCTCCGGCGTTGTCGGC
Source organism: Chromatiaceae bacterium (assembly GCA_007693535.1). Classification (GTDB taxonomy): domain Bacteria; phylum Pseudomonadota; class Gammaproteobacteria; order Chromatiales; family Chromatiaceae; genus Lamprobacter. Next base: position 9,429 of record REDK01000064.1, read on the forward strand.
TGGCAGGATGATCTCCTTGATGCCGGCGCGCCGCGCAGCGACCAGCTTCTCGCGGATGCCGCCGATGGGGAAGACCTCGCCGGTGAGGGTGATCTCGCCGGTCATGGCGACACGGCGAACCGGTTGGTTGCGCGCCAGCGATAGCAGCGCCGAGGCGATGGTGATGCCCGCCGAAGGGCCATCCTTGGGGGTGGCCCCGGCCGGCACGTGCAGATGGATATGGGCCTTGTCGAAATAGCTGGGATCGGCGCCGAAGTCGCGGGCATGACTGAGGATATAGCCGTAGGCGATCTCGGCCGACTCCTTCATGACTTCGCCGAGCTGGCCGGTGAGCTTGAGGCCGCGGGCGGCCTCGTGAGTGCGCACCGCCTCGATCGACAGCGTCGCTCCGCCCATCGCAGTCCACGCCAGCCCGGTCACCACGCCAGGACCGGAGAGCTTGCGCTCGTCGCGAAACACTGGGCTACCGAGCAGATCTTTGAGGCTGTCGCTGCTGATGACCACCGGCGACTTGGCGCCCTCGAGCAGCCGCACCGTCGTCTTGCGCACGATCTTGCCAAGCTGCTTCTCCAGCCGCCGCACCCCAGCATCGCGGGCATAGCCGTCGATCAGGGCGCGCAGCGTGCGGGTGTCGAGCTTGAGCGCGTCGCGCTGTAGGCCGGCCCGCTCGATCTGACGCGGCAGCAGGAACTTGCGGGCAATCGCGAGCTTCTCCTCGGCGATATAGCCGGAGAGCTGGATCACCTCCATGCGGTCGAGCAGCGGGCCAGGGATGCTGTCGGTCTGATTGGCGGTACAGACGAACAACACCTTGGACAGATCGAAGCGCAGGTCCAGGTAATGATCCAGGAAATCCACGTTCTGTTCCGGATCGAGGACCTCGAGCAGGGCCGAGGCAGGATCGCCGCGATAGCTGGCTCCGATCTTGTCGATCTCGTCGAGCAGGATGACCGGATTAGCGGTGCCGGCGTCCTTCACGGCTTGTAGGAATTTGCCCGGCATGGCGCCAATATAGGTGCGACGATGCCCCTTGATCTCGGCTTCATCGCGGATGCCGCCGACCGAGAACCGATAGAAACGTCGCCCCAGGGCATCGGCGATGGAGCGGCCGACGGAGGTCTTGCCGACCCCCGGGGGCCCGACCAGCAGGATGATCGAGCCGGCGATCTCGCCCTTCATGATGCCGACGGCGAGGAACTCCAGGATGCGATCTTTGACGTCCTCCAGCCCATAATGATCGCGGTCGAGCACCCGCCGCGCGCGCTTGAGATCGAGCCGGTCCTTGGAATGCCGGCCCCAAGGCAGCAGGGTGATCCAATCCAGATAGTTGCGGGTGACGGCATATTCCGGCGAACCGGTCTCCAGGATCGCCATCTTGTCCAGTTCCTCATCGACGCGCTTCTGCGCCTCCTCGGTGAGGGTGAGGGCGGTGAGGCGCTCGCGGAACTTGTCGACCTCGGCGGTGCGATCGTCCTTGGCGATACCGAGTTCCTTCTGGATCGCCTTCAGTTGCTCGCGCAGGAAGAACTCGCGCTGCTGCTTGTGCATGCGCTCTTCCACCGATTGGCGGATGGTCTGCTGGGCACGGGCGAGTTCCAGTTCATTATTCAGCAGCACCAGCACCTTCTCCATCCGCTTGAGCAGTGGCAGGGCCTCCAGCACCTCTTGCAGTTGGTCTTTGGTACTGGTCGTCAGGCTGGCGGCGAAGTCGGCCAGATGGGAGGGGTCGTCGGGGCCGAAGCGGTCGAGGAACATGCGCAACTCCTCGACATAGAGCGGGTTGAGCGGCAACAGCTCCTTGATCGTGTTGATAATCGCCATCGCATAGGCCTTCACCTCGGGTTCCGGCGTCGGTTCCGGCAGATAGTCGACGCGGGCGGTGAAGGGTCGCTGACGCTCGACGAACTGCTCCAGTCGGAACCGTTGCAGGCATTCGATCAGCACCTGTAGCTTGCCCTCGTCGGCATGCACCCGATGCACCCGGCAGGCGGTGCCGACACGGTGGAAATCGGCGGGGCCGGCGGCCTCGGAGCTGTCGGTGCGGACCAACACGACGCCGAGGATCTTGTGCTCGGTCTCGCCGACCGCCTTCAGGGTGCTCGACCATTCCTTGGCATCCATCAGCAACGGGACCGCCTGCCCGGGGAAGAACGGGCGCGAAGCGACCGGCAACACCGGGATCAACGCGGGCAACACATCCCGGGCGCGGGCGAGGTTGACGCTGTCCTCGCTGGCCAGTTCGGTGTCGGTGGTGATGGCCGTGTCGATGGCATCGCTCATCGCAGTTCCTCCGGATCGGGGCGCAAAAACGCCCGTCAATGTCAGGCTATCGGCTGGCCATTGCAAGCCTGGTTCAGGGCGCCTGGTGGCTAGGGGGCGGGCAGGGGGCGCAGATGGCGCACCGTGGAGGCGGTGGGCATGGTGGGTCTGGCCGCAGGTCGCGGCTCAGCCGGCCGCGGCTCTGCCAACGCTGGTCTCAACGGGGGTCGCGAGCAGGGCACTGCCATCGGCACTGACGCCGTCGATGCGCACCGGTACGATGCGATTGAGCAGCGCCGGATCGGCACCGCCGCGCACCCGGGTGAGCAGGTAGTGGGGGGTATAGCCAGCCCCATCGCCCGCCGGGGGCGGGTCGTCGCTGCCGGCATAAGGGCCTTCGATCAGCACCGGCCAGGTGCGGCCGACCTGGTTGGCCAGGATGGGCGCGCGCCACTGGCGGGCCAGCTCATGCAGCTCGCGGCTGCGGGCGCGCTTGAGCGCCGCCGGTACCTGATCGGGCATGGTGGCGGCACGAGTTCCAGCGCGCGGCGAGTAGGCGAAGATGTGCACTTGGGCAAAGCCGATGCGGGCGCAGCGGGTGAGGGTCTGTTGCCATTCCGCCGCGCTCTCGCCAGGAAAGCCGACGATGATGTCGGTGGTGACGTTGAAGTCGGCGATGGCGGCGCGGGCCTGCGCCACCAGTTGCTCATAGGCGTCGCCCTTGCAGCGCCGGGCCATGCGCCGCAGGACGCTGTCGGCCCCACTCTGCAGGGGCAGATGCAGATGCGGCAGCAGGCGCGGGTTGGCGAACAGGGTCCAGAAGTCGGCAGGCAGGTCCCAGGGTTCCACCGAGCCGAGCCGGATGCGCGGGATGCTGGTCTGCTCCAGCAGTGCGGCGAGCAGGTCGGTGAGGCTGCTGCCGTGATCGCTGCCATAACCGGCAGCATGAACGCCGGTGAGGACGACCTCTTGCACCCCGGTCGCGTGCAGGCCCTGCACCTCTGCGCAGATGGCGGCCAGCGGGCGGCTGCGCTCGGGGCCGCGGGCGGCGGTGGTGATACAGAAGCTGCACTGATAACGGCAGCCGTCCTGGATCTTGACGAAGGCGCGCTGGCGATGGCGCGCGAACAGCGCAGCGGCGGCCGGCGCAGTGGCCGATTCCGGCATTAGTGGCAGGTCCAGGGCCGCGGCGGCGATCTCGACCAGATGGTCCTTGTCTTGATTAGGCACCAGCAGATCGATACCGGCGGCGCCGAGGTCGGTGTCGGGCAGGGAGGCGGCGCAGCCGGTCACCACCAGTCGCGCGCGCGGATTGCCGCGTTGTAACCGGCGCAACAGTTGGCGCGACTTGCGCAGCGCCTCGCCGGTGACCGCACAGGTGTTCACCACCAGCAGATCGGCACCCTCGCCAGCGCCGGCCGGCGGGCAACCGCGTGCCTGCAGTTGCCGCGCCCAGGCCTCGGTCTCGGCCTCGTTGAGACGGCAGCCGAGGGTGTGCAAGCGGACCCGCATCAGCGTGGTGGCGGCATGCCGGCGGGCGGGGCCGGGGGCGAATTCTGGTGCAGGATCATGCTCCAGCCGGCCTCGCCGCGGCGGCGATAGATGTTCGTAGCATAGAGCGGCGGCACCCCGCCGCCGCGCTCGCCGGAGGCAGGCGGGCGGACGCCGCTGGGATCGGCGCGCTCCTGCACATAGTGAATGGCAACATCGCCGATCTGCACCCAGTGCACATGGCTGACCTGGATGTTGATCCGGGTCTCCCCACCGAGCAGTGCCTTGAACAGGTTGCGTACCTCGCCGCCATGCACCATGGGCTGCATCGGCAGCAGACAAGCGATGTCGGGGGTATCGTCCCAGACCCGCATCATGAGTTCCGTGTTGCGTTCGTCCAGGGCGTCGTAGAAGGCGTCCTCGACCTCTTGAGGGGTATGGAACGGGGTCGGCATGAGCGCTCCGAGTTGGGTTGGGACATGACCGGCAGCGGGCCGGTTTTCGGCAATCGCCCGGGGTCTCTCGGGTTGGGCTGTTTGGTCCACTTCAAGGCTGGGATCGGCCGGGCTGTGCGCGGGTCGCGTCTGCTGGCGCCGGCGTGCGCCGCGGGATCAGCACCCGCACCCGGCCCGTCGGTACCCCGCTCCGGATCCAGTTCGGGGGCGCTGCTTGTGGCCAGGGCTGGGCGGTCTGGTCCAGTTCTGGAACTGAATCCTGATCCGGCGCGGCCAGGTCCTGGCGCTCGAGGGCGTCGGGGTCGGCGTCCCAGGGGAGCGGCAGCCGGCGGCTGCGACTGCCGCTGGACCATTGATAACTGCGCACCAGGCCGTGTCCGTCCGGGAACTGTTTCTCGCGCTGGATGCTGGCCTGGCGGGCGATCTGCACCACGAGGCTGCCGCCGACGACGTCGACCTGCACGGTGGCCGGCTCGACCCCATCGATGTCGAGGATGTAATGGCTGTCGGTCTGGGATTGGGACAGCCGCGGCCCCGCTTGCGGTGGCCATTGTTGGGACCGCGGTTGAGGCGGCCCGGCCCGGTCCGGGTATCGCCAGGCGGGTGGCGGCTGGTCGAGGCCTGGCGCGCGTTCGTGAACCATGCCTGGATGCATCCCCGGATCTCTGTTGGGCCATCCCAAACCAGAGCCCAGGTCGGAACCAAAGGGCGGCTGAGCGTAGGGCCAGACTAGTGGCCCGGGCGGTGGTGGGTCGCCAGGCCAGGCGGCGATTGGGCCGGTTATCAGCAGCAAGACCGCGCTCAGCAGCGGGCTGCTGAACGGGGCGAGGTGGCAACGGGATGTTGGCATCGGCGACTCCCCTAGTCTGATCGCGGTCGGTCTGGTCTGAACCGGATCGGGGGCAGGAGCAGGCGATTGCTCCGGATCAGCCCCAACTTAACAAGTATAGGCCCAACACCGTCATTGGCGCAGGCGCCCGGTCGGGCGCGCGTCGGGATCGATCAACCCATGCCGATACAGCCATTGGCGGGCATCCGCGGCGTCCTGTTCGAACCAGGCCAGCGCCGAGCCGAGCCGGAAGCTATAGCCCCAGGCATCCATGTCGGCGGCCAGCCGGTGGCGTCCGATGCCGGGTAGCGCATCGGCGAGCAGCAGCTGTAAATAGCACACCGCGTTTTCCTCGGTATGATCGCCACCCGCATCGGTATGCAGGTTGGCGCGGCGTACAGCGTCCATGCAAATGTAATGGCAGGCCTCGTGTAGCACTGAATGCAGCGGGGTATCCTCGCGTGCATAGACGCAATGGCCGATCAGACCGGCCTCGGGGGCGCCCCAGAAGCTGCCGGGGATCGGTGCGTCGGCGGCAACCGCGACGAAGGTCAGACCATAGCGCTGCAACATCTCGGCGAGACCCGTTACGATCTCCGGCCGAACCTGGTCGGGCATCGCTGCCGCGGGACTGGATGACGGGATGGCTGGCATGGTTGGATGCTGGTGGCTGGCGGTGGCTACGAAAACGCCGAGGCATGCAGCATTCCCCGCGCAGCAGGCGCTTGATCTGATCGATCGCTGATCACCGATTGGCAGTCCTGTGATCCGTCGGGGGCGGCCCCATGGATGATACTACCCGCGTGGCGTCACCGCGCTGGAGGCGCTGCGACGGTTGCCACCAGACCGGGCCCTGGAACACAGGGCCGGGGGCGATCGGGACCCGTCGCGAGCCGACGCGCCCACCGAGACACCGCGGCACGAATTGGACGGGCGCAGACCGCGCACCGAATATGGCTGGTTGCGCTAGGGCGGTCCCTCGCCTAGCCTCTGCGGCAGTCGTCCACCCTGCTGACCAACCGGCCCGCCCAACCGGCCCGCCCAACCGAACGAGTCAATCACGATGGCCAGACCTCATCCCGATGCCTTTGCCGCCGCAACCCCAGCGTTGCCGCTGACCGTGCCTGCCCCGGCCGCCGACCCGGCCCTTCACGCGGCCATCGCCCCGGCTGCAGTCGTCTGGCCCTGGCTGGCGCGCGCGCTGCTGCTTGGCGGTGTGCTGGCAGGTGCCGCGGTGGGCGTCCTCGCCATGCTGATGCTGGCCGAGCCGCCCCGGCAGGCGCCCGATCTGGCTCGGTTGCTGCGGGCCATGGTCCTGATCAAGGGGGTGATCCTCGGCGGGGCACTGACCCTGGTGGCCTGGCGCCTTCAGCACCGCTGCCCTGTATCGATACTGGCGGGCTACACCACTGCATTGGCCGTTGCCGGCAGTGGGCTCGGCTGGCTCTGGGGCCTGTCTTTGCTCGGTCTGGGCTCGGCGCTGTTCTGGGGCGGGCTGCTCGGGGCCTGGTTGGTCGCTGGTCGCGACGCGGCCGCCGGGAGCGACTGGCTGCCCGCATTCGGCCCGGGGGCTGGCCGCACCTGATGTCCGCGCTTGTCGTCCAGGGTCTAGGCAAGACCTACCGCAACGGCCTGCGTGCCCTCGACGGCGTCGATCTTACCGTCGCCGCGGGGGACTTCTTCGGTCTGCTTGGTCCGAACGGGGCCGGCAAGTCGACCCTGATCGGCATCATTACCTCGTTGGTGACCAAGACCACGGGCCGGGTCAGGGTCTTCGGGTATGACCTGGATCGCGACCGGGAGCAGGTCAAGGCGCTGCTCGGCGTCGTCCCGCAGGAGTTCAATTTCAATCTCTTCCTGCCCGTCGCCGAGGTGGTGATCAATCAGGCCGGCTATTTTGGCATTGCGCGCCGCGAGGCGTGCGCCCGCGCCGAGTTCTATCTGCGCAAGCTCGATCTCTGGGAGCGCCGTAACACCGAAATGCGCCTGCTCTCCGGCGGCATGAAGCGGCGCTTGATGATCGCCCGCGCGCTGGTGCACCGGCCGCGCCTGCTGATCCTTGACGAACCCACCGCCGGGGTCGACATCGAGATCCGCCGGTCGATGTGGGACTATCTGCGCGAGCTGAATGCCGAGGGCACCACGATCATCCTGACCACGCATTATCTGGAAGAGGCCGAGAGCCTCTGCCGTCACCTAGCCATCATCGATCACGGGCGCATTCAGGCACAGACCGACGTCGCCTCGCTGTTGGCCGAACTCAACACCGAGACCTTTGTCCTCAATCTGCGCGAGCGCCTGACGGGACTGCCGACGCTCGGTGGCTTTGTGCTCGATCACATCGACGATAGCACCTTGGAGGTGCAGGTCAGCCGCGAGCAGAGCATCAATGGCCTGTTTGCCGCCCTGTCGCGCAACGGGATTGAGGTGCTGAGCCTGCGCAACAAGCAGAATCGGCTGGAGCGCTTGTTCCTGGATCGGGTGGATCGCGCCCGCAACGGCGCGCTGACGGAGGGTGCTGAATGAGCCCGGCAAGCGCCGAGCGCGCCCTGCGCCAGCAGACCGCGGTAGCGGCGCCGTCAGCGGCACTGCCGCCGCGGTGGACTCGCTATCGGGTCACCTTCCTGGCACTGTGGTACAAGGAGATGCTGCGGTTTCTGCGTATCTGGGTACAGACCCTGCTACCGGCAGTCATTACCACCACCCTGTATTTTCTGATCTTTGGCCAGCTCATCGGTGCACGCATCGGCCATATGGAGGGCCTTGACTATATCGATTTCATCGTGCCCGGGCTGGTGCTGATGGCGGTCATCACCAACTCCTACAGCAATGTCGTCTCCTCCTTTTACAGCAGCAAGTTCTCCCGCTATGTCGAGGAACTGCTGGTGTCGCCGGCACCGGATTGGATCATCCTCGCCGGCTATGTCGCCGGCGGCGTCACCCGCGGTCTGCTGGTGGGGGCGATGGTGATGCTGGTGGCCCTAGCCTTCACCGACCTGCAGGTCCATAGCATTGCCATTACCATGCTAGTGGTTTTCTTGACTGCGCTGCTGTTTGCCCTGGGTGGTTTCATCAATGCCGTGTTTGCCAACAGCTTCGATGACATCACCGTGGTGCCCACCTTCATACTGACGCCGCTCACCTATCTTGGCGGTGTCTTCTATTCCATCACGCTGCTGCCGGAGTTCTGGCAGCAGGTCTCATTGGCCAATCCCATCCTGTACATGGTCAATGCCTTCCGCTACGGTCTGCTCGGGGTCAGCGATATCCCGCTGGCGATCGCCTTCGGGCTGATCCTCGGTTTCATCCTGGTGCTCAGTATTCTGAGCCTGGTGCTGCTGCGGCGCGGGGTGGGCATCAAGAGCTGACGCCTCGTCAAATCGGCAGCGGGGGGCTGCGCGGGCCGCGCTGGTTGGCCCGTTGCGGAGGCTGCTGGCGCCGGCGCCTGAGCGGTCGCAGTCATCTCGGCCGTAGGGCGGTCCGCAGGGCATTCCGGCGCCTGCGGCTTGTGATGCTGCGTCTGCAATGGGATCATCAACCCCCTGAGCGAAAAGGCGATGTGCCGGTGCCGCCGCCAGCGTGCGGCGCGCGCCGCAGTAGGGGAATTCAATCCAGGTGTCGACAGCCAAGACGTCCAAGAGAACTGCAAAGGGCCAGCCTGCGAGCGGGCGACTCACCGCACCGCGCGCGCGCCGGCGTCAGCCGCTGAGCCGCCGGTCACGCCGTGGCCCGGGCCTGGTCGGCATGCTGCTGCGCGGCCTGCTTGTGGTTGCGCTCGCCGCGGCCGGTGCGGTATTCCTCTACGGGGTCCATCTCGACCGTACCGTGCGGGCCAAGTTCGAGGGTCAGCGCTGGGCATTGCCGGCGCGGGTGTTTGCCAGGCCGCTGGAATTGTTCGTCGGCAAGCCCTTGAGCCGGACGACGTTGATCGCTGAACTCGAACGCCTGCGCTACCGGACCGATGCCGATATGCAGCGCCCCGGCGCCTATCGGGTGGACGGCGAGCGTGTGCGGATGCACACGCGGGCGTTCCGGTTCTGGGATGGCAGCGAGCCGGAACAGGCCTTGACCGTCAGTTTCACCGACGGGCGGGTCGCCGAACTACGCGATACCGCAGGCCACGAGGTCGATCTGGTGCGCCTCGACCCAGCCCTGATCGCGAGCATCTATCCGACCCACTACGAAGACCGGGTATTGCTGACCCGCGAGCAGTTGCCGCCGCGCCTGGTAGAGACCCTCCTGGCGGTGGAGGACCGCAATTTCTATCGCCACCACGGGATCGATCCCCGCGGCATCGTGCGCGCCGCTTACGCGAACCTGATGGCCGGACGGACGGTGCAGGGGGCGAGCACGCTGACCCAGCAGTTGGTGAAGAACTTTTATCTCACCGAGGAACGCACGCTGGAGCGTAAGCTCAACGAGGCCTACATGGCCATCCTGCTCGACCTGCGCTACGACAAGGACGAGATCCTCACCGCCTATGCGAATGAAGTATACCTGGGGCAGGACGGTAGCCGTGGCATCCACGGGTTCGGGCTGGCGAGTCAGTTCTATTTCAACCGCGATCTCGATGAACTCGGTATCCCGGAGACGGCGATGCTGGTTGCGATCCTCAAGGGGCCATCGGAATTCAACCCCAAGCGGCGGCCGGAGCGGGTGCTAGAACGTCGGAATCTGGTCATCGATCTAATGGCCCATCATCGCATCATCAGCAGCGAGGAAGCGGCGCAGGCGAAGGCGGCCGCCCTGGGCCTGCGCGACGGTGGTGCGCGGCCGGTGGGCGAATATCCGGCCTTTATTCAACTGGTGCGCCGGCAACTGCAGCGGGACTACCGGGAAGAGGACCTGCGCTCCGAGGGCCTGAGCATCTTTACCACCCTGGACCCGCTGGTGCAGATCGAGGCCGAGGCCGTCGTCCAGGAACGGATGGAGCAACTGGATAAGCAGCGCCGCTATCCGCCCGGCACGCTGGAGACCGCGGTGGTGGTGACCTCGGTCGCGCACGGCGAGGTGCTCGCTCTGGTGGGCGGGCGCAAGGCGGCCTTCGAGGGCTTCAACCGGGCACTGGATGCTCTCCGTTCAATCGGTTCGTTGATCAAGCCGGTGATCTATCTGGCGGCACTCAGCGAACCCCAGCGCTATTCACTGCTGACCAGTATCCCCGACCGACCGGTGAGCCTGCGCGTGGGGGGGCAACTCTGGCAGCCGCAGAACTACGACCGGCGCGTGCATGGCAATGTGCCGCTCTATCGGGCCCTGGCTCGGTCGTTCAATCTGGCCACGGTGAACCTGGGGCTGCAACTCGGGGTCGGGCGCGTCGCCGACACGCTTGGGACCCTGGGTGCGGTCCGCAAGGTCGATCGGGTACCGGCTCTGTTGCTGGGGGCCACCTCGCTGCCACCGGTGGAGGTGGCGCAGGTCTATCAGACCATTGCCGCGGGCGGCTTTCGGGCGCCGCTGCGGACCATCCGTGAGGTGCTCGATGCCAACGGGCGGCCGCTCACCCGCTATCCGCTCGCCATCCAACAGGTGGTTCCCGCCGACGCTGCCTATCTGACCCAATGGGCTCTGCGGCAGGCAGTGGAGGCCGGCACCGCCACCTGGCTCAAGCAACGGCTGCCGGCCGGGCTGACTGTGGCCGGCAAGACTGGTACCACCAATGACATGCGTGACAGTTGGTTCGCCGGGTTCAGTGGCGATCGTGTCGCCGTGGTCTGGGTCGGGCGCGACGATAACCAGCCGATGGGGCTGAGCGGTTCGGCGGGGGCCTTGCGGGTCTGGGGTGATCTCATGGCACGGATCGATAACCAGCCCTGGCGGGAGGCACCGCCCGAAGAGGTCGTGATTGCCAGTGCCTGCGGCCGCAGCGGGGTGCCCTTCAGTCGAGGGCATGTGGGGCGCTGCGGCAGCGCCAGTGGCAGCGGTACGCGCACCGCCGCAGCGCCCCGCCCCGCCGCGGCCACGGCGACCACGGCGACCGCCGAGGCGCCGGTCCTGGCCCGCGATGAGCCGACTCGCCGCGAGTCGGAGCCGCCGCCCGCTCGCGAACGGCGCGCCCCGCGGAATACCAGCCCATTCATGAGCGACTTCTACGGAAACTGAAGATGCCCGCGCGTGCGATCAGCCTGTTCGCCTTGCCGCTGTTGTTGGCTGCGTGCGCGATGCCGCAGCGCACCGAGCCGCCGGCCCCGATCATCGAGACGCAGCGGCCGACCACGGTGGCGGAGCCGGCGCCAGTGCCGGACCCGGTTCCGGCCCCTGACCCTGCCCCGCCAGCGCCAGCGCCAGCGCCAGCCCCGCGGCGCGAGGGGACCCGCGTCTATGCCTACACGCCGCCCGAGGCAGAGCCAGCGCCGGCGCCGGCCCCCCAGCCGGCTACCCAACCGGCCTCTCGGCCGACCTCAGAGCGGCAGGTAGCGGCAGCGCCCCCAACGCCCCAACCCGCTCCACAGCCGGCCAGCCAGCCGAGTCCAGAGCGGCAGGTGGCGGCAGCGCCTCCAACGCCCCGGCCGGCCCCCCAACCATCACCCCAATCATCACCTCGGCCGGCGCCGCAAACGGCACCGCGGCCTCAGCCAGCCCCGTCACCCGCGCCCCAGGTCGCGTCGCCGCCGTCCCCGCCGGCATCACCTCCGGCATCCCCGCCAGCAGCACCACCTGCGCCCGAGTTGGCTGCGACAGCACCGTCCTCGGCCTTGGCGCCGGCCGATCTGGCCCCGGCGGTCACCGCACTCGCAGATCGGGCCGATCAGCAGCGCCAGTCGGGTGACCATGGTGGGGCCGCGGCCACGCTGGAACGTGCCCTGCGGATCTCTCCCCAGGAGCCCTTCCTGTGGAATCGGCTGGCACGGGTGCGTCTGGAACAAGGGATGGTGGACTCGGCCGGGTCCCTGGCCGCGCGCTCCAATGCCCTGGCCGGCCAGCAGCCGGCGTTGCGTCAGAACAATTGGGAGATCATCGCGACCGCCCGGCGCCGCGCCGGCGACCTGGAGGGCGCCCGCGAAGCCGAACGTCGGGCCGGCGGCGGCTGAGCGCGCCCACCGGGTCTGGACCGCCGATGGATCTCCCGGCGCTGGCGGCGGCCTTGCTCGGGCCGGACGGCGGGCTGGCCGCCCGCCTGCCGCATTTCCGCCATCGGCCTGAACAAGCGGCCATGGCTGCCGAGGTGGCGACGGTCATCGCCGACGGAGGCACCCTGATCTGCGAGGCTGGCACCGGGACTGGCAAGACCTTCGCCTATCTGGTGCCGGCGCTGTCCTGTGAGTGCCGGGTCCTGATCTCTACCGGGACCCGCAATCTGCAGGATCAGCTGTTCCATCGCGACATCCCGGTGATTCGCGAGGCATTGGGCCGCCCGGTGCAGGTTGCGCTGTTGAAGGGACGCGGCAATTACCTGTGCCGCTACCGCCTCGATGCCGCGGTCTCTGCCCCGCAGCGGTTCGCGCCCAGGGTGCGGGCGCAACTGGCCCGGGTGCGTGACTGGTCCAGCGTCACCCGGGCGGGGGACATCGCCGAATTGGCGCTCCCGGAGGATGCCCCGGTCTGGCCTGCCGTGACCTCGACCACCGACAACTGCCTCGGCCAGGGTTGTCCGTCCTTCGCGGGTTGTCATCTGGTCGCGGCCCGCCGTCGCGCCCAGGAGGCCGAGATCGTGGTCATCAACCATCATCTACTCTGCGCCGATATGGCCTTGCGCGAGGAGGGCTTCGGCGAGGTACTGCCCGGGGCAGATTGCGTCATCGTCGATGAGGCCCACCAACTCCCCGAGGTGGCCACCCTGTTCTTTGGCTGCTCGCTCAGTGCCCGGCAACTGGTGGACCTGGCGCGCGATGTCCAGGTCGAGGCCGCCCGGGAGGCCGCCGATAGCCCCGGCCTGCGGCCGCTGGCGGATGCGTTGCGTACTGCGACCCTGGTGCTGCGGGAGGCACTGGGCAGCGCCGACCGTCGCGGTCCCTGGGCGCAACTGCAGGCCGACGCGGCCACGCTGGCGGCGCTGGCGGACCTGCAGGCGCGGATCACCGCCCTCGGCGAGGGCCTGGCGGCCCTCGCCGGTCGCGGCAAAGGACTCGATCATTGCCTGGCGCGCGCACGTGCCCTTGCCGCTCAACTGGCGACGCTGCTCGTCGAGGAACAGGTCGATGCCAGCGATGATGCGCGGAAGGTGGCCCCTCGGGTGCGCTGGTTCGACGTGCAGGGACGCGGCTTTCGCCTGCATCAGACCCCGCTGGAGGTGGCTGGGGTGTTCCGCGGCTACCGCGAGCGCCAGCCGGCGGCCTGGGTGTTCACCTCGGCCACCCTGGCGGTGGCGGATTCATTCGAGCATTTCGCCGGTCAACTGGGCCTCGAGGAGGCCCGCACCGCCTGTTGGCAAAGCGCATTCGATTATCGCCGTCAGGCCCTCTGTTATCTGCCGGTTGGGCTGCCTGAACCGGCGGCGCCGGACTATATCGAACAGGTGCTGACAGTGGCGTGCGCGGTGCTCGAGTTGAGCCGCGGCCGGGCCTTTCTGCTGTTTACCAGTCATCGCGCCCTGCGTCTGGCCGCTGTCCGGCTGCGCGGGCAGATCGATTATCCTCTGCTGGTCCAAGGAGAGGCCCCGCGTAGCGAGTTGATCGAGCGGTTTCGCCGGTTTGGCAACGCGGTGCTGCTAGGGACTTCGAGCTTCTGGGAAGGGGTGGATGTGCGCGGCGAGGCGCTCTCCTGTGTGATCATCGACAAGCTCCCGTTCGCCTCCCCGGGCGATCCGGTCTTGCAGGCACGCCTAGATGCGCTGCGTCGCGGCGGCGGCAATCCGTTTCGCGATTATCAACTGCCGCAGGCGGTCATTGCCCTCAAGCAGGGGGCAGGGCGGCTGATCCGCGATGCCGCCGATCGCGGTGTGCTGGTCCTCTGCGATCCGCGGCTGTTGCAGCGCGGTTACGGTCGCATCTTTATGGATAGTCTGCCGGCCATGACTTGCACCCAAGACCTGGCCGAAGTGGCAGGCTTTTTTGCTGCTGCAGATGGTTGAAACCGGTATCCGTGCCAATCAGGCGGCGTGACTGGATCCATGAAGTTACTGGCAATCGATACTGCTGGAACGGCCTGTTCCGCAGCCTTGCTCTGTGCCGGTCGGCTGACCGAGCGAGTGGAGGTGGCGCCACGCCGCCATGGCGAACTGCTGCTCGGCATGATGGACGAGCTGCTGCAAGCGGCCGGCATCTCGCTGACGGCATTGGACGCACTCGCCTTCGGGCGCGGACCGGGTGCCTTCACCGGGGTGCGCATCGCCAGCGCGGTGGCCCAGGGGGCAGCCTTTGGTGCCGGGTTGCCGGTGATCGGAGTATCGAACCTGGCCGCGCTGGCCCAAGCCGCCTGGCAGCGCTGGGGCGCACGCCGGATTGCCGCGGCGCTGGATGCCCGTATGGGTGAGGTCTACTGGGGGACCTATTGGATCGACGACGCCGGACTTGCTCGCGCTGCCGACGGGGAGCAGGTCAGCGTCCCAGATCAGGTTCGTGTGCCGGCGGGCGGCGACTGGTGGGGGGTCGGCAGCGGCTGGGGCGTGCAGCAGGCAGCATTGGCAGCGCACTTTGCGGCGGATCGGACGACTCCAAGCCAGCCAACCCTGATCCAGGTGGAGCCAGACCTGGTTGCAACCGCCCGTGATCTGTTGCCGCTGGCGGTTGCGGACTGGGGGGCTGGTCAAGCTGCGGCGGCTGGTGCCGTCTTGCCGGTCTATCTGCGCGATCGGGTTGCCGAGCCGCCACGGCGCTGAGTACCTGGGCATCGGCATCGGGCCCGACGCCCAAGGCGATTGCCGGAGACCCGTTAGGGCGATGTGGTCGGGAGACGCGGCGCCGTTCCCGGGCGCCGCGGGCAAGACCGCAACCTCGATCAGACGCCCTGATCGAGCCCGCGGCGGGTATCGATGTACATCGCCTGGTGCTGACAGTGGCGCTGGATACAACTGATGACGTAATGGACTAGGGTCCCTTCCACGGCGACAAATACGGCGGCGGTAACGCCGATCCGGAACATCGGTTCCGGCTCCGACAGGCCCATGGTCAGCCAGGTCAGAAAGCTCACGACCACGGCAATGGTGGTCACCAGGACAAAGGGCCAGGGGGTGTTGCGACACTCGCTGCAAAGACGCATGGGGATTCCTCTCTCGCTCTCACAATGCTGAGGGCTGGTTCTGAGTGGCGGGTCACGCGGGCACGGGGGGCAGCCTGGGATCGATCCGGGTCAGGGCTCGATCAGGTCAGGACTGACCGCGGGCCTGGGTGCTCGCCGTGGCGCTGGCAGGTCTGGCTTTGCCGGTATCCGCAACCAGGATTGCGGTGGGTTGCGCTCCGGTGCCGACCCGCTTTGTTAGTTATCGGTGGAATACCGATGCAGCATAGCCGATCAACCCATCAAAGGCACGGCCGTTAGTCGCACTCGACGGACGTGAGAATACGGCGGAAGGACGTGACAAGCAAATAGTTTGTATGCAAACAACTCAGCGGGGTCAAACCTTTGACAGATCTGGAAGCCAAACAAAGCCTTTTCAAAGTTGCCGCGGACTGTCTGGCAGCCCGCGAGTTTCTTGACAAGACCAGACGCGCCCAGGAAGCCGTTGCGGCCTGGGGCAGGGGGCGGCTCAGCCTGGAGATCCCGGCTGACTGGCAGCCCCTGGACGTGCCCGGCCGCCCGCAGCGGCCTCGGTTGGTCGCCGCCCGTGACCTGCCCCAGCGTGGTCTGAGCGATGCGGTTGGCCGGGCAGCGCTGATCCATGCCGTCGCCCACATCGAGTTCAACGCAATCAACCTGGCCTGGGATGCGATCCAGCGCTTCCCGCAGATGCCGGCAGACTACTTCGCCGACTGGGTGCAGGTGGCAGCCGAGGAGACCGCGCATTTTGGGTTGTTGCGCGGGCGTCTGCAGGCGCTGGGCCATGACTACGGGGACTTTCCCGCCCACGACGGGCTCTGGGACATGGCCCGGCGGACCGCCGACGATGTGCTGGCGCGCATGGCGCTCGTCCCGCGCGTGCTGGAGGCGCGCGGGCTGGACGTGACACCGGGGATGATGGCGCGGCTGCGCACGGCTGGGGATGCGGAGACCGCGGACTGCCTGGGCCTGATCCTGGCCGACGAGGTCGGCCACGTCGCGGTGGGCAGTCGCTGGTTCCGCTATCTCTGCGCCGAGCGTGGCCTGGCGCCGTTGGAGACCTTCTTGGCCCTGATCGGCCAGCACCTGCGCGGCCAGGTCCGCGGTCCCTTTAATCGCGCCGAGCGCCTGCGCGCCGGGTTCGATGCGGACGAACTCGATCGCCTGGAGGCCTTACGCGGGGACTGAGGCGGCGGGCTGCCGCGACCCCCGGCTGCCCCGAAATCAATCCCCGGTCGGGCGGATACGCAGCAGCGCCCCGTCCGGTTCGTCGGTCAGCACATAGATGCCGCCGTCCGGTCCCTGGCGGACATCGCGCACGCGCTGGCCGATGCTGAGCTTCTCTTCCTTCATCGCGCGGGTGTCATCGAGCACGATGCGCCGAACCTGGCCGAAGCGCAGCGCGCCGCTCAGCAGGTTGCCGCGCCAATGCGGAAACTCGTTGCCGGTGTAGAATATCAGCCCGCTCGGGGCCTTGGACGGGGTCCAGACGATCTTGGGCTGGGTCACGTCGGCGCGCTTGGTCTTCTCTGAGATGCGTGGTCCCCAGTACTCCATGCTGTAGGTGACCTCCGGCCAGCCATAGTTGTGGCCGGCCTGGATGAGATTGAGTTCGTCGCCGCCGCGGGCGCCGTGTTCATTGGCCCAGACCCGCCCGCTGATCGGATCGCGGACCATGCCCTGAATGTTGCGATGACCGAAGCTATGGATCTCGGCGCGGGCGCCGGCGCGGTCGTTGAAGGGGTTATCGGGGTGGGGGGAACCATCATCGCGCAGGCGTAGGATCTTGCCGAAGTCGGTACCGAGGTTCTGCGCCTGATCGCGGATATTGGCCCCGCGGAATGAGGTCGGCGGATTGCCGCCGTCGCCGATGCTGACCAGCAGGCTGTTATCCGGTAGCCAGACGAGCCGCGAGCCGAAGTGCTGGCCGCCCTGTTTGGCGTCGGGGTTGGCATAGATCACCTCCAGGTCGCGCAGGCGCATGCCGTCGAGCCGGCCGCGGGCGATACTGGTGCGGTTGGCGTCCTCGGTGCCGGCGGCGAAGGTGAGATAGACCCATTGATTGTTGGCGAAGTCTGGATGCAGGGCGACATCCATCAGCCCGCCCTGGCCGCAGGCACAGACCTCCGGCACCCCGGCGATGGGTTCGGCCAGCAGTTGCCCGTCGCGGATCAGGCGTAGCCGGCCCGGGCGCTCGGTGACCAGGGCACTGCCGTCGGGCAGCCAGGCGATGCCCCAGGGATGCTCCAGCCCCTCGACCAGGACCTCGGCACGCCAGCGGCTGGCCTCGGGTACATCGCCGGTGAGCGGGACCGGGCCGGTCGGCTCGCTGCAGCCGGCGGTGGAGAGCCAGCCGGCCAGCAGGAGCGTCACCGGGAGCAGGGCGCGCAGACGTGGGAATGGGATCATCAGGTGTCCTCCAGTCAAGACCCCCGGGCCGCGGTGATGCCAGAACCCGGGGCAGGGTGGTTTGATACTGTGGGAGCGGCTTGCAGCCGCGACCAGTCCGGCACCGAGCCGGCCAGGCCCGGCACCCGGCTGCTCGCGTCGACCGGACCGGGGCGTAACCGGTTTGGCAGCGGGGCGCCCGCGCGCCCAACCAGGAAACCGCATCGTGCCCGCATCCATCCTGCCCGTCTACGTCGGTCTGGTCACCCTGATCCTGCTGGGTTGGGCGGCGGCGATGCAGCTGCTCCAGTGGTGGGACATCTACCGTGAGACCTGGCCGCTGGCCCTGACCATGGTCCCCGGCTCCTTTATCGCCGGAGCCACCGCCGAGGGCGGCGGGGCGGTTGCCTTCCCGGTCTTTACCAAGGCCTTCGGCGTGGCCTCCCAGGATGCCAAACTGTTCGCGCTGATGATCCAGTCGGTCGGCATGACCATGGCGGCGCTGACCATCCGGCTGCGCCGCATTCCGGTGCTGGGGCGGGCGATCGCATTGGCGCTGCCGGGCGGGATCATCGGGCTGGTGCTCGGCGACCTGCTGCTGGTGCTCCCCGAGCCCTATCCCAAGCTATTCTTCTCGCTGGTTGCCGCCGTCTTCGGGCTGTTTTTGATCTACAATCGCTGGGTGCTGCGGCACGCCCCGCATGCGCGTCTGCCGCACGGCGGGCGCGGACAGGACCTGCTGTTGATCCTCGCCGGCGTGCTCGGTGGGCTGGTCACCGCGGTGATCGGGGTCGGCATCGACATGCTGCTCTTCATCGTGCTGACCCTGTTGTACGGCATCGACGAGAAGATCAGCACCCCGACCACGGTCGCCCTGATGGGTCTGTTGTCGGTGGTTGGCTTCCTCTGGCATGCACTGGTGCGCCAGCACATCGCGGTCGAGGTTTGGCAGTTCTGGATGAGCGCGGTACCTATCGTGGTCTTCGGCGCGCCGCTCGGGGTCTGGGTGTGCAGCCGGCTCGCCCGCGATGGGCTGCTCTACCTGCTGCTGTTGCTGATCGCGCTGGATCTCGCCAGCACCCTCTGGCTGATCCCACTCGATGCCGCCCGGCTGACCTTTCTGCTGGTCTGTGCGGTCATCTCCGGGCTGCTGTTCACGCTGTTGCTATGGCTGCGCCAGCGCGCGGCGGCCAGGCTGGCAGTGCCAGATCCGGTGCTGCCCGCCCAGGCCCTAGCGGTTGCGGCCCCAGTGGTTCAGATCGCACCGGTTCAGATCGCACCGGCAGGAGCACCGACAGGAGCGCCGACAGGAGCACCGGCGACGCGGTCGCCGCCAGCGTCCCCCTCGGCCTGGGTGCAGCGTTGGGCCGGGCTGGTCCCGGTCGGTGGCCGGGTGCTCGACCTCGCCTGCGGCAACGGCCGGCATGCCCGCTACCTGGCGGTGCTCGGGCATCCGGTGCTGGCCGTGGATCGCGTCCTGCCGCCAGTCCCTCCCGATGCCGACCCCGCGCCTGATTCCGATCCCGGTCGCGGGCTGGCCATCGACTGGCAGCGATACGACCTGGAGGCCCACCCTTGGCCATTTCCCGCTGGCACCTTTGCCGGGATCATCGTGGTCAACTATCTGCACCGGCCCCTGTTCGAGCCACTGCTGGCGGCGCTCGCCCCCGGCGGAGTGCTGATCTACGAGACCTTCAGCGTCGGACAGCCGCGCTACGGCCGCCCGCGCAACCCCGACTTCCTGCTCGGGCCCGGTGAACTGCTGGAACGGGTCCGCGGCCGGCTGCACGTCATCGCCTACGAGGACCTCGACGAGCCCGCGCGGCGCCGTTGCGTGCAGCGGCTTTGCGCCCGGCGGCCGCTGGAGCAGTCCTGATCGCATTGCAGCGAGAAGCCACCCCAGTCTGGTGCGAGCGCTGCCGAGGTCACAGCCAAGCCCTACCCCGAGGCGCTGAGAAGGCGGCGGCGGTTCTGCAGGGGGCAGCCTATACTGCAGGGCCGACCGCACCCTGCGCTCCTTCCGGGACGGAGTCTCCGCACTGCCCATGACCATCGAGCACGACTTTGACATCCCCTTCGTTGCCGCGCTGGCGCTGCAGGAAAAGCAGATACAAGAAAACTACCGCCCCATCATCGCTGTGAACCAGTGGTTTGCGCGGCGTCCCGGTACGTTGCGAGGACGACGGCACGGCGCGCGACAAAGTGACTCGTGTTGAGCATCTCGGTGCCCTCAGCCTCCTCGGTCAGCCTCGGAATCAACCCAAGTTCGAGGTGATCGCCTGCATCGCCTGCATCGCCGGCCGCGGCTTCTGCGTTCGCCGAGAAGACATGAAGAAGCTGTTGTTGGCGACACGCGGCAAGGTATTCACGTTGAAAAATCTAGGACCTGAAGTTCCGTACTTTTGGCGGATAAGCAATATTAGCATCCACGAACATAGCGCCGCCGCATTAGCATTCGCTGATTAACTAATGGAAGTGATTTCCCAGCGCTGCGCCGTGTTCATATTCAATTCACAATCAGTCGGTTAAACGTGAATAGGGGCTCCATACGCGGTATCATCAAGGTTGTCGAAGCCAATGATCCGGCCGCACGAGAAGCCCCGATTCGATGTCTAGCTTACCCACACTGGCACGCGATTTTCAATTCCTGTTTCCGCTGACCGAGCACGGCCAGGAGCGTTTTCGCTGGTTTGTGCTGACGCTGCAGGCGATCCTGGTGCCGGTGACCGCCTCGCGGACGTCGAATCTGCTGCGCACCATCGCGACGCTGTTCGGGGTGGAGATCGCTCAGGCGCGCTATGACACCTTCATGGCGTCGGTGAAGCTGCCCTGGGAGGCGTTCTGGGAGAGGTTGTGGTGCGCGATTGCAAGCCCGTTGGTGGAGGGGCGTCTGCTGCTGGTGCTCGACGATTCGATCAACCCCAAGAGCGGGCGACATCTCTTCGGCTGTCAGCGCACGTTCGATCATGCGGCGAAGACCAACCAGACGCGCTGGCCGTGGGCGCAGACCATCGTCACGCTGGGGTTGCTGCGGACGATCCATGGGCGCTGGTGCTGCCTGCCGTTGGCGTTCTCGCTCTACCTGCGCCGCGATCAGTTGCGCGCCGGCTGCGTGCGCGTGCAGGGCAAGGCATTGCGCTTTGCCGACCAAGCTCACCCAGGCGAAGCGATTGATCGAGCGCGTGGCGCGCTGCTTCGAGAATCAGACCCCGCTGCTGGTGATCTGCGACAGTTGGTTCGGCAACAACGGCCTGTTCAGGCCGCTGCGCGAGGAATTGGGCGCGCGCATGCACCTGCGCTCGCGCCTGCGTGTGAACGCCGCGCTGTATGCGCTGCCGACGCCGGCGCCGGGCAAGGCCGGGCGACCGCGCAAGTACGGTGCGCGCCTCGGCAATGCCGCCGGCCTGGCCGAGCGCAGCGGGCGCAGGCGACAAGCTATACCCTGCATGTCTATGGCCGGTTACGCGAGATCCTCGCCGCCGAGCAGGTGGTGATGCTCAAGACCCTACGCTGCCCGGTGCGGGTGGTCTGGGTCTATCGCAAGACGCAATGGGTCGCCTTGATGACCACGGACATCACCCTCAGCGTCGAGCAGATCGTGGAATACTACTCGGCGGGGTGGCAGATCGAGATTTACCAGACATGGTGCCTCCATAAATCAGTTAGGCAGGGTCGACGGTGGG
>REDK01000135.1 GCA_007693535.1 Chromatiaceae bacterium
CAATAGCCACCCTACCCCGTGGGAGCGGCACTCTCTCCGTGGGAGCGGCACTCTCTCCGTGGGAGCGGCACTCTCAGTGCCGCGACTCGGCGGTGAGGACAACATCACGGCCCAGTCGCGGTACAAACACCGGTAGTGGAGACCGCAAGCTGCTGGGCCGCCGTCACGGCGCTGAGTTGTTCGGCACGCGACAGACGCGGATGGATTGGCATTGGGCGTGCGATTGGACTAGAGTCCACCTCGGCAGGCGCATCGGGTATCGGCGTGTCCCTTAAATGGTTTGCACCTCCAAGAGCATACCGGGTCGGTGCTCCTCCCCCTCCTCATGTGCTTGCAGGTGCTCGCTCAACGAGTTCAGCACTTAGCCTTGGACCAAACGATGATCAAGGCCGCTGCCGCATTGTCCCTGATCGCAGCAGGGCATCCTGCGCGCCAGATTATCTGCCATGACCTGACCCATCCTAACAAGGCTATGACGAACCAACTGCTCGCTTCGCCTGCGATGTTCCGCAGGCTGGTCATCCTGACCACGCAGGTCTTCCGGTCACCTGGCCTCAACAGCAAACCGGTGCACAATCTTCAGCGGTCGCATACCCTATCCGACAGACTTCTCCTTCGCCACGTCCACCGCCAACACCCCACCCCGCCCGGCCATCAGCGCAGCCAACACCGGCCAACCCGCCTGCAATCGACGGTGCTGTATCGACGTTTACCCATGGGTTTCGTCGGAACTGAGATATGAGATAACTGATGAGCGTGGAATTGTTAAAGGAAACGATCAAATGGGAATTATCCGGTTTGTTGCGGGACGATCCGGCGTTGCGTGCCTATATTCTGGATCTGACCCGACAGGGGTACGCTGGGCGGACGGAGACTCAAGATCGGTTTTACGAGTTGCTGGCCGAGCTGCGCCGCGAGCGGGAGGAGCGTGCGCGCGAATGGGCCGAAGATAAGGCCGAGCAGCAGCTGAAGTGGGAGGTACAGAACCGCAAGTGGGAGGAGCAGAATCGCAAGTGGGACGAGAATCAGGCCGAACTGAAGCGCCTCCACGAGGAGGTGATGGCGCAGGCGAAGAAGGTTGATCGCACGCTTGGGGCACTTGGGGCACTTGGGGCGCGCTGGGGCACGCAATCGGAGAAGGCCTTCCGCGACGCGTTGGCGGGGATTCTGGAGGAGCATTTCGGGGTGCAGGTGATCAACGTCACCGACTACGACGACCAGGGCATCGTGTTCGGGCGGCCTGACCAAATAGAACTGGATGTGATCATCAAGAACGGCTTGCTGCTGATCTGCGAGCTGAAATCCTCCATCGACAAGGCCGGGATGTACATCTTCGAGCGCAAGGCGCGGTTTTACGAGCAACGGCATCAACGGAGCGCGAACCGGCTGATCGTGATTTCGCCGATGATCGATGCGCAGGCACGGAAGGTAGCGGAGCGGCTGGGGATCGAGACCTACGGCGATTCAACCGAGGTGGAGACGTGATAAGGCCTGCTGTCGCCTTGACAATGGACCAGGCGAAATGGGGACTACGTCGGGTGGCACATCAGGGTTCGGGATCGGGCCGATCGAGGTCACTGCTGAACCATTTGGCATCGGGTCGGGCGCCCGGCGGCGACGGCGCCAGTGCCGGGGCTGCCGCCGGGGCTGATTTAGGGGCTGCTGCTGATGCCGCGGATGGCGCCGGCCGCGTGGCCGGGGCATCGGCGGCGGGTGCAGTGCCCATGCCGCCCGGGGTCAGGCCGGTCGCGAGCGGCGCCGTCAGGCCGGCCACGGAACTGGGATCGAGTCCGATCTCTGCCAGCAGCCGGTCCACCAGCGGGCTTTGCATCCGATAGTTCAACAGCGCCTCGGTGAGCTGGTTGGGCAGGCCAGCTCCACCTGGGCCTGCCGGGGCGATGCCAGCCGCCGCGCCCGGACCGGCCCCGGCAGCAGGTGCGGCGCCGCCGAGGCCACCGCCGGTCTGGATGATCTTGATGCTCTCGATGCGCTCGGCCGGCTTGACCATGGCCTCGACCAGGCGCGGAGCGACCTCGGCGATCAGCTTGCGCAACTCGAAGTCGATTAGCTCTTGCGAGAGCATGTTCTTGGCCTCGTTGAGCACCTGCTCGCCGTAGGCCTCCACCTCCAGGCGCCGCTGATCCGCCTCGGCGATGATGCGCACCCGCTCGGCCTCGGCTCGGGCCTCGGTGACGCGGGCGGTGGCGCGGTCCTCGGCGGCGTGCTTCTCGGCCTCGGCAGCGACCGTGACCGCGATCGCCTCTTCTTCGGCATCCTCGCGCGCCTTGATCAGCCGGATCTGCTTCTGGCGCTCGGCTACCGCGGTCTCGCGGACCGTCTCCACCCCCTCCTCCTCGCGCACCCGCGCCGCCCGTGCCTTGGCTGCCTCGGCCTCGGCCTGCGACTGCTCCTGCGACTTCTGGGCGACGGCGATGGCAGCCACCTGCTGCGCGATATCGATCGCCTGTTTGCGCTCGATGTCGGCCTCTTCGACCCGGCGATTGGCCTCGATATTGCGCTCGCGGATTGCCTGGTCGGCGGTGATACCGGCCTCCTGCTCTTTCTGCTCCTCGATGACCCGGGTCTCCTCGGCCTCGCGCTTGCGCTGGGCCTTCTGGATGGCAATGGTCATTTCTTGCTCGGCGACCGCCACCTCCACCGCGCGGCGTTGATTGACCTTGGCCATCTCCTCATCGCGACGAATATCCAGGCTCTGTTTCTCTGCCTCCAGGTTCTTGAGTTCGATCTGGATGCGGGTGTCCTGCTCGATACGGTTGCGCTCTTCGCGCTTCTTCTCGGTGATCAGCGTCAGTTTGGCCAGACCCTGGGCATCGAAGGCATTATCTTCCTTGAAGAATTCGCGCGCGGTCTGATCCAGGGCGGTGAGCGAGACCGATTCCAGTTCCAGACCATTCTTGATTAGGTCCTCGCTTAGCGAGGATTGCACGCTCTGCACGAACTCGGCACGCTGCTCGTGCAATTGCTCCATGCTCAGGCCGGCCGCCACCGAGCGCAGGGAATCGACGAACTTGCCCTGCAGCAGCTCCTTGAGCAGTTCCGGCTGCACGGTGCGGTCGCCCAGGGTCTGCGCGGCCTTGGCGATCGATTCCTGCTCCGGCTTGACCCGCACATAGAACTCGGCGGTCACGTCCACACGCATGCGATCGGCGGTGATCAGGCCCTCCTCGTTCTTGCGGTCGACCTGCAGGCGCAGGGTGCGCATGTTGACCTTGACCAGGTCGTGCAGGAACGGCAGCCGGATCGCCCCGCCATCCATGATGACCTTCTCGCCGCCGAGGCCGGTGCGCACGAAGGCCTCCTCCTTGGTCGTGCGCTTGAAGACCTTGGCGAAGACCACGCCAATGAAGAAGATCGCGGCCAGCGCGATCACCAGCCAGAAGATCAGATCGGACATCGGCGATGCTCCCAGGATCGGTCGGATTGAATCGAGTGCCGTGGCGGGGTCCGCCGGGGCCGCTGTCGACGGCGCGGCTGGCATGAGTGGATCGTCAAACATCATTCGCCTCCTGCAGTGAGATGCGGATTGTCAACGGCAATGACGTGGTAATGCCCGCGGTCATCACGGCTGACCACCAGCACCGCCTCGCCCTGGGTGAAGCGCGCGGCCGGATCATCCGGGACTACCATGATGTAATGGCGATGGCCATGGGGACCGAGCAGGCGCGCCTCGGCTGCGCGCTGCGCGGTGGCGGTGCCCAGGGTGATGGTCGCGACGCGCCCGATGAAGACCTGCTGGGAGACCGCCAGGGTCTCATCCTTGGGCACGATGCGCGCAAGCAGGCCGTTGGCCAGTCGCAGCGGCGGCAGCGCCAGCAGGCCGGCCGCGATGGCGGCCACCGGGGCTGGCAGGCGCAGCCCCAGGGTCAGCACCAGCAGCGCCTGCAAATTGAAGCCGATGAAGGCAAACAGGAAGAGTAAGGCAATCAGCGAGACCAGCAGCGGGACCTTGCCCAGGTTGAGCCAGGACAGCAAGGCGCTGAACAGGTTGCCGCCGGCACCGCCTTCGGGGACGATGCCCAGCTCCGTATCCAGTTCGGTGGCGGCATCGGGCAGCGTCGATTCCAGCCCCAGCGCCCCTAGCCCCAGCAGCAGCGCGATCAACTGCACCAGTCCGAGTGTCAACATCAGCGTCAGGGCCAGCGCAAAGGGGAGGTTCTCCGGCCGGAAGAACTCTTGCAGGATCATCAGCGGGCCGCTCCTGAACAGATCCGATTGGAACCGGGCCGATAAGAACTGGCCCGCTTGGCGCAGGGGGCCAGCGTTGGTCAGGCCAGGCTTACCCGACCGACTGCCTGTGCTGGCTGGTCAACCTCTGTGTGCAGCTGATTGGGGATCTGTCCACGAATACCGCAGCTGTCCGCAGAGGGCGCATGCGCGTGCGCATCACTTGCGATTGGACGAGGGCGGCGGGTCCGGCAGTTGTGCGGTGCCGTCGGCGGCGGGCATGGCCGCGGCGAGGGCGCGCAGGCGTGCCTCGATGCGAGCCTGCTTATTCAGGTCGGCCAGTTCCAGCAGTTTGGCCCCCTCGGCGCTGGCGCTGCGCAGCCGGTCGTGGCGCACCCCGGTGGCCTGCTGCAGGGTGCGGGTGAACGCGGATTCGGCCGCAGCGACCCGGGCGGCCGGGGTGCCTCGCGCGCCGCTGTCCCCGTCGCGGCTGTTACCGGCCTGCTGTTCGGTGCGCCGGAACGCGAACAACTCGTCTTCCATTTCGTTGCGCTTGGCGACCAGCCCGGTGATGGCCGCGTTGAGTTCCTGTTCTTGGGCGAGGAGTTCGCTGAGCTGATGCTCGATCGCCGGCAGTTGATCCTCGATATCGATCTGACGCGACAGGCCGGCCTCTACCAGGTCACGCCGGGCGGCACCATGAGCCTGTTCGATCTGCGCGGCAAGGGTCTCGTGCTCGCTGTTGAGACGGGCGATGGCCTTGGAGACATGGTGTTTTTGCGCGAGGGCGTTGCCCAATTCTGCGCGTACCTCGTCGATGGCGCTATCGACCTCGGCGATGGCCTGCTCCAGGATCATCGCCGGGGCCAACCCCTCGATCCGCGCGACGATTGAATTGGCCGAGCCGGTGATGATGCGACGAATACGGCTGCTAATACGGTCACGCATGGCGATTCCCCTCGCGCTCGGTGGGCGGCCGGGTCGGCCGCGGGCGACGGCCTGCTGCAGCTCGGTTGCTGCTGCCGCATCAGTATCAGCAACCCGCCCGGGGGCTGCAAGTCGGGCGAAAGGCCTGCCATTGGCCGGGCTTACAGATTGCCGGCAGCAGCGTCAATCCGGCCTCATCTGGCATCACGGTATCCGGCAATCGCCTAAACCATCCGCAGCCGGTCTAGGCGCAGACGCTCGCGCTCGTCGAACAGCCGTCGGGCGCCCAGCCAGACCGCGGCCACGCTTCCCAGGCCGGTGCCGGCGGCGATCAGAAACATGATCAGGATCTGATACTTGGCCGCCTCTAAGGGGGGGCTGCCGGCGAGGATCTGGCCGGTCATCATGCCCGGTAGGCTGACCACCCCAGCGCTGGCCATGGCGTTAATGATAGGGATGAGTCCGGCGCGCAGGGCATCCCGGCGGATCTCGGCAATGGCCTGGTGCCAGGGGGCACCCAGCAGCAGTTGCGCTTCGATGCGCTGGCGCCCCTCCCAGGCCTGGCGGCCGAGGGCGTCGAGGGCGATGGCGATGCCGTTCATGCTGTTGCCGAGCAGCATCCCCAGCAGCGGGATCAGATACTGGGGCTGATACCAGGGTTCAACGCGGATGATCAGCAGCAAAGCCAGCAGGGTGATGCTGAACGAGGACAGGAACATCGACAGCGCCCCGATGCTGTAGCCCCAGACGCCACTGAAACGCCGCTGCTGCCGCGCCATCACCTCCCAGCCAGCCACGGTCAGCATGACGAGGGCCAGCACCGCCATCAGCAGTGCGTCGAGGGTCAGGAACAACACCTTGAGCAGGAGTCCGAGCAGGACCAACTGAACCGCGCTGCGCACCGCGGCTACTAGCATCCGCTGCCCTACGCCCAGGCGCAATTGCCAGGACAGGGCCGCGGTCAGCAGCACCAGCAGCGCCGCCAGGGCCAGGTCCAGCGGTTGCAGCGGGATCAGATCCATCGCTGGCCGCGCCCCGGGTCGCCACCGAGATCGGCCGCCGTCAGGTCCGCCAGCGTCGATGCGTCCATCTCGCCCTCGGCCTCCCGCAGGGCGCCGTCGGCGATGACCAGGTGCCGGCCGCGCAGGCGCTCCCGCTGTTCGGCATCATGGCTGACCCACAACACCGCAGCGCGAAAGCGCTCCCGATAGTCGTCCACCACCGCTTCCACTCGGGCGCGGTTGGTGGGGTCGAGATTGGCGGTGGCCTCGTCAAGCAGCAGCACCCCGGGGGTATGGGCCAGCAGCCGCGCCAGGGCCAACCGGTGGCGCTCGCCAGTGGACAGACGTGCCACGCTCCAGCCATAGACATCGGTACTGAACCCGAGCCGGCTGAGCAAGGCCTTGAGGTCCGGATGGACTGGCGGGTCGGCATCGGCGCCGGCTGCCCCCGGCGGCGGCACTGGGAAATGCGCCCCGACGCGTTCGGCCCACCAGCCCGACTCTGCCGGTAACAGGGCCACCCGCTGCCGCCATTGGCGCGCCCGCAGGTCCGAGCGCGGGCTGTCGTCGATCAGGATCTCGCCCGCGCTCGGGTCCAGATCGGCAATCGCGCGCAGGAGCAGGCTCTTGCCAGACCCGGATGGCCCGGAGAGGAACACCAGTTCACCGGCGCCGATGTCGAGGTCTACCGGCCAGCGCAGGCCGCTCCCGAGGAGCGGTAGCAGCCCTTGCAGGTGCAGCCTGGCCATTTCAGCGCCGCTGATAGATGAGATCGAAGACCCGATGCCCGCGCCCGGTGCCGCGGCGCTCGAAGCGGGTCAGAGGGCGGGTGGGCGGACGCGGGGCGAAGGCGCCACGGCCGGTGACATTCACGAAGTCATCGCTCGCCGCCTCCAGCACCGCGAGCATGTGCTCGGCATAGGGGGCCCAGTCGGTGACGGCATGGAAGTGACCGCCCGGCGCGAGCACCTGCGCCAGCGTGGCGACGAAGGCGGGCTGCACGATCCGGCGCTTGTGGTGGCGGGTCTTGGGCCAGGGGTCGGGGAAGAACAGGTTGACCTGCGCGAGGCTGGCCGCGGCCAGGCCGTCGGCCAGCACCTGGGTGGCATCGGCGCGCAGCACGCGCAGATTGGTCAGCTCGCGGCGCGCCGCCTCCAGCAGTAGATGGCCGACACCGGGGCGATGCACCTCGATGCCGAGGAAGTCCTGCCCCGGCTGTGTCGCGGCCAACTCGGCCAGGGCCTCGCCATTGCCGAAGCCGATCTCCAGCACCACCGGCCGGGGGCAGTCACCGGTACCGTGCTGGAAACCGTGCTGAAATAGGGCCGGCAGGTCGAGGCGGACACCGGGCTGCCAGTCCACCCCGTAGCGCGGCCAGAGTTCCCGGCAGGCACGTGCTTGCGCCGTGGTCAGGCGCCCCTCGCGCAGTACAAAGCTGCGGATCGGGCGCAGCCCCGACTGACTCCGGCTGCTGCTACCCGGGTTGGCGCCGCTGTCGGTACCGGTCTGGGTACCCTGATCGGCGGCGCTGGCGAGCGGCATCAGCGCAGGCATGACGACCAGTGGCGAGCAACGATGCCCGTCGGGGTGGCGCCGAGCACGGCGCGCCGCGGCCGCGGGCCAATCCCATTGCCGGGCCGGGTGCCGGGCCGGGCCGCGGGGGTGGTCACAGGAACATTCCTTCCAGCGGCGAGGAGGCCGAAGCGAACCGCCGCGCTGGCATCCGCCCGGCCAGGTAGGCCTCGCGCCCGGCCGCGACCGCCTTGCGCATGGCGCTTGCCATCAGCACCGGATCGCGCGCCGCGGCGATGGCGGTGTTCATCAGCACGCCGTCGCAGCCCAGTTCCATCGCCACTGCGGCATCCGAGGCGGTGCCGACCCCGGCATCGACCAGGATCGGTACCCGCGCGTTCTCGACGATGGTCAGGATATTGAGCCGGTTGCGGATGCCAAGCCCGGAACCGATCGGGGCAGCCAGGGGCATGACCGCGCAACAACCCAGCTCCTCCAGGCGCCGCGCCATGATGGGATCATCGTTGGTGTAGACCATCACATCAAAGCCATCCTTGATCAGCACCTCGGCGGCGGCCAGGGTGGCGACCACGTCCGGGAACAGGGTCTGCTGGTCTCCGAGCACCTCGAGCTTGACCAGATGATGGCCGTCCAGCAGTTCCCGAGCCAGGCGGCAGGTCCGGATCGCGCTATCGGCATCGTAACAGCCGGCAGTGTTCGGCAGGATGGTGTAACGCGCGGGCGGTAGCACGTCGAGGATGTTGGGGGCATCGGCGTCCTGGCCGATATTGGTGCGGCGCACCGCCACGGTGACGATCTCGGCACCGCTGGCGGCGACGGCGCGGGCGGTCTCGTCGAGGTCCTTGTATTTACCGGTGCCGACCAGCAGTCGGGACTGGAAGCGACGGCCGGCGACCTCAAAACCGTCGGCAGACTGATCGATAGCGTTTGCTGACATGGGACTCGCCTGTGGCAAAACGGGGGCAGGGACCAATCTCGGCAGGATCGCCACTCGGGGGCGCCCGGTCAAGCGCGGCAGCCGAAGGCGCCCGCGGTCGCCCAGGATCTGGCCTGATCTGGCCCGGCGGCAGGGTCGCGCTCCGGTCGAATCGCGGCCCGCTCCGCTTCAGCCGCCGCCGACCGCGTGGATGATCTCCACCCGGTCGCCAGGCCGCAGCCGATGCCCGTCGAACTGGCCGCGCGGCACCAGCTCCTGGTTCACCTCCACCGCCAGGCGGCGGCCGGTCAGGTTGAGCCGGGCGATCAGGTCGGTCATGGGCAGGTCCTCGGGGATCTCGGTCGGGGCACCGTTGATGGTGATGTGCATCGGATGGTCCTCGGCAGCGTGGCCAGAGAAAACCGGTCGGTCGCGTTGTCAACGGCCGGCAGCGCCGGGCCGCGGCAGCCTTCCGACGGCCTGGTGGCGGTTTGGAATGATTCCTGATCTTACAATAGACTGCGTATCAGGACGGCCCCCCGCGACCAGTCTCCCGCCCTTTTCGCCCTTCACCGGAGAACGCCGCCAGTGACCGAATGGACCGTGGATGTCATCCCCATCGCCCAGGCCAGCACCCTTGACGGCCTGTTCTCGCAGCGGGTCCAGCGCTCCCCGGGGCGCGATGCCTACCGCTGGTACGACCGTACCAGCAGCGCCTGGCGCAGCCTGACCTGGCAGGAGACCGCCGCCCAGGTGGCGCGCTGGCGCGCGGCCTTGCTCGGCGAATCCCTCCACCCGGGTGACCGCGTCGCCTTGGTGCTGCGCAATTGCCCGGAGTGGGTCATCTTCGACCAGGCCGCCCTGTCCCTGGGGTTGGTCACGGTCCCGCTCTACACCGACGACCGCGCCGACAATGCCGCCTATATCCTGCAGGACGCCAACGCCCGCGTGCTACTGGTGCAGGATGCCGGCCGCTGGCGGCGCCTGGCCCCGGTGATCGGCGATGCCCCCTATCCAGAGCGGGTGATCCTGCTCGATGGGGGCGAGCGGGCGCGCGCGCTGGCCGCCGATGACTCGCGGGTGCGGTTGGCCGAGGATTGGCTGCCGGCCAGCGGCGCCCCCTGGCAGCAGCGGATGGGCGATCCGCAGGCGTTGGCGACCATCGTCTACACCTCCGGCACTACTGGGCGGCCCAAGGGGGTGATGCTGAGTCATCGCAACATCCTCTATAACGCTCAGGGCAGTCTGAGCACGCTGCATGTCTATCGCGAAGACCTGTTCCTATCGTTCCTGCCGCTGTCGCATACCTTGGAGCGGACCGCTAGCTATTACCTGCCAATGATGGCCGGCGCCACTGTCGCTTATGCGCGCTCGGTGACGCAATTGGCTGAGGACCTGCAGGCCATCCGTCCCACCATCATCATCGCGGTGCCACGGGTATTCGAGCGGGTCTTCGTGCGGATCCAGGACCAGTTGCGTCGGCGCCCAGCGCTGGTGCAATGGCTGTTCCGGCTGGCGGTCCGCACCGGCTGGCTGCGCTTCGAGCGCCGGCAGGGCCGGCGTGGCTGGCATCCGCTGCTGCTATTGTGGCCATTCCTGCGGCGTAAAGTGGCGGCGCCGGTACTCGACCGGCTCGGCGGGCGCCTGCGGGCGGCGGTCAGCGGTGGCGCGCCGCTCTCTTCCGAGGTGGCACGCCTGTTCATCGGCCTGGGCTTGCCCCTGGTGCAGGGCTACGGCCTGACCGAAACCAGTCCGGTGATCGCCGTCAATCCCCTGGAGGACAATCGTCCGGACAGCGTCGGCACCCCGCTGCCGGAGGTCGAGGTGCGCCTCGGTGCCGATGACGAACTGCTGGTGCGCGGCGTCTGCAACATGCTTGGCTATTGGAACAACCCCGACGCGACCACCCGTGTGCTCGACAGCGACGGCTGGCTGTACACTGGTGATCAGGCGCGCATCGATGGGCGCCATCTGTTCATCACTGGGCGCATCAAGGACATTCTGGTGCTCTCTAATGGAGAGAAGGTGCCGCCGGCGGACATGGAAATGGCCATTGGCCTCGATCCGCTGTTCGAGCAGGTACTGGTGGTCGGCGAGGGTCGCTCTTACCTGACCGCGCTGGTGGTACTCGATACCGACCTGTGGGCAGACCTGGCCAGGGAACTGGACCTCGATCCCGAGCAGAGCGAAAGCCTGTCCGATCCGCGCGCGCAGCGGCAGATCTTGCAGCGGATCCGCGCCGCCCTGGACGACTTTCCTGGCTATGCCAAGGTGCGTCGAGTCGCCCTGAGCCTGGAGCCCTGGTCGGTGGAAAATGGTCTGATGACGCCTACTATGAAGGTCAAGCGCAACCAGGTCCTGCAGCGCTATCAGGCCGAGGTGGAACAGATGTACGCCCTTGAGGGATGAGGCAGGGATCAGGCGCCGCGGGCGCGGCGGCCCGCGGTCGCCTTCAGGCCGGTCGCGACGCCGGAGTCAGGTTCCGGATCAGGCCCGTGACCGGCGGCAGCAGCAGCTCCATCGTCAGCTCAGGATCTCGCCGACATAGTCCGCGAGCCCCGGATTGCCGGCCACTCCGCGGAGGCGGGGCGTATTGAGTTTTTCCAGCCGTACCGTGCCGACGTCGCGCAGATAGGTCGCTACCGTCTCCCAGATCGGCTCGCCCGGGGATTGCGCGCCCACCGTCGCCCACCCGGAGACGATATAGGTCTTGTCGGCCTCGATCGGGGTGCCGTCATCGAGCTGCATGGCGCTGATGCGCTCGCCGATGCCGGCCTTGGGATCGCAGACATAATCCAGCCCGCCGACCCTCACCATGTCGCCGCCCTGCTGTACATAGGGATCGGGATTGAACAGGTTGTCGGCGACGTCTTCCAGGATCTCTTTCAGTTCCACCCCGGTCATCTCGCGGCGATAGGTCTCGGGATAGGTGATGCAGGTCTGATCCATCACGTGATCCATGGTGATGGCCTGACCCGGCAGTACCGAGGTCCCCCAGCGGAACCCCGGCGAGAGGCTGATCTGGGCGTCGTTGACCTTGCGCAGGGCGTCACAGATGACCTGATCGAAGGTGCCGTTGAAGTTACCGCGGCGGAACAGGAGTTCTTCGGCGGTGGCGAGTTCCTCGGTGAGCCGATCCAGATAGGGCGCGCGCGTCTCCGCGATGTATTTGGTCATCTCGGCATCGGCCGGCAGCAGATTGGAAAAGACCGGCAGCAGGCGATAGCGATAATCGCGCATTTTGCCGTCCTTCACGTCGAGGTCCATCACCGCTAGGAACTTGCCGTTGGAGCCGGCATTGGAGACCAGGGTCTGGCCGCCGGCGTTGTCGACGATGCTCGGGGCCGGCATCCCGTCGTGGGTGTGCCCGCCGAAGATCACATCGATGCCGCGCACCCGCGAGGCCATCTTCAGATCCACGTCCATCCCGTTGTGGGACAACACCACTACGAGATTGGGGGCTTCCTCGTCGCGCACCTGCTCGACGATCTGCTGCATCTGCGCATCCTGGATGCCGAAGGTCCAATCTGGGATGAAACGCTGGGGATTGGCGATCGGGGTATAGGGGAACGCCTGGCCGATCACTGCCACCCGCGCGCCGCCGACCGTCTTCATCACATAGGGCTTGAAGGCGAGGCCGCGGTCCTCGTCGAAGCCAGCGAAGTCCTCGAAGCGGTAATCGAACAGGGCCTCCTCGCGTACCCGCACGTTCTGGGCTACGAACTCGCCGTTGAAGGCACCGATGTTCTTGATCACCTCCGCGTCGAGATAGGTAAACTCCCAGTGTCCGGTCATCACATCGACGCCGAGCAGGTTGCAGGCGCCGACCATGTCCTGGCCGCGGGTCCAGAAGGCGGTGCCGGAGCCTTGCCAGGTATCGCCGCCGTCGAGCAACAGGCTGTTGCCGTCGCCGCGCTCGGCCCGGATGCGGTCGATCAGGGTCTTGAGATGGGCAAAGCCGCCGATGCGACCGTATCTCTCGGCCGCCTCGGCGAAGTCTAGATAGGTGAAGGCATGCGCTTCGATGCCTCCCGGGGCGATGCCGAAGTGCTCCAGCAGGGTCTTGCCGACCAGATGCGGCGCCTTGCCGAAGGCGGGGCCGACGCCGATATTGACATTCGGCTCCCGGAAATAGACCGGATTCAGCTGGGCGTGACAATCGGTAAAATGCAGCAGCGTGACGTTGCCGAATTTGGGAACCTCGTACAGGTCACCCGGCTGGCGGGCCTCGGCGAATACCGAGCGCGGGAGCAGGCCGGCGGCGCCGGCCAGCGTCAGCAGCCGGACAAACTCACGACGGGATATATTCATCGGAAAGGGGTCTCCTGTGGGTGCTGATCCCTATCGCCGGGATGCCGCGGCAGCGCCCCGGCGATGCGGGCGGCGCTAGTATGTGCGGACTGGATGGCCGGCGACCAGCACCGCGCCGCTGCCTCGTTACTGCGATTGCCCCGATGGCTGCCAGACCTCTCGGCATGGGCGTTGCGCCAGCGGCGATCCGTGGCACGATCGACCCAGCGGGATATTGCCTAAGCCTGCTCAACGGCAGCCATCAGCGCGCGATCGTCTTATGCCTGTAGCCGCTCCCTGCCGTTCTGGCGCCCGCCTCATGGCGGCCCTGCTCGCGCTGCTGCTGTTTGCCGGCCCCGCTGTCGACAGCACCCTGCTGCCAACCCCGAACGGGAATCCGGACCGGGGCCAGGACTGGGGCCCGGCTGCCAATGGGGCACCCGTGCGCATCGGGGTGCTGAGCCATCGCGGGGCGGCGCGGGCGGCCCTCGACTGGCAGCCGACCGCGGACTATCTCAGCGTGGCCATTCCCGGGTGGAGTTTTGTCGTCGTGCCGCTGGAGTTCGACGCGGTCGAGGCCGCGGTGGCCGAACGGACGGTCGACTTCCTGCTGGTCAATCCGGCCATCTATGCGGCGCTGGAGACCCGCTACCGGGTCACTCGCATTGCCACCCTGCGTAGCGGGCTGGCGGGCGCCCCGGACGACCCGGCCGCCGAGCATCCCGAGACCAATGTCTTCGGCGGGGTCATCTTCGCCCGTGGCGACCGCCCGGACCTGCTGACCATCGACGATCTGTGCGGTCGCTCACTGGTCGCCGTCGCCCCCAATTCCCTCGGCGGCTTCCTGATGGCCTGGCGCGAACTGCGCCAGCACGGCATCGATCCTTGGCGCCATGCGGGTGCGCTGACCTTCGCCGGTACCCACGATGCTGCGGTGCTGGCGGTGCGTGACGGCCTGGCCGACGCCGGGATCGTGCGCACCGGCATCCTGGAGCGCATGGCCGCGGCCGGGCAGATCGACCTGGCTGCCTTCCATCTCATCGGTGCGCGCTCGCCGCCAGGCTTCCCGCTGTGGCTGAGCACGCCGTTATATCCGGAATGGCCCTTCAGCGTGCTGCATGGGGTAGCGGCGGATTTGACCCAGGCGGTCACCGTCGCCCTGCTGCAGATGCCGGCGGATGGTCCGGCGGCGCGTGCCGGTGACTATGCCGGCTGGAGCGTGGCCCTGGATTATCAGCCGGTCCATCAGCTCCTGCGTGAACTGCGCCTGCCGCCCTACGACGAGGCGCCCGGCTTCACCTGGCGCGACGCCCTGGCCCGCTATTGGCCGGCGGTGCTGGCCGGGGCCATCTCATTGTTGATCATGGCCGGGCTGACGGTCCGCGTGCTACAGCTGAACAGTCGGCTGACCCTGGCCAAGCAGCAGCTTGAACAGCACCACGAGTTGATCCTCAATTCCGTGGCTGAGGGCATCTACGGGGTCGATCTGGCCGGACGCACCACCTTCGCCAACCGCGCCACGGAGCGCATGACTGGCTGGAGCCCACGTGAACTCATTGGCCGCGATCAGCACGAGATACTGCATCACACCCATGCCGACGGCACCCCGCATCACCACGAGCAGTGCCCGGTCTACACCACGTCCCGTGACAACCGGCCGCGCTTCATCGACGAGGATATCTTCTGGCGGCGCGACGGTACCTGGTTCCCGGTGGAATACAGCACCATGCCGATGCGCGACGGGCGCGCCCGCACGGTGGGCAGTGTGGTGGTCTTCCGCGATACCTCCGAGCGGCACCGGGCGCAGGAGCGCATGCGCCGGCTGGAGCTGGAGCATGCCCACGCCGCGCGCCTGAGCACTCTGGGCGAGATGGCCTCGGGCATCGCCCATGAACTCAATCAGCCGTTGACTGCCATCAGCAGCAACGCGCGCGCCTGTGCGCGCATGCTGGAGGCCGATCCGGCCAGCGCCGACGCCTGCGTCGATGTGATGACCCGCATCGCCGCTCAGGCTGAGCGCGCCGGCGAGATCATCCGCCATATGCGCGGTTTCGTCCGCAAGGAAGACGCGCAGATGCGCCCGGTCACCGCGCGCGCCCTGCTGGAAACGACGCTGGTCCTACTGCGCCAGGATGCCCGCCGCCACGGGATCATGCTCAGTTGCGTGCTCGGCTACGAGGTGGACATGGTGCTGGCCCAGCAGACCCAGATCGAACAGGTGCTGCTGAACCTGGCTCGCAACGCGATCGAGGCGATGGCGGCGGCGGCGCCGGTGCGCCGCCGGCTGCTGCTGGCGGCGCGGCGCACCGGTGAGCGGGTGCTGTTTCGGGTGGTGGATACCGGCCCCGGGGTGGGCGCGGACCTGCTTGGGCGGTTGTTTGATCCCTTCGTCACCGACAAGCCTTTCGGCATGGGGCTTGGCCTGTCGATCTGCACCGGTATCATCGAGTCCCACGGCGGACGGCTGACCCAGACCCCCACCCCGGGCGGCGGCGCCACCTTCCAGTTCTCCTTACCGCTTGCCAACACAACGCGGCGCCAGCCACCGCTGCAGCGAGAACCAGCGTGAGTGCGGAACCAACGGTCTTCATCATCGACGACGACGACGAGGTGCGCTCGGCCCTGGCGCTGCTGATGCACTCGGTGGGCCTGCCAGTGCGCACCTATGCCTCGGCCGTGGCCTATCTCGACGCCTTCGATCCGGCCCAGCCCGGTTGCCTGGTGGTCGATGTCCGCCTGCGCGGGATGAGCGGCACGGAATTGCAGGAGCACCTCGCCGGCCAGCCCCTGCATCCCCCGATCGTCATGATCACCGGCCATGGCGATGTACCGATGGCGGTGCGGGCGGTGCAGGCCGGCGCGGTGGACTTCCTTGAAAAGCCCTTCCATGACCAGGTGCTGCTGGAGGCGATCCATCGGGCGCTGGAGCGCGATGCCCGCCAGCGCGGCCAGGCCAGCGAGATCGCCGACCTCGAGCAGCGCATGCAGCGGCTGACCCGGCGCGAGCGTGAGGTGCTGCACCAGATCGTTGCCGGCAAGCGCAACAAGGTGATCGCCGCCGAGTTGGGCATCAGCCAGTCCACCGTGGAGGCGCACCGCGCCAAGGTGATGGACAAGCTCGGCGCGCGTTCGCTGTCGGACCTGATGCGCATCACTCTGCTGCATGATGCCGCCAGTGGCCATGCCTCGGGGCGCGGCTGAGCGCTTGTGAAAACCTGCCGACCGACTGCGCACACCGCCGGACATGCCCGGATGCGCCATCGCGACGGCCGGCAATCTTTTCACAACCTTTGAGGATCAGATGCGAAACCGGCAGTGCCGGCGCCGCGTGGTTCAGGTCTGCGGCAGATCCGGTTCATGGCTGAGCAGGAATCGGCGCCAGCGGTGGCTGCACCTGGGCGTTTTGGGCACGCTGTCGCAGCAGATGATCGGCCAGCACCAGGGCCAGCATGGCCTCGGCGATGGGGCTGGCACGGATGCCAACACAGGGATCGTGGCGGCCCTTGGTGATGACCTCGGTAGCCTGGCCGTCGAGGTCCACGGTGCGCCCGGGCAGGCGGATGCTCGAGGTGGGCTTGAGCGCCAGCCGAGCGACGATCTGCTGGCCGGTGGAGATGCCGCCGAGCACCCCGCCGGCGTGGTTGCTCAGGAAGCCGGCCGGGGTCATCTCATCGCGGTGTTCGCTGCCGCGTTGGGCAACGCTCGCGAAGCCGGCGCCAATCTCCACCCCCTTGACTGCATTGATGCCCATCAGGGCGTGGGCGATGTCGGCATCCAGGCGATCGAACACTGGCTCCCCCAGCCCGGGCGGCACCCCGTCCGCCACCACCAAGACCTCAGCGCCGATGGAATCGCCGGACTTGCGTAACGCGTCCATGAACTGCTCCAGCCCGGCCACCGCCGCTGCCTCGCCGCAGAAGAAGGGGTTCTGCTCCACCTGCGCCCAATCGAAGCCGGGCTGGCCGGGGGTGGCGAGCTGGATCGGTCCCAGCCGCGAGAGGCAGGCACGGATCTGTACCCCGGCCAGGCTGGCCAGGCAGACCTTGGCGATCCCGCCAGCGGCGACCCGGATCGCCGTCTCGCGCGCCGAGGAACGGCCACCGCCGCGATAGTCGCGACGGCCGTATTTCATGGTGTAGGTGTAATCGGCGTGGCCGGGGCGGAAGCGGCGGGCGATCTCGCTGTAATCCTTGGAGCGCTGATCCTCGTTCTGGATGAGGAGCCCGATGGGGGCGCCGGTGCTCAGCCCCTCGAACACCCCGGAGAGGATCTGCACCCGGTCCGACTCGCGCCGCTGCGTGGTATGGCGCGAGCGCCCCGGGGCGCGCCGGTCCAGGTCGTGCTGCAGATCGGATTCGCTCAGAGCCAGCCCCGGTGGGCAGCCGTCCACGATGCCGCCGATGGCTGCGCCATGGCTCTCGCCGAAGGTGGTCACGACGAACGAGCGACCTAAGCTGTTACCTGACATGGGACCAAGGGGATCGCAGGGGCTGAGGGGAGGACGCGTCAGCGGCAGGCGCTGCCGGTCGGGTCGCCGTCCGGGTGAGTGCAGCGTCAACCGGCGACAGCGCCGGTGTCAATTGTCCGGCGGCGGCACCCGATCTTCACTGGTCAGCCAGGCATTACCCATGGCCAGCACGTCGCGGGTCAGGGTGCTGGTGGCCTGATGCAGGCGCACGCCGTTGAGGATGTACTCGTAGCGCGAGGACAGATACAGGAACTCCGCCTCGAACAGCGCGCGCTGGGCGTCGAGCACATCCGCTTGGGTGCGGGTGCCGACCTCCAATCCGGCCTGGGTGGATTCCAGCGCGCTGCGTGCCGAGACCACCGCCGCCTGCCGCGCTTGCACATCGCTGATGCTCGATAGGATCCCGCGGAAGGCATTCTTCACCTGGTTGAGGACCGCCCGACGCTGTTGATCTAGCCGGTCCTGGGCGGCGCGGAACTGATGGCCGGCCTGGCGCGTCTGCGAGGCCACCGCGCCGCCCTGATAGATCGGTACACGCAGATTGAGCCCGACGAAGGCGCTCTCGCTGTCGGTGCCAATGTCGGACCCAGAGCGGGAGATGTCGTAACCTGCCTGCATATCCACGCTGGGGAAGAAGCCCGATCGAGCCACCTCGATCCCCTTGCGGGCCGCCTCGGCCGCCTCGCGGGCGGCGGCGATACCATAATTGTTGGTCAGCGCCGTCTCGGCCCAGATGTTGATGTCATTCGGTTCCGGCGGAGCCAGCGGCAGGGTATCGCCTAGGCGCGCCAGGGGCACCGAGATCGGGCCCACGATCCGGCGCAGGGCCTCCCACTCGTCGTTTAGCCGGTTATTGGCATTGATCAGGTCGGCGCGCGAGCGGTCGAACGCCGCTTGGCTCTCGTTGACATCGGTAATCGCTACCAGGCCCACCTCGAAGCGCTGGCTCGACTGCTCCAACTGGCGCTCTTCGGCCGCCACCAGGGCTTCCTGCACCCGCACCCGGTCGGCCGCCCGCAGGACCTCGAAATAGGCCTCGGTGGTTCGCACCATCAGCTCGATCTGGGCATCGCGATACTCGGCCTCGGCTTGGGCAATGGTGTTATCGCTCTGGCGCAGGCGCATCCAATCGCCGCGGTTATAAACCGACTGCGAAAGCACCGCATTGACGCCATAGGTCTCGAAGCTCTGGTTGCGGCTGCCGCCGGGGCCACCGCTGCGGGCATTGACGTTCTGATAAGCGACATCGCCATTGATGCCGAAATTGGGTAGCAGCAGCGCCTGTGCCTGCGGTCTGACCTCCCGGGTCGCGAACAGGGTCTGCTCGGCCTCACGCAGCACGGGATCACTCTGCACGGCCAGGTCGTAGATCTGCAACAGATCCTCGGCAGGCACTGCCGCCGCGTACAGCAACAGGCAGAGCCCCAAGCTCGGCCAGCCGCCGGTCAGGCGGGGCCGCCGGTGCCGGCGAGGAAGCACCCGTCGATGGGGTGTGCTGGTGCCGGACTGGCCCAGGTCGGACCGGTCCGATCGAGCATGGCGGGGAGGCAGGGCGGGCCAGAGAGACGGCGTGATCATGACGGGACGGGGTCCGGTGGGCGGGCAACAGGCGACATGGTAGCGCCGCAACAACTGCGGCAGTATAGGCAAGCGTCGGACGCCTCGCCAATGCACCGATCAGTCATCGCCCCAGCGTGGTGTGCACTCCGACTCGCTCGTGGGGACCAAGCGGGTGGCATCGCGTGTGCCCGCGCGCACCATCGCTCGGCGCGCCGCACTCTGCCAGTGGTGCCGCGGACCCAGCCGCCCCGGACGCGGTTGTGCGGACCGAGGCACCGCGTGCACCGGCGGTCAGCCGACATTGGGGCCGCGCCTCCTGGTTGGCCGCGGAATCGGCATCGGCTGGGGCATCCTCCAAGCGCGATGCGCTCGCACTGCACCAGATCGTGCCGTGCGGCATCTGAAGGTCATCCTGCCGCCCTCGTTGGGGCCGGCCATCACCTCCTTGATGTCATCGGTGTGGGACTCGCGGATCAGGTCAGCGACGTGCTCGGCGTTGATCATGATCTCT
Organism: Chromatiaceae bacterium; assembly: GCA_007693535.1. Lineage (GTDB taxonomy): Bacteria > Pseudomonadota > Gammaproteobacteria > Chromatiales > Chromatiaceae > Lamprobacter. Next base: position 19,392 of record REDK01000135.1, read on the forward strand.
ACTGGCGTGGTGTGTCCGCCGGTGTCGAACAATTCGATCGCCGCGCGCACCGGCGCTGATTCCAGTGGTGGGCCAGTTGGTGACCGTTTGGTGGCCAGTGCTGCCAGCGGCCGCTGCGGGAGTGGCTTGCTGTCGCGGCGCCACCGCTCTGTGCTCCCAGTGAACGCGACCGGCATCCGTTATACTATGCTACGCCGCCGATAAACGTCGGCACCGCTCACCAGCGGCGCATCCCGGTACGCGCACGGCCGGTCATCCTCAACCCATTCAGGCGAAGCCGTCATGGATATTGCCCAGGCCAACGAAGCATTCGGTATCCCCGGCGTGCTGCAGATCTGCGCCGGCGCCGGCGGCTTTCCGCTCATCGCCATCGACAACGCACATGCCCGTGCCGAGGTCTGTGGCTATGGCGGGCAAGTGCTGTCGTATCGCCCGGTCGACGAGCCGCATGACCTGCTGTTCAAGAGCCGGCAGGCCTGGTTTCAGGCCGGCAAGGCGATCAAGGGCGGCATCCCAATCTGCTGGCCTTGGTTCGGGTCGGCACCCCCGGGCAGCGGTCGCGGCGATCACGGATTCGTGCGCACTCGCCACTGGCGGTTACTGGCCACTGAGGTCATGGTGGATGGCGCGACCCGGCTGCGCCTGGGTATCCACGACGACGAGGTCAGCCGCGCCTTGTGGCCGCATGCCTTTTCGTTGGAACTGGAAATCATCGTCGGCCGTCGGCTGTCACTGGAGCTGATCAGCCATAACCCCGGCGCCACGCCGCTGCACCTGACCCAGGGCCTGCATAGCTATTTTCGGGTCGGCGATGTGCGCCGGACGCAGGTGCTGGGGTTGGCCGGTTACGACTATATCGATAAGGTTCCCGCGGACTCGGACGCGGTGCACACCCAGTCCGGCCCAATCAACTTCGACGGACCGGTCAACCGCATCTATTTGGATACGGCCGACGAACTGATCATCGATGATCCGGTCTTCGGCCGCAGTATCGTCATTGCCCGCACCGGCAGCCGCTCGGCCGTGGTCTGGAACCCCTGGATCGAGCAGTCTAGGGCCATGGCGGATTTCGGCGATGACGAATACCACGAGATGCTCTGCGTAGAAAGTACCAACACCGCCACCGATGCCTTGGAACTGCTCCCCGGCGCCACCCATCGCTTAGGCACTGTCTATAGCATCCGCCGGGATACGTTGGATTGACATCAAACCCGGTGGCCACCCCGGCGATGGGCAACCGGGCGCCGCCGGACCTGGCCCTCGCAGTCCCCCGGGCCGGCGCCCGGCCGCTCCGACGCGCACGCAAGCACGCTGCTCTATGGCCTCCGAAGCGCTGAACGCAAACGCAGATCACTGGCAACAATGGTTGGACTGGGCAGCCGCGCGGGGCGTCGTGTTCCCGGCTGACGCGGCCTTCGAGCGCGCCCGGGCGCGCGTCTGGGAAGGGAGCGAGTTCGCTGCACTCACCTGCGCCCGCCGCCCCGAGGCGCTGGTCACGTTGCTCGACGAGGGCACGCTGGCGCGCCGCCTCGCGCCCGGTGAAGTCGCGGATCAACTGGCTGCGGCAGTGGTAGGTGTCGCCGATGAAGCGGCCCTGCACGCGGCCCTGCGCCGGTTCCGCCAACGCCAGATGCTGCGCATCATCTGGCGCGACCTGGCCGGCTGGGCCGACCTCGACGAGACCCTGGAGGACCTCACCGCCCTTGCCGATGCCTGCATCGTAGCCGCCCTGGAGCATTTGACCCGCTGGACCGAAGCCGAACTCGGGGTGCCGCGGGATGCGGCCGGCACGCGCCAGCCGCTGCTGGTGATTGGCATGGGCAAGCTCGGCGCGCGGGAACTCAACCTCTCCTCGGACATCGATCTAATCTTCGCCTTTCCCAGCCCCGGCTCGGTCACCGGAGGGCCGCGCCCGCTCAGCAACGAGCAGTTCTTCCTGCGCCTCTGCCAACGCTTGGTGACGGCGCTCGATTGCCAGACCGCCGATGGCTTCGTGTTCCGGGTCGATACTCGGCTGCGTCCGTTCGGCGATGCCGGACCGCTGGCCATGAGCTTCGATGCCATGGAGGGCTACTATCACGCCCAGGCCCGGGAATGGGAGCGCTATGCGATGATCAAGGCCCGGGTCGTGGCCAGCAACCCAGCCGCTGCCGAGGAACTGACCACGCTGCTGCGTCCGTTCGTGTATCGGCGCTATCTCGATTTCGGCGCGATCGACTCCCTGCGCGGCCTCAAGGCGATGATCGAGCGCGAACTCAAGCGCCGCGGCATCGCCGAGAACATCAAGCTCGGCCCCGGTGGCATCCGCGAGATCGAATTCATCGGCCAGTCCTTTCAGTTGATCCGCGGCGGCCGCGATCCGGATCTGCAGGTGCGACCGATTCAGGCCGTGCTCGCCCGGCTGGGCGAGCGCGGTCTGCTGGCGGCCCCGGCAGTGGCCGAACTCATTGCCGCCTACCGGTTCCTGCGGCGGACTGAAAACCGACTGCAGGCCTGGCAGGACCGCCAGACCCATGTCCTTCCCAATACTGCCGAGGCGCGCCTGCGCCTGGCCCGCGCAATGGACTATCCGGACTGGCCCAGCTTCAAGGAGGCGCTCGATCGGCACCGCTGCTTGGTGCAGGGACATTTCGATGCTGTCTTTGCCGATCCTGGGCCATCGGACAGCGCCGCGCGGGCGTTCGGGGCGATCTGGGGCGATGGCGCCGATGACGATCTGACCCGGGCGCAACTGGCGGCGGCCGGCCTCGATGATCCGGAAACCGCCTGTCAGCAACTCGGCAGCTTCCGCGCGGCGGCCGAGCGGCGCGGACTGAGCACCCGTGCCAGCGAGCGCCTGGGCCTGCTGCTGCCGTTGTTGCTGGAGCGGGTAGCTGCTGGTGCCGCGCCCGACCTGACCCTGCCGCGGACGCTGCGGGTGCTGGAGGCGATCATCGGGCGTACCGCCTATCTGGATCTGCTGGCCGAGAACCACGCCGTGCTTGACCAACTGGTGCTGCTCTGCAGTAAGAGCCCCTGGTTCGCCGAGCGCACCGCCCGCCATCCACTGCTACTGGACGAACTGCTCGACCCGCGCCGCCTGTTTGCCCCACTGGAGCGGGCTGATCTGGAACGCGAACTTGACCTACTGCTGGCGGCGGTCGCGCCCGACGATCTGGAACAGCAGATGGAACGGTTGCGCCAGTTTGCGCAGAGCAACATCCTGCGGGTGGCTGCCGGCGACGTGACCGGCAACGTCCCATTGATGCGGGTCAGTGATTTCCTGACCGCCATCGCCGAGGTCGCCATCGTGCGCAGCCTCGCCATTGCCTGGCGCGATCTGGTGCGCCTTTACGGCTCTCCACCGGGGACGACAACGGCGGCCCCCGGCTTTCTGGTGCTTGGTTACGGCAAGCTGGGCGGTCTGGAGTTGGGTTACAACTCCGACCTTGACCTGGTGTTCATCCACGACGAGTGCGCCACCGGCAGCAGCACCGACGGCGAACGCCCGATCAGTGCCGAGCAGTTCTACGTGCGTCTGGGTCAGCGCCTGCTGCATATCATGAGTACGCCAACCTATTCCGGCGTACTCTATGAACTGGACCTGCGCCTGCGCCCGGACGGCAACAAGGGCATGATCACCCGCTCGCTGGCCTCCTTTGCCGACTATCAGGCCAACAGTGCCTGGACCTGGGAGCATCAGGCCCTGCTGCGGGCGCGCCCGGTGGCCGGCGATGTCGGGCTCGGGGAACGCTTCGCCGCGGTGCGCACCGAGATCCTCTGCCGATCCCGGGAGCCGGCTGCCTTGCGGACCGAGGTTCAGCAGATGCGACAGCGCATGCGCGAGAATCTCGATCGCTCGCGTGCCGGCCAGTTCGATCTTAAACAGGGCCGTGGTGGTATTGCCGATATCGAGTTTATGGTTCAATACCTGGTCCTGCGCTGGGCCGCGCTGCACCCTGCGCTCACCGCCTGGACCGACAATATCCGCCTGCTCGCGACCCTGCGTGAACGTGACTTGCTGTCCGCTGCCGCTGCCGATGACCTCGGCGGCGCCTATCAGGCCCTGCGCACGGCTTACCACCGCAATGCCCTGCAGGATAACCCGGGGCTGGTTCCGGATACCGACCTGCGCGAGCAACGCGAGCGGGTTCAGTCGCTCTGGCAGGCATTGATCGAGTCGCCAGCCAACGGTGCCGACCCGTTGCCTGCCGTCGATAGCCGGTCGCCCGGTGCCTGATTGGCCCGGTGCACTGGTGCGTCCCTGCGCAGCGCCTGCCCGATCCTTTACCGGACCGTTGTCCATGCGGTGCTAGCCCGCGCGCGTGCCCGCCGGCGATTGCGACGGCCCCAAGGCTTCATTTAGCAACCTGCCCGACGGCGCGACCGTTACCGGGCACAGTCTGGATTGCGGAGTAACGACATGACGATGGCGGATCGCGACGGCCTGATCTGGCACGACGGCAGGACTGTCCCCTGGCGCGAGGCGCAGACCCATGTGCTGACGCACACGTTGCACTACGGCATGGGGGTCTTCGAGGGGGTCCGTGCCTATCAGACCGAGCAGGGCCCGGCCATCTTCCGGCTGCGCGATCACACCAACCGGTTGTTCAATTCCGCCCATATCCTCGGCATCGCGGCCCCGTTCGATCGCGCCACCCTGGATGCGGCGCAACGCACCGCGGTGCGCGCCAACGCCCTGGAGTCGGCCTATATCCGGCCGATGTTCTACTATGGCCCGGAAGGCATGGGCCTGCGTGCCGATAACCTGCAGGTGCACTGCGTCGTTGCCGCCTGGCACTGGGGTGCCTATCTGGGCGAGGAGAACATGACCAATGGCATCCGCGTGCGGGTGTCCTCCTTTACCCGCCACCACGTCAATATCACCATGTGCCGGGCCAAGGCCAACGGAAACTATATGAACTCCATGCTGGCGCTGCAGGAGGCCCTGCGCGACGGTTACGACGAAGCCCTGCTGCTCGATGCCGAGGGCTATGTGATGGAGGGCAGCGGCGAGAACGTGTTCATCGTGCGCGACGGCGTGCTCTACACCCCCGACCTGACCTCGGCCCTGGACGGCATCACCCGCCGCACGGTGATGACCTTGGCCCAGGAGATCGGGCTGCAGGTCGTCGAGCGGCGCATCACCCGCGACGAGGTCTATATCGCCGACGAGGCCTTCTTCACCGGCACCGCCGCCGAGGTGACCCCGATCCGCGAGGTCGACGGGCGCGCCATCGGCAATGGCGGTCGCGGACCCATCACCGAGCGCCTGCAGGGGCTCTATTTCGATGTGGTCCATGGTCGCAGCCCGGCCCATCGGGAATGGCTGACCTTGGTCTGATCCCTGGTCTCGTCAGTACATGAATCCGGAGAGCAAGCCGATGCGAGTGATTCCCAGCAAGCCCGCCCTCGATACCAGCGATATCAAACCACCGCCCCGCTCGCCAGAGGTGGTCGTCGTTGGCCGACGCGACCTGCCGCTATCCTGCCCGCTGCCGGGGCATGAGGTCTGGAACCTGCACCCACGGGTCTACCTGCCGATCGAGGACACGCCGACTGGCGAAGTCACCTGCCCCTATTGCGGAGCGCGCTACCGCCTGGAGCGCTGAGCTGCCAGCGACCCGGATCGGCGACTGGCATCGGCGCATCGCGGCCCCTCGGGCCGATGCGCCGCTGACGGCTGCCCAACGATCATCTGGCGCGCATCGCATCACAACACAGCGAGCGTCCGCCCAGTGCTCGCCGCCCGCAGACCACCGCGGGTTGCCGCCGTTGCGGGCGCCGTTAAACCTCATCTGGAAATTCTGTCATGTCCCCTACTCACGATACCTACCTGAACCGTTTGGAAGGGTTTGTATCGCCCCTTGCCATTGTGCTGGCAGGCGTCGGCCTGTCATTGGTGGCGGCCCTGGTTCCGCATCGCGCCCATGCCTTCGAACTGCTGCCCCTGCAGGCCGCTGCCGGCTTGGTCCCCTATGCCCTCTTTGCCATGCTTGCTTGGATGCTGCGCGAGCCCATTGTCAAGCGCCTCGGGCTAGTGACCCTGACCGTCCATCTGCTGGCGTTGCTGATTCAGCGCGGTCTGGCGTCAGCGCAGGCGGATACGCCGATGCTGGTCGCTGTTCCCCTGTTCATGGCGATTATCCTGCTGGTCCTATGGCCCCGCGCACTGCGCGCCTCGGCACCGGTCGAGGTGGCGGGCAACCGTGCTGCGGAGCAGGCCAAAGACCGCGCATCGATCAACTGAATGGCGCGGCACCACCGCGCCGGACATCAGCGGTCAAGCGCCCATCTCCCGTCCCACACCGGGGCATCCGGCGCTAGCGACGGCCACCGCCCAGGATCCGACGCACCGAAATCCCCGGGTCCTTTTATTGCGAGTCGCGACCGGCGCCAGCATCGTTTTCGGCATCCCTCCCTGGCGCCTGCCTCCCGTACAGGTCAAGCCTGCCGAGCGCGTGATGTCGGCCGCTCAAACAGCGCCGGCCCGCACCAGCAGGCGGCGTCCGATCGCGAACGACCCCACCGCGACCAGGGTGCATAGCAGCATCCCCCACAGCGTATCCACCAGCACCACCTGCAGCGGCCAGTCCGGCAGCGTTGCCATGTTGGTGAGTTCATAGGTGATATAGGTAAAGAAGCCAAAACCTGCGGCCCGCAGCGCGGTCGGCCCGAGGGCGCCGGACCGCAGCCCCGGCACCACTGCAAAGATCATGATCCCGGCGATGTAGACTAGATAAAAGGTCAGCGCCGCCGCCCAGTTGACCTGGTCCGCCAGCAGATGACCCAGGCGCTGACGATAAAACCCGCTCGCCAGCACCCCAAGCCAGAGCATATCGATGGCGAAGAACAACGGCACAGTCAGCAGGTAGAGCTTGAGGTAAAAACGCAGCGTCATCGCATCATCCTCCGGGTTGGTCGGGGCAGTGCAACCGGCGGCAGCCGGCGGTATCGAACACATCGGGCCGACGGTCCGTTATCAACAATGTTTGCGGCGACAACCGTTCTTGACCACCGCGATCGCGGGGTGCGCCAGTATGCAGCGATGCCGCCAGCGCGGATGCTGTCCGCGCCAGTGGTTGCTGGCGCCGGCGCCGATCGTGCCGCTATCCACTCTCGCTGGCGAGCATCCTCATGACTGGTCTCTATCTGCTGGAGCGCCCCTGCCCATACTGCGGGGAGATCCTTGAACTGACCATCGATTGCAGCGGTGGTAGCGCCGCCTATGTTGAAGATTGCCAGGTCTGCTGCGCACCGATCCTAGTGCAGGTCTGGCTAGACCCGACCATGCCCTGGCCGCCGCTGGTTGAACTCGCACGCGAGGATGACTGAGTCTCGCGCCTGCCAGCATCACCGATCACCGCGGGATACCAAGCGATACCGGGTGCGAGCAGGAGGGCCGAACCGGCCGGCGGTTGCAACGATGGGGCGTTGCCGGAGTGGGGCGACAGACAGGGCGCCAGGATGGGTCGTGGCGTGACCGGTTGCCGGACACCTCCATGCCGATGGGGCTGTCCATTCCCGATAAAATGCTGCCGCCAATAATTGATCGCTTGACTTTTTTTTTATACCGCTTAAATTAATAAGGAGCGAGGAATTGACGAGTGCCGAGTCTACGCCGCCCGAGTCTGCATCCCAATGTGTGCCAGAATCGGTGTCGGGCTCAGGTCCAGCCGGCATCAGATTGCCGACGAGTCGCCGGTTTCCGGCTGGTGTCAACGCGGTCAGAACGGTATGCGAGGCGCCAGCACCTTGCAGCGCTGCAGCGCTGCAGCGCTGCAGTGCGCGCTGCCAGCATTATCGCGGCACTCGCGGCACTTGCGGTACCGGTCAGCATGCTCAGTCCGATCGGATATCGGCAGGCATCGAGTCCCCGCGACATGGGTGCCGCCGGCGTTTATTGACCGCTTGGAGGAACCGCAAGGCGGCGTCCCGCGTCAGCGTATGCCATGGTGCCCGTCGCAAACTCCTGCTCAAATGCCGGCACGTTGCCGGCGCCCACTACCCAGACTAACCGCCCGGAGGCGATCGATGGAATTTCAACAACTGAGTCTCGAACAGATTCGTGAGCGGCTGCAAGAGGTCGAGCAGAACAAGGCCGACCTGGAGAAGGCCTTGTACGAGCGCTGGAATGAGGCAAAGTCCGAGCTGGCCCAGCGCGTGCGCGGGATGATTGAGGAGCACGGCTACGAGGCCGAAGAGATCATGGCGATGGTCATGCCGCGCAAGCGCCGCGGCTCCGGTGGCACCCGGGCCAAGAGTTCGCGCAGCTATGTGCGTTACGTCGATCCGCAGAACCCGGAGAATGTCTATGTCCGCGGCGTGTTGCCAGGCTGGATGAAGCAAAAGATGATCGAGCAGGGCTATGATCCCACGGTCAAGTCTGATCGTGAGGCGTTCAAGACCAGTTATCTGCAAGCGGTCCAGGACTGATCATCGGCCGGCAGCCCGACGCGTTGGTGCCAGCGTGTCGGTCGCGCCGCCGGGTGTGCGAGCCCCGGAAGATGGCGACCGGTAAGATGCAGACCCGCTTGATCGAAAGCGGCTGAATCATCCCGGCTGTTCTGCGATCAAACAGATTCGGTTCTGAGCGGCCAGACGACAAGCTGTGCCGCTTAGAACAAAGACGGGGGTGTGCGCATCGGCCCTCATCCCTCATCCCTCATCCCTCATCCCCATCTCACCCATACGATCGCGCGGCAACCGCGTTGGCGGTGCGGCGACAGACCAAGTCCCCACAAGTCAGCGCGCGCGGCCTCGCTCTCTGGGTCAGCGCCTCAGTCGCAATCTGCCAGTGCCGCTCCCACCCGCGCCGCGAGGATATCGACCAGCCCCGAATGGTCTCCAACCAGCGGCGAGATACAGATGCGTCCACCTGGCCATTGCGCCCTGAAGGCAGCGCAAATCTGCTCGATGTCGCCACCAGGTCCGGCATGTCGCCCCGGGGCCAGAAACAGCATCGCCACCGCAATCGTCGCCGGCGTGCCGGCAGCAGCGCGTGCCGCGAGCAGATCTTCCAGCAGCGGGCCGTTGAAGTCGTAGGCAGCGCCGGGACGACGCTCCATCACTGCCTCGGTCACCGTCACAGCGGCTCCCAGCGGCGTTTTCAGCCGCGCTGCCAGGGCTCCAGGGGCGTCTGCGCCGACTAGCCGCTCCCGCAGTCCTGCGGCCAGCCAGCGGCGCACGGCGGTCACCTCCGCCGAGGGCGAGCCGTGATCCACCAGGACTACCTCGATCGGTCCGGCCTCCGGTGCTACGGGCGGGCATTGCGCAACGACCGCATTCAGGTTATCCGTCAGGATATCCACTAGGCGCGGTTCGCCGGCCGGCAACGGGCACAGCACATCGGCGACGCGCAGGTCGACCTCGCCCAATTCCTGCTGCAGCATGCTCAGCTGCTCGGGGATGAACTCGGCCAGGCCCCGGCTGCGCCCGAAGAACAGGGGTACCGCGAGGAAGCTCCGTTGCCCGCCGGTCACCGCATCGCGCAGCCAGGGCTCGAACAGTGCCGCTGGCGCACCATCGAGCCGCGCCGCGGGCACTGCGGAGGAGTGCAGCAATGACAGCGGCTGCACCGGCTGTCCGACCGCCTCGGCCAAGGCGCTCGCCAGCCGTCGCAGACGCTGGGTGGGCTCGGGTCGCCGCGAGCCGTTATCGATCAACAGAATCTGTCGCATGTTAAAAGCCGCTCATTGCTGAGTGATCAGAGGGACCGCGCACCCCGAGTCGTGTTGCCCGGGTTGCGAAGACGCAACCGGACCTGCTCGGGCGGCTACGCCAGCCAGTCTTGTTGCCAGATGTGCAGGGCCGCGGACTGGCCAGGGGGCCGGCGCCAACCCTGGGTGCGCCGCAAGCCGGATCGTTTTGCCGACCCTAGCGGCGCACCTGCAGCATCCACGCACCTGCAGCATCCATATGGGGCCCGGGACGGGGTCGCTGGGCAGATCACCAACCGAGATTCCGAGGTTCTGTCGGTTTGCGGGCTGGGTCCAGCAGGCGTGTCCAACAACCCTGAGCTAGACGGTTGCCGGGACCTGTCGCGGGTCGCGACCGACTCGTTCATCTTGTACCCCGTTGGTCTGCGCAACCCTGTCCTCTGTCGGCAATGGGCTTAAAGCGGGCGCCAAGCTAATGCCAGTGGCTAAAATTTCCCGATGGAGCATCTGGAACCCAACCGAACCGCGCAGCCGCAGGTGAACCCGGACCAACACCGCACGAGAACAGGCACATTGCCGCCTGCCGGTTATCAGGTCCGGCCACTAGACAAGCATCGGACCAGCACCCCGGCGCCTTGGAATCAGGACAGGATGCTAGTCAGACCCAAGATCCCGAGCCGGCGTTCGCTGTCCCCCCGCCTACCAAGGCAAGGCCCTCTCAGGAATCCATGCCGTGCAGACACCCCCACGCAACCTCCAGGCTGGCTTCACCTTGGTGGAGGTGCTGGTGACCATCATCGTGTTGGCGATCGGCGTACTTGGGCTCGCCGGCCTACAGTTGGCCAGCATGCGCAGCAATCACAGCGCCTTTCTGCGCACCCAGGCCACGCTGGCCGCCAACGATCTGATCGACCGTATGCGTATCAATCCCGCCGACTATGCCGGCAAGACCCTGAATACCAAGGCCAAGAGCGGCGTGGCCGGCTTCGATCACTGGGCTGCCAGCGTCGCGGCGATGCTCCCGGCACCCAACGCCGGCGAACTTGGCAAAGTCGATTGCAGCGGCAACAACGGCTGTCCCGTCGGGCATTGTGAAGTCATCATCAGTTGGGATGACAGCCGCGGCGAGATCTATCAGGAGCGCGGCGCTCCCATGGCCGTCACTGCGCGGGATGCGGTAGCACTGCAGTTTCAGGTCTGTACCCGTCTGCCAACCCGCCTTTGATCGAGTGGCAGGCGAACCCTCTTTTTATTCAGGATCAGGCGTGTTTTGTGCTTCCAGATGACAGCAACCGATGGCCCCGTCCGCACGCACCCGCGCTCCCTGTGGCAGCGGCGGGCGCGGGGTGTTTCGCTGATGGAGCTGCTGGTAGCGATGAGCATCGGCGCCATCATCCTGCTCGGCATCAGTAATCTGTTCGTGACCAGCAAGGTCGGCTACCAACAGGAAGAGAGCCTAGCTCGCATCCAGGAATCCGGTCGCTTCCGGCTAAAGACGGGTAGAAGCAGCGGCTGACGAAG
>REDK01000137.1 GCA_007693535.1 Chromatiaceae bacterium
CGTCCGGCCGCAGGAGCCTCCGGACGGATTCACGAGCGACACGCGACTCTCCGACTGGGCCTGTTCATCAACGGCCTGCCCATCGCCACCTTCGAACTGAAAAACAGCCTCACCAAGCAGACCGTCGAGGACGCCGTCCAGCAGTACCAGCGCGACCGCGACCCGCGCGAGCGGCTCTTCGAGTTCGGCCGCTGCGTGGTGCATTTCGCCGTGGACGACAGCGAGGCGCGGATGTGTACCGAGCTCCGCGGCAAGGGCTCGTGGTTCCTGCCCTTCAACCAGGGCTACCACGACGGCGCGGGCAATCCACCCAACCCGCACGGCCTCAAGACCGACTACCTGTGGAAAGAGGTGCTCACGCCGGCCGGGCTGACCGACATCCTCGAGAACTACGCGCAGATCGTCGAGGAAAAGGACCCGCGCACGAGCCGGAAGAAGCGCAAGCAGGTCTGGCCGCGCTACCACCAGTTGCGCCTCGTGCGCCAGGCGCTGGCCGACGTGCGCGCGCACGGCGCGGGCCGGCGCTACCTGATCCAGCACTCGGCGGGCAGCGGCAAGTCGAACTCCATCGCCTGGCTGGCGCACCAGCTCATCGGCCTGAAGCGTGACGGCGATCCGGTGAACGGGGAGGTCTTCGACTCGGTCATCGTGGTGACCGACCGGCGCATCCTCGACAGCCAGATCCAGGCGACCATCAAGCAGTTCATGCAGGTGGGCGCGACGGTGGGCCACGCCGCGCGCTCCGGCGACCTGCGCCGCTTCATCGAGCAGGGCAAGAAGATCATCGTCTCGACGGTGCAGAAGTTTCCGTTCATCCTCGACGAGATCGCCAGCGAGGGCGGCAAGACCTTCGCCATCGTCATCGACGAGGCGCACTCCAGCCAGGGCGGCAAGACCTCGGCGGCGATGAGCCAGGCGCTCGGCACTCCGGCGGCGGGTGACGAGGACGGACCCGATCCCGAGGACACGGTGAACGTAGCCCTGGAAAAGCGCATGGCCGCGCGCAAGATGCTGACCAACGCCAGCTACTTCGCCTTCACCGCCACGCCCAAGAACAAGACCCTGGAGATGTTCGGCGAACCGCTGCCGCCCGACGCCGAGGGCAAGATCAGGCACCGGCCCTTCCACGGCTACACCATGAAGCAGGCGGTCGAGGAGGGCTTCATCCTCGACGTGCTGAAGCACTACACGCCGGTGGACAGCTACTACAAGCTGGTCAGGAAGACCGAGGATGACCCCGAGTTCGACACCAGGAAGGCGCGCAAGAAGCTGCGTCGCTATGTGGAAAGCCACGACCACGCGATCCGCCTCAAGGCCGAGATCATGGTCGATCACTTCCACGAACAGGTGCTGGCCGCCGGCAAGATCGGCGGGCAGGCGCGGGCGATGGTGGTCACCAGCGGCATCGAGCGGGCGATTCAGTACTTCCACGCCTTCAAGGCGTACCTGGCGGAGCGCAAGAGCCCTTATCAGGCGATCGTCGCGTTCTCGGGCGAGCACGAGTACGACGGCGCGAAGGTGAGCGAGGCGTCGCTCAACGGTTTCCCGAGCGGCGACATCGCCGGGAAGATCCAGACCGACCCGTACCGCTTCCTGATCTGCGCCGACAAGTTCCAGACCGGCTACGACGAGCCGCTGCTGCATACGATGTACGTGGACAAGACGCTTGCGGGGATCAAGGCGGTGCAGACGCTGTCGCGGCTCAACCGCGCGCACCCGCGGAAGCACGACTGCTTCGTGCTGGACTTCCAGAACAACAGCGAAGCGATCAGCTTCGCCTTCCAGGACTACTACCGCACCACGCTGCTCGCCGACGAGACCGACCCGAACAAGCTGCACGACCTGAAGGCGGCGCTCGATGCGGCGCAGGTGTACGCGCCGGAGCAGGTGCGGCAGTTAGTGGAGCGGTTCCTCGGCGGCGCGGATCGCGACCGGCTCGACCCGCTCCTCGATGCCTGCGTCGCGGTCTACGTGGACCGGCTCGACGAGGACGGCCAGGTCGAGTTCAAGGGTCAGGCCAAGGCCTTCTGCCGCACCTACGCCTTTCTCTCCTCGGTGATCTCTTACAGCAACGCCGAGTGGGAGAAGCTCTCGATCTTCCTCGACCTCCTCACCCCCAAGCTGCCGGCGCCGAAGGAGGAGGACCTCGCCAAGGGCATCCTCGAAGCCATCGACATGGACAGCTACCGCGTCGAGAAGCAGGCGGCGATGAAGATCGCGCTGGCCGACGAGGACGCGGAGATCGAACCCGTGCCGACGGACGCGGGCGGGCGCAAGAGCGACCCCGAACTCGATCGCTTGAGCAACATCCTGAAGTCGTTCAACGAGCAGTTCGGTACGCTGTTCGCCGACACCGACCGGGTCGCGAAGCGAATCCGCGACGACATCGCGCCGAAGGTCGCCGCCGATGTGGCGTACCAGAACGCGAAAGAGAACACGCCCCACACCGCCCGCCTGGCCCACGACCAAGCGCTCGGCAAGGTGATGCAGCACCTCCTGAAGGACGACACGCAGGTGTACAAGCAGTTCGTCGAGAACGAGTCGTTCAAGCGGTTTGTCGGCGACATGGTGTATGCGATCACGAACCCGTAGCGACCTCCGCGCAGGCCGGTTCGAGCCAGGCCGGTTTGAGCCAGAACAGCATCGGCTTTGGGCTTTGTGCGGCCTCGCCCAGCTCTTGCCAACTGAAGCTGGTGCGCAGGTCCGGGCGGCACGTGTAGCCGCGGCGGCCCCAGAAGCGATCCAGTGGCACATAACCGGGCGGGCGCCGGGGATCATCTGCCGCGCGTGCGACCGCGCAGAACGCGACCCAGCGCAGTTGCGACCCCTGCAGGCGCCGGGCGTGGGCCTCGCGTTCGGCGAAGAAGCGTACCCCGATGCCGCGCCCGCGATAGGCGGGCAGCAGCACCGATTCGCCCAGATAAAAGACCCCGGCCGGATCGATTCCGACGGTGAGAAAGGGTGCCTGGAGTGCGGCGGTCTCGCTGCTCAGTGGCAGGGCGGTGGCGGCGCCGACGACCTCGCCGGCGTCTAGGGCGAGGACGACGACGCTGCCGGGGGCATCGCGATAGGTGCTGAGATAGTCCGCCTCGTACGCCGGATCGCCGGCATAGAGGTAGGGCCAGTCGCGAAAGACCTGGATGCGCAGGCGCGCCAGGTCTGGGATATGCTGGTCGAGGGCGGCGCCGGTGACTGGGATGATCGCGATTGTCGATGACATCGGGTTGGGCTCCTGTGAGTTGCGGTGACCAGGGCGGGATGCACCCGTTTGACGACCGCAGAGCGGAGGATGGCGCCGGTACGCCGGTGGCGGTTGGGTCTGGGCATGGGTGCTTGGCAGGCCGGCGTGCGGCGGTGCGCGGCCAGCATGCGGGGCAGCGGCGTGGTGGCCGCGCCGTTGAAATCCCTGCCCGGGTACCGATTCTTCGACGCTTGTGTCGACTTCAACCACGGACCGCTCCATGGATAATCCGCTCCTCGAAGACCGCCTGTTGCCCGCCTACAGCCGTATCCGGCCCGAGCATGCCGAGCCGGCCATCGATCACCTGCTGGCCGCTGGACGGGCGCTGATTGCGACCCTGTCGGCGCGTGCCGACGAGGCCACTTGGGACAACTTCGTCGAGCCCATCGAAGAGGAGGACGATCGCCTGGCCCGGGCCTGGTCGCCGGTCAGCCATCTCAATGCCGTGGTCAATTCCGAGACCCTGCGTGCTGCCTACAACGCCTGCTTGCCCAAGCTCAGCGATTATGCGACCGAGGTTGGCCAGAACCTGGACCTCTACCGTGGCTATCAGCGCGTCGCCGCGCAGCCGGACCTGGATTCAGCCCAGCGCAAGATGCTGACTAATACCCTGCGGGACCTCCACCTGGCCGGGGTCGATCTGCCGCCGGCACAGAAGGCGCGTTATCGGGAGATCAGTCAGGAACTCTCGCGCCTGACCAACCGTTTCGCCGAGCATGTGCTGGATGCCACCAACGCCTGGCACAAGCATCTTCCGGAGCCGACGCGCCTGGCCGGGCTGCCGGAGTCGGCGCTGGCGCTGGCGCGCCAGCAGGCCCGAGAACGCGACCTCGACGGCTGCGTGTTGACCCTGGACCTGCCATCCTATCTGCCGGTGATGAAGTACGCCGAGGATCGCGACCTGCGCCGCGAGGTCTACGAGGCCTATGTGACTCGCGCCTCGGATTTGGGCCCCCATGCCGGGCAGTTCGATAATAGCGAGGTGATGGAGCGCATCCTGGCCCTGCGCCATGAGCAGGCGCAGTTGCTTGGGTTTGCCAATTATGCCGAACTCTCGCTGGCGCCGAAGATGGCCCGCAGCACCGACGAGGTCATGGGCTTTCTGGACGACCTGGCGCGGCGTTCGGTCCCGCAGGCACGGCGGGAGCTGGCCGAGGTGGCGGCGTTTGCCCGCGGGCAGGATGGCAGTGAGGCCATCGCACCTTGGGACCTGGCCTACTGGTCGGAGCGGTTGCGCCAGCAGCGCTATGCGATCAGCGACGAGGAATTGAAGCCCTATTTCCCGGTGGATCGGGTCATCCCCGGCATGTTTGCGGTGGCCGAGCGCCTGTTCGGGGTCCGGATCGCCGCCACCGATGGCGTCGATACCTGGCATCGCGACGTGCGCTTCTATCAGGTCAGCGATGCCGACGGGATGCCAGTGGCCCAGTTCTTTCTCGATCCCTTCGCCCGCCGGCAGAAGCGTGGCGGGGCCTGGATGGATGTCTGCGTCAACCGGATGTCCTCGCGTCATCGCCGGCAATTGCCGGTGGCACAACTGGTCTGCAATTTCACCCCGCCGGTGGATGGTCAACCCTCGCTGTTGACCCATGACGAGGTGCAGACTCTGTTTCATGAGTTTGGCCATGGGCTGCATCACATGCTGACCCGGATCGACTATCCGGCGGTGGCCGGGATCAATGGCGTACCCTGGGATGCGGTGGAACTGCCCAGTCAGTTTCTGGAGAACTGGTGCTGGGAGCGGGAATCACTGGACCTGTTTGCGGCCCATTGGCAGAGCGGCGCTCCTATCCCCGCCGAACTCTACGAACGGATGCAGGCGGCACGCCACTTTCAGAGCGCGATGCAGATGGTGCGACAGCTCGAGTTCGCGCTGTTCGACTTCCGCATCCATCTGGAGTACGAACCGGCCCGCAGCGGGCGCATCCAGGAGATCGCCCAAGCGGTCCGCGAGCAGGTCGCGGTGCTGCCGGCGGCCCCCTTCAACCGCTTCGCGCATGGCTTCTCGCACATCTTCTCCGGCGGCTATGCGGCCGGCTACTACAGCTATAAGTGGGCGGAGGTCCTCTCGGCCGATGCCTTCTCGTTGTTCGAGGAGCGCGGCCTGTTCGATGCAAGCAGTGGCCGCGCCTTTCGTGAGCAGATCTTGGAGCAGGGCGGGGCGGCTGACGCGATGGACCTGTTCCGAGCCTTTCGCGGCCGTGAACCCAGCATCGACGCGCTGCTGCGCCATTCCGGCATCGCCGCCTGAGGATTGCGGCCCGCGGCCGCTGGCGCGACCGGGCAGGGTCTGGCCCAGGCCTCAATCGGTGCCGTTGGCGATGCCGTGGGGCACATGTCCGGTGGTGACATGGGTACCGGCATCCAGGCAGTGGCCTTCCTGATCGTCGAAATAGATGTCGGCATCGAAGGCGGCCAGGAACGGCCCCTTGCGAAGGCCACTGAGGAACAGGGATTCATCGATCCGGATGCCCCAGGCCCGTAGGGTGCGAACCACCCGTTCATGGGCCGGAGCGCCGCGGGCGGTGATCAGGGCGGTGCGCAGGGGAGTGGCATTGGCCGGGAATAGGGCCTGGATGCCTTGCAGTGCAATCAGAAAGCCCTTGAACGGACCCGCTGGCAATGGCTCCATCGCCGCGGCCACCTCGCTGGCGGTAAAGGCATCGAGTCCCTGAGTGCGGTAGATGCGTTCGGCGGCATCCGAGAACAGCACGGCGTCGCCATCGAAGGCAATGCGCAGTTCTGCGCTGGCGAGATCCTCGGTGGGGGTCAGCGCCTGGGTTGGCACTGGCGCGGTAGGCACCGGGCCAGGCAGGATGGTGGCGGCCGCGCATCCCGCGGCCAGCGCCTGCTGGACATCACTGGGGTCGGCAGATAGAAACAGGTGGGCCCCGAAGGCACCGACATAGCGATAGGGACTGGCACCGCCGGTAAATACCGCACGGCTGATAGGCAGCTCGTAATGACGGATGCTGTTGAAGACCCGCAGCCCGGTATCACTGCTATTGCGCGAGAGCAGGATAACATCCACCCGTCCGCGCTCGCCGAGTTGCTCATTCAGGGCCAGTAGTTTGCGGGTGAGCGTAAAGGCAACCCCGGGCGCCAGAACCTCTCCCTCCCGGGCCACCTGCCAGTCGTGGTAGGCCTCTACCCCGTGCTCTTCGAAGACCTGGTGTGCCGCGGAGAGATCAAACAAGGCGCGCGAGGAGATGCCGACCACCAGGCGGATCGGTTGCGGCGGCCCTGGCGGAGCGGGCGTCACGTCGTGCATCGCGACTGGCACGGGCGTTAGTTCAGCGCCCCCTGGCTGGGGTATCGCTACGCGCTGTGGTTGCCGATGCCCGCGGGTGCTTCGCGATGACAGGATGGCTGGTCGGTTGCTGCCTGGAGCGCTGTGCGTGTGGCCGTGGAGGTCGTTGTTGAGGTTCCGGTGGTGTTGGCATCACCAGGGCATGAAGGCGTTCATGAAGTGCATGGGTCGACTGATGCTGCGGTTCATCACCCCCAGGTCATCGCGCATGTTGGCGGTGGTGAAGCTCATGTTCCGCACCGAGTGATCCATGGTCTCCAACGTGGTCAGCATGGGTTCGAGTACGCTGACGTCCCGCGCCATGGAGTCGACACTCACCGCCATGGTGCGCACGCTGAGGTTCATCTGTCCCATGTTGTCTGAGATGGACTGGATGTTGCTGGCCATGACGGTCATGTTGGAGTCCACGCTGATGGCCAGATAATGCACGTCCTTGGCCAGGCTGAAGACCAGGTAGAATCCATAGGCCGCGAGGATGATGAAGGCGAACAGCGTGGGATAGACGATCAGTTCCCAGCGTCGGGCGCTGGTCTCGAAGGCCTGCGAGAGGCGGTCCATCGCATAGGCATTGGCCTGGACGTCGGCATTGGCCGCGCTGGGCCGGTCGTTGGCCGGGTGGGGGCCCTGCTCGGTGGATTCGGCCATGCGGGTTTGCGACCTCTGTCAGCTAGTGATGATCTGCTGGTGCGCCCGCCATCGGCGCGCGCCGCCCTGGTCCGGTCCGGTGTTCGAGGCCGATCCGTGCAATCCGGTCACTGGTATCGGCGTCGGGTACTCCGAGCCGCACCGCGGGCTACTCTCCGACCGGCTGCCGAGCAGTCGGCAGCTGGCAAAAAGCCTAACACATCCGGTCGGTTAAGCCAGTATTACGAGCGCGTGGCCGGGCTTTGGTTCCCGTCGGCGTACCGGCACGACGATGCCGGTCGGCCTAGTACCGGACAGGCCGCCGGGCTACTTGAGGATATGCGGATAGAGCACTGCGGCGAGGGCATAGAACTCCTGCGCACCCTTGCCGCGCGGTTCCAACTCGAAGACCGCAAGGCCCTCGCTGAAGGAGCGCCGGAACAGGGTGCGCTGGGACAAGCGCGGCTTCAGGAAACGGATATGGGGCAGTGAGACGAGAGCGGCAGCGGTCTCATTGGTCTCGCGCACGGCATGATGGGTATCGCCGCGATTGATGAACCCGGCCAGGTCGGGCGGCGTCTCGCGTTCGATGGCGCGAACCAGATGGATGAAGCGCTGGGTGGACCAGATGTCGGCCTGGGACGGCGGTACCGGGACCACGACCCGATCACACAGGGCGATTGCCAGCCGCAGGGCGTCCATATCCGCGGTCCCGACATCGATCAGGGTCTCTGCATGCGCGGCCATCTCCTCCGCCGACAGGGCGCTGCGGTCACGCACTAGCAACTGCGGTTCGAAGCCCTCCTCCCGTCGGACCTGGCAGACATCGGTCAGGGTGGCCTGGGGATCGGCGTCGATCAATTGCACATCGACCTCCGCCATGGCCAACCAGACGCCAATGTTGAAGGTCAACGTGCTCTTGCCCGAGCCACCCTTGAGGGTGCCGATGACCGTAATCATCGCGCCTGCCCCGCCGGGGATCGGGCCTGCAGCCAGGCGCCGTGACCCCGGAGCTGGCCGGGGCGATGTGGGTGTTGCATCAGTATCACCATGCACAGAGCCATGCCGTCTGTACCATGCGCCTCAGGCCTGCCGCCCTTGAGCCAGCGGCCGCTATTCAGCGCAGTTCGTAGGGGGCCAGCTCGGAGTCGCCATGATCGTCCGGATGGTAGCCGAACGCGGTGCCATGGTCCTCGTAGCTGCGCCATGGGCCGCGCGGTTGCAGATCCTGCTGCCGGTATTGGGGCGGGCCGTCCTGGCGTTGGCGCGCGGCCTCGCGCGCGGTCAGGGGCCGATAGTGCCAGCCGCTGGCCTCATCACTACTGCCGCCGCTCAGCGCATCCAGCTTGGGATCGGCGCGAAACCGGTACACTGGCTCCCGGGCCGGGCGGTTGGCCCGGGTGTCGTTGCCTCCGTATGCCCCGGGATCATGGCTGGTGTCAGGCCAGTAGTCAGTGCCGGCCCAAGCGCCAGGGGGGCGCTGGTCCAGGTCAGGACCGGTATACCAGCCGTGGCCCTGGGGGGGCTGGTCGCGGGTTGCATTCGGGGACGGCCCCGCATGAGCGGGGCGCCCGGGGGTGCTGTCGTCCGGCCAGGGCTGGGTCTGCCAGCGCCGCTCACTGTCCATGCGGCGCCAGGCGGGGACTGCGGTGTCGCCGCTATCGTTCGGTCGAAAGCGGTTATTCGCCGGTGCGGCCGGGGCACTGTAATCGCCCGGCGAGGGTGGCGGCGTGCGGTCGCCCCGTGCCGCATCGTAAGTGTCCCACGCCACCGCAGGGGCAGTTGCCAACGCCAGCAGCATGAGGGACCAGCACAGCAGGGCCGAGGTATTCATATCCGTCGTCGCGTCCTGGCAGCCTCTTGCCGCCTGTGATTTGGTAAAGGATGCAGGCCCGACCCGGTGGGCAATCGCTACATAGGGTCCAGGACAGGCGCCGCCTGCGCCGCTGTGGCCCAGCACAGGGAGCCGGCGCCGGTCTAGGACTGCCCGTTGCAGCACGTTCGCCGCGGTCCCGTGCCGCTCTGGCCAGCAGGTCAGCGGCACCTGGCCCCGGGGCAGGGCGTCAATCCGCGTCGTCGGTCTTGAGCCGTATGCCGCGCCGCGGGGCCTTCTTCTGCAGCTTGGCTGCTGGTGGGGCTTCACCGCTGGCGGACCTGGACCGGGCGCCGGCCGGTTTCCGGGTGGTTGCAGCAACCTTAGACGATTTTCGCGCGCCCGTGTTCGCTGCGCTGGTGGTCCGGCGCGGCGATTTGGCAGGCGTCGAGGGGGCGGATGGCGTCTGGCTGGCAGTGTCGATTGATTTGGTCGCGGCGCGCAGGGCGTTGGGGAGCGGGCGCTCGGACGCGGCGGCGGTCGCACCCCAGTCACCCTGGTTGCTGACGACCTGGCCAGCCTCTGCGCCTCTGCCAGGTCCGGCAGGACCTGTACCACCGCTCGGTGGAGAGCCTGGTGGAGAGTCTGGTGGAGAGCTAGAGCCCGAGCCAGGGGCGCCGCCCGAACCAGGACCCGGTGGCGTTGCGCCGGCGATGCGAGCGCGGCGGCGGCGCAAGGCGGTTCGGATGGCGTCGAACAGCAGCAGGAAGATGCCGCGGATGCCATAGAGGATGAGCATCAGCACCTGCCCGATCCGTGTCCACAGCGGACTCGCCCCGGTCGCCTCGCGACCGCGATCCGCGGCCGACGCCTCGACGATGGCCTCCGCGCATGGGACGCTGACCCCGGGCGGGGCGCTCGCCACGGCGACCTCGCACAGGTCCTTACTGGCGGCGACGCAGCCGAGCGGGATCACGATCAGCGTCAACAGGGTGGAGACCAGCACCCCGGAGGACAGGGAGATGGCCATGCCCTGGAAGATCGGATCGCTAAAGATGACGCTGGAACCGGCAACCAGGGCCAAGGCAGTGATGACGATGGGCCGCGTCCGGGTCTTACAGGCACGGATCACGGCTTCGGCTACCGGAACGCCCTTTTGGACCTCGTGGATGGAGAAATCCACCAGCAGGATCGAATTGCGTACGATGATGCCGGCCAGCGCGATCCAGCCAATCATCGAGGTCGCTGTGAACTCGCCGCCGAGCCCAAGTTGGAAGGCGAGCCAATGGGCCGGGATGATGCCGAGCAGGGTCAGTGGGATCGGGGCCATGATGACCAGCGGGATGCGGAAATTGCCGAACTCCCAGACCACCAGGATATAGATCAGCACTAGTGCCACCACGAAGGCGGCACCCATATCGCGGAAGGTCTCATAGGTGACCGTCCATTCTCCGGTCCATTCGAAGGCGCTGGTCTGGTCAGAGATCGGCGGCCCGAGCCAGTGCGCCTTGGGCCTGGCGCCATCGGGGGCGACATAGCCGATCTCGTCGATGAGCTTTTGCACCTGCAGCATGGCATAGACCGGCGCTGCGAGGGTCCCGCCCACGTCGGCAACGACGTATTCGATGCCGCGCAGGTCCTTACGATAGATGATGTCGTCCTCGGGAACCCGCGCAAAGTTGCCCAGCTCCCGGAGTGGCACCGTGAAGCCGGCGCTGGAGCGCACCGGCAGATCGCCCAGGCGGTCGATCTGCGAGCGCTCCGCCAGAGGGACCTGAATGACAATGCGGACCGGCTCATGGCCGGCGCGCATCTTCACGTCGCCGAGTTCGGCCCCACCCAGGGCCATGGATAGGTTTTGGTTGATGGTATCGACCGAGATACCGCGGCGCACTGCCTTTTCGGTATCGACATCGAAGCGCCAGTAATCGAAGGGGGCGCGGATGTAATTGTCGACATCGCGAGTGCTCTCGGCACGGGCGAAGATTTCGGTCAGATCTTGGGCAAACGCGCGACGCAGTTCGGGGGTCGGCCCATGGACCTCGGCCACCACCGATTGTAGTACTGGCGGTCCCGGTGGCATCTCCACCACCGCAATGCGCGCCCCCAGTTCATCCGCCATTGGTTCTAACATGTCGCGCGCCAGCACCGCGAGTTCATGACTGGTGCGCTTGCGATCGTGCTTATTGGTCAATTGTACCTGCAGCTCGCTCTGCCATGGTTCAGAGCGCAGGTAGTAATGGCGTACCATGCCGTTGAAATCGAACGGGCGGGCGGTACCGGCATAGAGCTGAATGGCGGTCACCTCGGGGATGGTGCGGACCTTGTCGGCCATGCGATGAGCCAGGTTGGCCGTCACCGGCAAGGCTGTGCCCTCGGGCATGTTGATGACCACCGAGAACTCGGGCTTGTTGTCCAACGGCAGCATCTTGACTGGCACCCACTTGAAATAGAAGAAGGTGCAGGTAAACAGAAAGGTACCCCACATCACCAGTTTGAACAGGCGCCGTTTGGCGCGGCTCTCGATCAATGGGGTGAGTACGGCAACATAGAGCCGCTCCAGGCGATCGGCCTCTCGATGCTCGCGTTTCTCGGCGGTCTCGAGATAGTGCAGCGATGGCCGCAGCCAGTTGGAAATGGCGAGGTAGGGGGTAAAGACGAAGGCGGCGAACAGCGAGATCAGCATGGCGACTGAACCCAGTGCCGGGATCGGTTCCATGTAGGGCCCCATCATCCCGCTGACGAAGCCCATCGGGAGCAGGGCAGCGATGACGGTGAAGGTAGCAAGGATGGTGGGGTTACCCACCTCGCGCACCGCATCTACCGCGGTCTGGTCGTCGGTGCGTCCCTCCTCCAGCCAGCGCCGGTAGATGTTTTCCACTACCACGATGGCGTCGTCCACCAGGATACCGATGGAGAAGATCAGTGCGAACAGGCTGACCCGGTCGATGGTGTAATTGGTGACCCAGGCGACGAAGATGGTCATCAGCAGCACCACCGGAATGACCAGCATCACCACGATGGCAGGCTTGAGCGCACGGAACGCAATCAGGACCAGCACGAAGACAAAGAAGGTTGCGACGAACAGCTTGAAGATGAGTTCGGAGACCTTCTCGTCGGCGGTCTCGCCATAGTTGCGGGTGATGCTGACAGCGACATTGTTGGGGATGCGCCCGCCCTGTAGTTCCTCGATCTTGCGGATAATGGCATCGGCGACGGTCACGCCATTAGTGAGTTCCTTTTTGGCGATAGCGACGGTCACTGCCGGCACGCCGTCGGCCTGCAGACCCTCCGGCGCGGCCGGGCCGGTATAAAAGGCCACCAGTTGGCTCGCGTCCTCTGGGGCCTGGCGGACCCGGGCAAGATCGTGGACGTAGACCGGGATCTCGTTGAAGGTACCAACCACCAGGCGACTGATGTCATCGGCACTCTTGAGGAACGAACCGGTGGTCACCGAGAAATGGGAACCACTCGACTCCACGCCGCCAGCGGTCTTCTCGGCATTGGCGCTGCGGATGGTCTGAGCGACCTCGGCCAGGCTGATGCGATAACCTGACAACCGCTCGGGGAAGGCATCGACGGTGATCTGCTCGCGGCGTCCCCCGACAATGAAGGCGTTACCGGTGTCCTTGACCTCTTTGAGGACCTGCAGCACGTCTTGGGCAAGCAGACGCAATTGCCCGTCGTCGACGTCGGGACGATTATCGCCGTCCAGATCTTTGGACCAGAGCGTGAGGGTCACGATCGGGACGTCATCGATGCCCTTGCTCTTCACCAGCGGTGGCATGACACCAGGCGGGATCTTGTCCATGTTGGAGGCGAGCTTGTCGTTCACCTTGACCAACGACGGGCCCATCTGCTCACCGACCTCGAATTCGACGGTGACGATGCCCTGACCGCGCTGGGCCGCCGAATAGACATGCTTGACGCCGGGGATCTCGCTCATGATCCGTTCCAGCGGCTGCATCGCGAGGTTCGAGACCTGCTCGGCTGAGGCGCCAGGATATTGCACCATGATGTCGATCATGGGTACTGAAATCTGCGGATCTTCCTGGCGCGGAGTGGCGATCAGCCCGAGCAGGCCCATGATCAGCATCGCCCCGTAGAGCAGGGGCGATAGGGGCGAGCGGATGAAAAAACGGGCGGTGCGTCCGGCGAGGCCGAGGTCTTCGTCGCGCGGGGGCGGGGGCGGGTGGGATTGCGGCCCGTCCTGGTGCGGTGAGGGGGGCATATCGTCCTGGCGCATGGTCGTAGATAGGTCCACAGGTCGTCCGCGGAGACGCCCTCGGCGATCGGGGCGATCGCCAGGCCATGACCGCGGTGGCCGTCGCTACTGCCCGGCAGATCGGCGGGATGCGGACGACGGTCGCGGCTTTGACCGCAGGGCGCCAGGGCGCGCGTTAGGTTATCGGTTCAATGGTTCAGGGCCAGGGCTAGGGCTTGGGCTAGGACCAAGTATGCGCTGTCCCGGGGATGCCCGAGATGGCGCCGGCTGCGCCCCAGCGTTGCCAATCCGGGAATCAGGTCACTAGCCGCGCGGTCAGCGTCGGCTGGCACCATCCCGCGACCAGCCGGTCGCGATGCCCGGACCCGGATCGGTGAGGATGCGCTCGCCGGCACGCAGTCCGCTGAGCACAGTGACCCCGCCCTGGGGTGTCGGCTCGCCGACGCGGATCAGCCGCAATTGCGGATTGCCTTCGTTGTCGAGGACATAGACGCCAGGCAGGCTACCGTTGTAGCGGATCGCCGAGCGCGGAATTACCGGATTGAGCCGCGCCGGGGCGTTGAAATCGGGCACCAGCACCTTGGCGTACATACCAGGCTCGGAGACCCCCTGAGGCAGATCGAACTTGACCTTGACCGTATGCCGCTGCGGGTCGGCCATTGGAAAGATCTGGGCCACTCGGACCGGCACTCCGCTGTCATCAGCGACGGCACCTTGTGCCGGGACATCCAGTTCTGCACGCAGCATCATGCCCTCGCGCAGACCAGGTCGCAGGCGCGCCGGGATGTCGATCTCAACCTGTAAGAATTCGATGTCGGCATAATTGAGCAATGGCTGGCCGGGCTGCACGGTATCGCCAACCTCGACGAATTTTCTGACGATGATGCCATTGAACGGGGAGATGGCACGGGCGTCACGCAGGCGCGAGTCGAGTGCCTGCAATTCTGCCTGCAATTGCATCATGGCGTTATGCGCCTCCTGCATCTGGGTACTGGAGGCGAACAGGTCCGCGGACAACTCGGCGCGCTGATCGCGGTCGCCGATGAAGTCTTCCATGGGGCGGGTGAAGAACTGATCGAAGAGGTTGGGGACGCCCATGCCACCGGGGGAGGTGCGGGCGCGGGGCGAGTACAGTTCGCGATTGAACTGCACCCCGGCATTGCGAATCTGCGCATCGGCGGTGGCAATCTGGGCGATCAGCGCCTGGCGCTTGGCCAGCAATTCGCTGGCATCCAGCGAGACTAGCAGATCACCCTCCTTGAAGGCGTCGCCCTCGATACCGGCCAGGAACTTGACCCGCCCCGGCAACTGGGCGGCCAGGGTGACTTCCTTATAGGGGATGACGGTTCCGCCCACCGACACGGTGGGGAGACCCTCCGCCTGTTTGACCACGTAGACATCCTCGACCGCCAGTGCCGGTACCGAGACCAGTGCGACCAGGGCGGCTGTGGAGAGGAGCACGCGCTTGATGATGTTTCCCATGAGCGGGTGTACCCGGAGGCTGCTTGATTGGGTTGAGGCTGGGGGTTGATGCTAGATCAGGCCGCGGCTGGCGGCGGCACGGACGACGACCCGGTGGGGTACGCCGAATCGCTTGCCGGCCCCAGGCCTGGATCCCACCGGGCGATCAGGGTCGAGACGGGCGGGACGTGCTTGGAACCGTGAACGAGCATGACCAAGGGCTGCGGGGCGAAACTGTTCGGGGCGCTGCGGTGGCTGACGATGGCTGCTGATGAGTGCGTTCTGTGGCAAGCCCGCGGTCCGCTGGGCGAGCCGGGGCTAGCGCACGGCCAGACGCTGACATTCGGATCGGGCTGCCGGCTCAACCTGGTCCAGGCCCCGGACCCGGGTCGGTGTGCTCTGGGCGAGAAGGTCCGCAGCGGCGCCAAATCCCCGGGAGTCGGCCTGGCGACAGGGGCTAGCATATATTCAGGCATCATGCCGACCGTTGGTCTCGCAATCGGGTTCGCAAACAGGTCTGCGCTCAGGTCGCGAGCCCGCGAGCGGTGCTGGTCCGCAAGCGTAGCTGGTTAGTGAGCGATCAGCACACCTACCGGCTACCCCGAAAAGACCGCCGACTATGCCTAATTGGCCGCACAAAATCAAGCCTCTCAGTCAGTTAGACTAAATAAATCAGTTTGTTAGAGCATGGCTTCTGGCTGCCGACGGGGCGGTGCAGGGGCCGCGGCGGCGTTTATTGCATGCCCAGGGCGAGGCGGGCCGGCCGCCGCCGCGTGCGCCAGGGTCGCATAACCGGCCGCGCTACCGGTCAGGTGCAGGCCCGTCGTACTACCGCGCCTGGGGCAAACCGTATAGTATCCACGACGGTTGCGGATGTCTCATCTGGTTCCGCCGCCGGCGCCAGCGCGCCCCTGCCGACCGTCCTGATCTCAGCAGTTGGCCCGGCATCCCAGCGGGTGGCCTCGGCGGTTGGCGCAGTCGTCGAGGGGCGCTTTGTGGCCAGATGTCCGAGCTGACCGATCGGCGACCGGGCGGCGAGCCCCGATGATCCGCACGGGCGCTGTCCAGTTTGCTTCGAGCGAGTCGGGACCCGCTGCCCGGCGGCCGCGGCAGCCGGCTGGTATGCTTGCGTCGGCCATCCCGATCCCGGTTTGAGAGGAGTAGCGTATCGATGTCTTCTGCGGCAGGTTCCGAAAGCGTCCAACAGCGACTGAACGACCTCGAGGCCCACCTCGAGCAGGAAAACCCGATCCTTCTGAATGCGGTGCAGAGCTTCCGGACGCTCGACCGGGTTGCCTATGACATGGGATTGCTGAGACCAAATCAGTCCTTTGCGAGCCAAGTGCCGTGGTGGCCGCTGATCTCGCTTCTGGGTACGTTTTCGGCCGGCAAGTCGACCTTTCTCAACGATTACCTGGGACAGAATATCCAGCGAACCGGTAATCAGGCGGTGGACGACCGTTTCACCGTGATCGTTTACAGCCCGGAGACCCGCAGTCAAGCGCTGCCGGGCGTCTCGCTGGATTCCGATCCGCGCTTCCCGTTCTACCAGATGTCGCGTGAGATCACCCGGGTCGCTGGCGGCGAGGGAAAGCGCATCGATGCCTATCTGCAACTGAAGACCTGCCGCAGCGACCGTCTGCGCGGCAAGATCCTGATCGATTCGCCCGGCTTCGATGCCGACGCTCAGCGCACCGCGATCCTGCGTATCACCAACCACATGATGGACCTGTCGGACTTGGTGCTGGTCCTGTTCGATGCCCGCCACCCCGAGCCGGGGGCGATGCGCGACACCCTGCAGCATCTGGTTCTGGGCACCATGAGCCGCAGCGATTCCAGCAAGTTCCTGTTCATCCTGAACCAACTCGACACCGCGGCGAAGGAAGACAATCCCGAGGATGTGGTCGCGGCCTGGCTGCGGGCCCTGGGCGAGGTAGGAATGACTACCGGGCGATTCTATACCATTTTCAGCAAGTCATCGCCAACCATCGAGGATCCGGTCAAGCGGGAGCGGTTCGAGAATAAGCGTGATGCTGATCTCAACGATATCTATCAGCGGATGGATCAAGTCGAGACCGAGCGTGCGTATCGGATCGTTGCCTCGCTACGCAAGACCGCCAGCGAATTCAACGAGGAGACGATTCCGCTGCTGCAGACCGCGGTTCGCCGCTGGCGGCGGCGCACCTTGGTGCTGGATGTGCTGATCCTCGGCTCGTTGTTGATGATTTTCCTGTTCTGGAGTGTCACCGCCGGGCATTGGGACGGACTGACTTACCGCCCAGAATGGCTGCAGCATATCGAAGATCTGGGCATCTCCTGGGGGCTGCAGGGGCTGGAGTTGATGATCGTCGCCGGCCTGCTGGTGTTCCATCTGATGGTGCGTCGGGTCTCGGCCCTGAGCGTACTGCCCTGGCTGCGGAAGCAGGCGAAAAAGGCGCCGCATCTGCCTGGCGATGTCGTCGGCGCTTTCGAGTACAACTCGGGTACCTGGCGTACCGTGTTTACTGGCACTCCGCGCGGCTGGAACAACTGGTCCGAAGGACGCGTCGCCAAGGTGTTGCACGACTGCGAGTCCTACATCCAGAGCCTCAACGAGCGCTTTACCAATCCCCGCGGCGTCCGCGAGACCAGCCTGCCGACGGGCTGAGCCGGGAACGCCTGCAGGTCTGCGACCGGCATTTTGCTCGCAAACCCCCGTCTTGTCCGCGATGATCCCGGTGTCGGCTCCGGTGTTGAACCAGCGTTCGGTTGCCACCGTCGGTCCCGCCCAACCGGCGCCGGTGCACATCGGCGTTGATCTGGGTGGGACCAAGATCGAGGCTGCCGTACTCGCTGCCGACGGACGCTTCCTGGCGCGGCGGCGCATCGCGACCCCACGCGGCGACTATGCCGCCAGCATTGCCGCGATCGCTGCCTTGGTGACGCAACTGGAATGCGAGTTCGGGCCCGTAGAGGGGATCGGCGTCGGCACCCCCGGCGCCATCTCTCCTGTCAACGGCCGGCTGCGCAACGCCAATTCAGTCTGGCTCAACCAGCGTCCCTTGCGGCAGGACCTAGAACAGGCCCTTGGGCGAGCGGTGCGCTTGGCCAACGATGCTGATTGTTTCGCTCTCTCCGAGGCGACCGACGGCGCTGGTGCCGGTGCCCATTCAGTATTCGGGGTGATCCTCGGCACCGGCACCGGTGGTGGCATCGTCGTCGCTGGCCGGCTCTTGCAGGGGCCAAACGCCATCGCTGGCGAATGGGGTCATAATCCGCTGCCCTGGCCACAGCCGGCGGAACTGCCGGGGCCACCCTGCTATTGCGGTCGCCAGGGCTGTATCGAGACCTTCCTGTCCGGTCCCGGACTGGCGGCGGACATGCGTCGGGCGACCGGCCGCGATCTCGATCCCCGCGCCATCGCTGCCGCGGCGGCGGCGGGGGATAGCGCTGCCGAGGCGGCCCTGGTCCGTTATGAAGATCGCCTCGGTCGCGCCTTGGCCGCGGTGATCAATCTCCTCGATCCAACCGTCATCGTGCTTGGTGGCGGGATCTCCAATCTCGCGCGACTGTATCGCCATCTGCCCGACCTGATCCGTCCGTGGGTCTTCAGCGATGCTCTGGCGACCCGCATCTGCCCGCCGCGGTTCGGCGACTCCAGCGGGGTACGCGGTGCCGCCTGGCTGTGGCGCCGCGGGCCGGCATGAGAGGCTTGGCCGCGGTCGGGTGACCAGCACATGACGAGTCTACGGTTTCAGCCGATTGGGGTGCTGGCATCTCCCTTCACCAACAAGTTCGGTATCCCGCGCCAGCCGCGGCTGGCGCCGGCAGCCACCGCACGCGTGCAGTTGTTGGCGCCCTATGATCGCGAGGAGGCCTTCGACGGATTGGAGGGCTTTTCCCACGTCTGGCTGCTGTTCGTGTTCCATCAGGACTGCCTGGGCGCCCCCTGGCGGCCAATGGTGCGCCCACCGCGACTCGGCGGCCGCAACAAGGTCGGAGTATTTGCCAGCCGCGCCCCCTACCGGCCAAACCCCATCGGCATCTCCGCGGTTGTTCAGCATGGGCTGGTGCGGGATGCGGAGGGGTTGGCACTGGTGGTCTCCGGCGTCGACCTGCTCGACGGCACCCCGATCCTTGACATCAAGCCCTATGTGCCCTACGCCGACCAGATCGCCGATGCCAGCGTTGGCTTCGCCCCGCTGCCGGCACCAGACTTGGGACCGATCCGCTTCAGTCTGGCGGCAGAGCAGGCGCTAGCTGCGCGCGACCCGCGGGGACAGCTACACTTGCGGACCTTGATCATGCAGGTCATCGGCCAGGATCCGCGTCCCGGTTACATGGAACGCTACCCTGAACGGCAGCGTTTCGCGCTGCGCCTCTATGACCTGGATATTCACTGGCGGCTGGACGCGGCAGGGGTCGAAGTCACCGATGTGTTGGGTCATCAGGCCAGCGACGGTCGCTACCCGACCCTGCCAGCGGCCGACATCGGTTAACATCCGCTCCCGCAGCCACGCTCGCGGGTTGGCCCCGGGGTTCGCAACCGCAACCGCTCGTCCCCATCCATCAGGTCCCCTGACGTTGCGATGAGTACCCGCCAAGACCCGTGAAGACTGCCGCGATCGCCTATCGGGTCAGCGACTTCCTGTGTCGTTACCCGCCCTTTCAGTATCTGCGGGAGAGCGAGGTGCTGGAACTGGTCGCCGGGGGCAAGGTGGCCTTCCACGAGGATGGCGAGATCGTCTTCGCGCAGGGGCAACTGCGCAGCCACTACGTCTATGTCGTCCAGCAGGGTGTGGTGCGGCTGGTCGAGACCCTGCCCGACGGCAGCGAGGCCCTGCGCGATGTGCGTGGCGAGGGCGATCTGCTCGGTATCGGTCGCTACCTGGGTATCGGTGAGCACATCTATACCGCTCGCACCGGGACCGATGTGATCCTCTATGCGCTGCCCGCAGACCGGTTCTGGGAGATTATCAAGCGCCATCCGCGGGCCAGCCGGTTCCTGGGCGCGTATTTCTCAGCGACCATTACGCCTTCCGGGCTGGAGAGCGAGTACGGCCTGAGCGATGCGTTACGCCTCGGGCGCAGGCCCCTGGACTGGATGTCGCGCCGGCTGCACCAGTTGCCGTCGGCACTGACTTGCGTGCCGCATACCCCAGTGCGGGAGGTAGCGACGCTACTGGCCACCAGCGGTGCCGATGCCCTGACCGTGGTCGATCCACACGGCGCCCCCCTCGGGCTGATCAGCGTCCGTCTGTTGAGCGACCTGGTCGCTAGCGGGGCATTGTCGCCGGAGGCCCCGGCTCATGCCCTGATGGAGACCGAGTTCACCTTGGCTGCGGCAGAGCGACCGGCCGGCGCCTATATGACGCGGATGCTCGACTGCAATACCGACCATCTGGTCCTGACCAGCGACGGCAGCCCCGGGGGCAGGCTGGTCGGCATCCTCGATCGCCGTGCTTTAGCCCGTGCCGAGGGGGCCGAACCTCTGACCATCGTCGAGGACATGGCCCGCGCTGGTCACATCAGCGAACTGGCCCAGTTACTGATTCAGGGCGAGGCGACCCTGAGCGCCAGCTTGACCGGACCGGAATCGATCCGCTGGCTCGCCCCGATCGCCGCGGCCTTCCAGGCAACGGCGCTGCGCCGGATCGTGGTCTTGGTGGAAGGCGCGCTGGCGCAGGAGGGGCTGGAGAACCCCGACCTCGACCATTGCTGGGTCTTCTTCGGCTCGGCCGGGCGGATGGAACTGCTGACCCGCCACGACCTCGACCATGGGCTGGTCTATGACGAGCCGCCGAACGACCTGCGCCGCGATGCGCGCGGCTATTTTCTGGAACTGGGGCGCCGGGTCAGCGCGGCGCTTGCCGCCTGTGGCTTTGCGACGTCGGCCAAGGTCATCTCCTCCGGCCATCCCAGCGCCTGCCGCTCAGTCGCGGAATGGGAGCGCGCCTTCACCCAGTGGATCAGCGATCCGGTCGAGAGCTGCGTCTATCGTGCGACGTCGTTCTTCGATCTGCGGCCAGTCCATGGCGACTGTCGCCTGGTGGAGCGCCTGGAGCGCCACATCCATGGCGAGGAGGACCGCAATCCGGCCTTCGTGCCCCTGCTGGTCAGCGATTCCATGGCCAATCTGCCGCCGCTGACCTTCTTCCGTGGCCTGGTGATCGACGACGATGGGGCCTACACCGAGGTGCTGGACCTGCAGCGGGCCACCCTGCAGCCGGTCGTGGACATTGCGCGCGCCCTGGTGCTCGATGGCGGCATCTACCGCCACAGTGCCACGCTCGATCGCCTGCAGGCACTGACCCCGGAGAGCGACGAGGCGGCGGTGCTGATCGAGGAGACCGCAAATGCCTTCCGCAATGCCCTCTATCATCGCGCCCGCACCGGCCTGACCACCGGCAGCGACGGCAGCCGGGTAGACCCGGCCAAGCTCACCCGCCTGGAGCAGAATCTGCTCAAGGCGGGTTTTCGCACCGTGCTGCGGCTGATGGAGTATATGGGCGGGCGCTATGGCGTGACGTCGCGACGCTGAGCGAGAGAGGCGGTCGTCGCCTGCCACCGACGCCGGCACTGAATACCTGTCGCCCATCTATGGCCGCCCCGGCGGTGGCCCCCGATGCCTATGACTGCTGTGATCGACCAACCTCCAGTAGCCCCCTCCGACCCCCGTCTTGCCGCCGG
Organism: Chromatiaceae bacterium; assembly: GCA_007693535.1. Lineage (GTDB taxonomy): Bacteria > Pseudomonadota > Gammaproteobacteria > Chromatiales > Chromatiaceae > Lamprobacter. The sequence goes on from REDK01000137.1 coordinate 21,344, forward strand.
CCTCGCCGACTATCATGCCGCCTGTGCCAGCACTTGGCATGGCGATACCCCGGTTGCCGCGGTGCGCTTTGTGGTGCTCGATTGCGAGGCCACCGGCCTCGATGTCCGCCGCCATCGGATCGTTAGCATCGGTGCCGTGGCCATCAGCGAGTGCCGCATCGATCTCGGCGACAGCTTCGAGGCCTTGCTCAAGGTGCGCCACAACACCGCCGCGACTCTAGTCCATGGGATCACCCGCAACGAGACCCGGATTGGTCTCTCCGAGCCCGAGGCCCTGATTGGCCTGCTCGCCTATCTGCGCGACGGCGTCATTGTCGGACACCATATCCGCTACGACCTCAGCCTGATCGATGCCGCGCTGCAGCGCCACGCCGGGGCGCGACTGGGCAACCTGGCGCTGGATACCGGCGATCTCACCCGTTTGCTGATGGCCGACGGGGCCTTTGTCGAGCGCCCGGTCGCCGATTTGTCCCTGGATGGCCTGTGCAGCCATTTTCGGATCGTGCCTTACGACCGGCATACCGCCGCCGGCGATGCCTTTCTCACCGCACAGGTCCTGCTGCGTCTACTGCGTATCGCGGCCCGCCACGGCCGCGACCGGCTTGCCGGGCTGCTGCAGCCCCCGCCGCCTGCAGCCTAAATCGATGCTGCCCACACCCCTGGCAATTTGCTGCCAGGGCTCGGACAATGCACGAGGTCGCCCCACGCCGGGGCGCGCCAGGTACATTACCCAGCTAGACGACAGGAGACCGGTTATGGCGAACGAGGGCTATCACGAACCCGTGGCGGAGCTCTCCGATGAGACCCGCGATATGCATCGCGCGATCATTTCGCTGATGGAAGAACTGGAGGCCGTGGACTGGTACAACCAGCGCGTCGATGTCTGCAAGGACGCCGAACTGAAGGCCATCCTCGCCCACAACCGCGACGAGGAGAAGGAGCATGCCGCCATGGTCCTGGAATGGATCCGCCGCCGTGACCCGGCCTTCGATCACGAGCTGAAAGACTACCTGTTCACGGCCAAGCCCATTACCCACGCCTGACCGTGCGTGGTCTGCCGTGGCGGCAGGCAAGGGACGCTGCCGCCTGCTGTCGACATGGCCTGTGGTGCCACCGTCCGGCCGAAACCGGGCCGCGCCGTTCGGATGACCGCGCCGGTCCCTGAGTGCGTGGGCGGGTGCGGCCGGGTGTTCCTCGGCGCAACCGTCCCACAGATCGTTCACCATCCGCTGACGCGAGGTGTCCGCATGACCGATATCGCAACCAATCCCGCCCCCGTGACGTCATCCGCTGACCGCGCCCCGGCCTGGCGCCGGCTGCTGATCGCCAATGCCCACTATGTGGTGCTCTATCTCTGTGCCATTGTGCTCGTGGCGATCACCGACAGCAATCCGCAATCGGTTGCCCGCTACTGGGAATGGTTCGTACCGGTGGTGGCGCTGGCGTCGATCCTCGATGGCTGGCGCGACAATCGTCAGGGTGCGCTCGGCTATCTGATTCGGCAACTGCTCCATTGGGGAGCATTGATGCTGGTGATCCTGCTGCTGTTCCTGCCGGAGATGCAGTACTTTCTCAATGCCGAGACTGATGGCTTCGTCGTCGCCTATTTGCTGGGGCTCACCGCGCTGCTGGCCGGCGTGCATTCGACCTGGAAGATGGGCGTCTTCGGTGCCTTTCTGCTGCTGAGCGGCGTTGCTATCGGCTTCCTGAGCGATAACGCGCTGTTGTTGCTGCTGATCGGCGTGGGGCTCGCCGGCCTGGCCATGACCCTGTTCCCGCCCAAGCGTCGCCGCACCTGAGGGCGATCTGCTCAACGCAGTCGCGGCCGGTTGCGCGCTGCCCGCCCGGTGGGTGGGCAGCCGCGCCGGTCGACTGCCCCGCACACTTGTCAGTGAGCCCTTTTGACAGGGCACCGCGACCTGGAATGCATCGCTCAGAAACCGGTCATACCGCTCCAGCAAATAATTGGTCGTTGGCGCCCGCGCGTTGTTTCTGCGGACGCTGGCGCTCAGCGTTCCGGTTGGGTGACATGGTCGGGTTGCTCCGGATCGGAGTGGGCACGGGCGGCGGCGATCAGGGCCGCGAATAGACGGCGCTGGTCGGCGCGGTAGAGCAGGAACTCCGGGTGCCATTGCACGCCGAGCAGAAACGGCCGGGTGGGGGCCTCGATCGCCTGGACGATGCCGTCGAGATCGCGCCCGGCCACTACCAGGTCGGTGCCGACGCGGTCGATGGCCTGATTGTGCAGGCTGTTGATGCGCACCCGGGGTTGGCCGAGCAGACCAGCCAGGCGGGTGCCGGCGCTGACCAGCAGGGTCTTCAGCGGCAGGATGGTCCAGCGGTTGCCGGTGTGCCGGCGGCGCGAGCGCAGTTCCTGAAACAGGCTCCCTCCCAGGCGAATGTTGAGGAGTTGCGCACCGCGGCAGATGCCAAGCAGCGGCAAGTCCAGGCGCAAGGCCGCGTCGATGGCGGCCGCCTCCAGGGCATCGCGGGCGGCGTCGTAGCGCGGGCGGACCTGCGGCGCGGCGGCGTAGAGCACCGGATCGATATCGTGGCCCCCGGTGATGACCAGCCCATCCAGGGCCAGCTCGGGGCGTGGGTGCCGCGGCGTCAGCCGGACCGCGCGCGCCCCGCCCAGCGCGAGCGCCAGGCGCACCAGCAGCCAGGGCGCCAGTCCGCCCCGGTCCGGTCCGGTGACGCCGATCCTTATGGTCCCGCGCAGCGCGCTCATTCCAGCAGCCCCTGTTCCTGTAGCCACTCGGTGCAGGTGGCCGACCAATCGCCGGTGAGTCCCCCCAGGGGGAGTCCGCCCAGTGGACGGTCGAGGAAGCTGGCATAAGTGCGGCACAGGGCGACGAGTCGCTCCGGTGCCGCCGCTAGGCGCTCGACCACGAGCCAGTCGGCCCAGGGCTGGCTCAGGTCCCAGCCGGGACGGTCGATCTCGCTGTTGGGAAGGCGATAGTGGAGGGTCGGGCGCGCCTTGACCCGATCGTCGCTGATCCGCGCGTGCACGCGCTCGGGGTCGAGTTCGGCGAACAGGGGCAGTAGGTCCAATGCGCGGTTACGGGTGGGATTGGCGGTCAGGTAGTCGTCGATCAGGCGGTCGCGCTCGGGCGCGTAGTCGGGGTCGATGCTCCTGCGCACCCAGGTGCGCGGGAACGGATCGGCAAAGAAGGTCAGGCGTCGGGTCCAGTCGACCCGTGCGCGGGCGCGCAACCAGTCCTCCAGGCACAGATAGGCCTGCAGATAATGGAGGATCGTCGCGGTGTCGGTGGCCGGCAGTTCCGGATTGAGCTGCATACCGAAGGCATAGGCCGGATCATCCAGGGTGCCGCGGGCACCGGCCGCGCGTAGTCGGGCGATGAGCCGATTGACCGCGTCTAGCCGCTCCACGGGCAGCGGCGGGCTGACCACCTCCACCGGCACGATGCGCTCAGCGATGCCGCGCAGCAGATCCTCGGCCAGCGCCTCCAGGGTGGCGCCCAGGTCGCGCCCCTCGCGGTCGCGTCGCCCCAGCGATTTGAGCAGTCCGAAGTCCAGCTCCACCCGCCAGGGGCCGGCGGCATCGCCCTCGACGTCGATCTCGTAGCGGCCGGTCGGCACCAGCCTGCCGGCTGGACCGGCCAGTTCGGTGCGGACCAGGGCCGCAACCTCGTCGATACTCAGGCCGCTGAATTCGATCTCGACGCCGACGCGCCGCGGGCTGCCATCGGCACGCAGGGGGCGGGGGGGGAGGGGGATGCGCGGGGTTTCGCTAGACATGATGATGGGGGATTCGGGCTGACAGAGGGCGGGTCGGTCGCGCCGACCCGGCGGCAGGCGGGCAGAGCAAGCGAGGCCGGATCGGGACGGGGCAGCAAGGTCGACTGTGGGCGCGACCGCAGGCCGCGAACGCACCGACGGACGATTGGGGTCAGATCGGCCGGTCAACAGCCCGGGCAAAGCCGCTGCCGGGAATGGCTGACAGGCGCAGACGACCGGTGCGCACCAGCGGGGGCCGGCCGAGGTCGCGCGCTAGCCAATGCGCGGTAGCCAGACCGTGGGCCAGTGGCGCGGCTGGGACGGCTTCGATGGCGGCAGCCAATTGGGCGCTGGCCCAAAGGCCGGCGGCCGATTCGATCAGACTGGTCAGCACGACCTCGCGGCCGGCCGCCTGTGCCTGCCGGGCCAGCGCCAGGGTCGGGCGCAGTCCCCCGATGACCCCGGGCTTGAGCACCAGTCGCCGCACCGGCAGCCGTCCTGCCGTCAGTGGCCGGCGTTGCACCAAGGACTCGTCCAGCGCCAGCGGGAAGCGGGCGCCTGCCTGCAGGGCCGCGAGCAGGGCGTCATCCGACCGCCGTAAGGGCTCCTCCAGGGATTCGACGGGCAGTCGGTTCAGCAGCGCGATCATCATCTCCGCCTGGTCGGCGTCCCAGGCGCCATTGGCATCCAGGCGCAGTCGCACACCGGTCGGCAAGCAGGCGGCGATACGTTCCAGGGCGGCGGCTTCCTGCGCGGGCGTGCCGACGCCGAGCTTAAGCTTGAGGATGCGCCAACCCTGACGACGCGCCTGATCGAGTTGCTGTTCCACGGGCAGCGCGGGTAGCGCTGCCGCCAGGTCCAGCGCGGTGCCGGCCATGGCGTTGACCGCGATGACCGCGGCGGCCCGAATGCGCATCGGACGTCGTGCCGGGCTGCACCGAAGCAGCAGGTCGCGCAGCGGCAAACCGGCCACGCGCGCCTGCAGATCCAGTAGGGCAGTTTCGCAGGCGGCGTCGGCCGCCGGTGTTGCCGAGGGCCAGGCGCGCGCCAGGGTTGCCAGCAGGGCCGGCAGCGAACAGTCAGGGGCGCGGCGTGACCAGGCCGCCAGCCGGGCGCCTGCGGCGGCGGGTTGCTCGGTCCCGGCCGCCGGCAGTGGGGCGCAATCGCCATAGCCATGGCAGCCGTCGGCAGCCGCCCGCACCAGCCAGCCCTGGCGCACGTGCAGCACCCCGTGGGCGCTGTGCCAGGGCCGGCACAGGGGCAGGCAATAGGGGCGCAGGTGGAGCCGCACCCCGCTCACGTGCCCAACAGCATCCCGAGGCCAAGTAGCAGCACCAGGCTCGCCTGATAGACCGAAGTTTGCCACAGGAGCGGGTTCAGGTCCGCCCCGTCGGCTCCGCCCCAGAGGGGGGCGATCGGGCGCAGGGCGAGCGGCAGGGCCAGCCACAGGGGCCAGCCGCTGGCGGGCAGGCCACCCCAGGCCAGCAGGGGCAGCGGGACCAACAGGAGCGCGGCATAGAGGGCGCGCGCGGCCGGGCGGCCAAGCAGATGACAGAGGGTGCGGCGACCGGCAGCGCGGTCGCTGTCGAAGTCCCGGTAGTTATTGAGCAGCAGGACTGCCGCTGCCGGCAGCCCGAGGGCGATGCCCAGGGTGATGGCGGTGGCCGACAGGTTCAGGGTCTGCAGGTAATAGGTGCCGGCCACCGCGGCGATGCCGAAGAAGGTCAACACATAGAGTTCGCCGTGCGGGCCGTAGGCGATTGGCCGCGGTCCGCCGGTGTAGGCATAGCCGGCAGCGATGGCGACGAGCCCCAGGACCAGGATCGGCCAGCCACCGCGGACCACCAGCGCGATGCCGCAGAGCAGGCTGATGCTGAAGGCGAGATGGGTGGCGCGGCGGAGCGCGGCCGGGCTGAACCAGCCCGACGCTGCGGCCCGGGCCGGGCCGACCCGGTGCGCGGTATCGGTGCCGCGTTCGAAGTCGGCGGCATCGTTGTGCAGGTTGGTGCCGATCTGGATCGCGATCGCGGCCAGCAAGGTCCCGAGCGCGGTCAGGGGGGCCAGCCGGCCGCTCTCGGCCAGGGCGAGCAGGATCCCAGCCAGGACCGGCGTCACGGCCAGCGGCAGCGTCCGCGGGCGCGCCGCGGCAAGCCAGCGGCGTGTCCACTGGCGCCAGTCGATGGCCGGCGGTGCCGAGTGGGTCACGTGCATGCGGCCTCCACGGGTGGCCAGTTCAGGGACCGGTTGAGGAGCCAATGCAGATTCCGGTGCAGGTGGGGGGCTTGGTGCCGGCGCGACTGGGTCAAGGCCGGCGCCGGAATTGCCCGAAGTCGGGGGGACGCTTCTCCAGGAAGGCATTACGACCCTCCTGGGCCTCGGCCGTAGTGTAAAAGAGGGCGGTGGCGTTGCCGGCCAGTTCCTGGATCCCGGCCAGGCCGTCGGTATCGGCGTTGAAGGCGGCCTTGAGGACACGCAGCGCGGTGGGCGAGTGGCGCAGCATCTGCCGGCACCAATCGACGGTGCAGCGTTCCAGTTCGGCCAGGGGGACCACCGCATTCACCAGCCCCATCTGCAGGGCCTCCTGGGCGTCGTACTGGCGACACAGGAACCAGATCTCCTTGGCCCGCTTCAGACCGATGGTCCGTGCCATCAGACCAGCGCCGAAGCCAGCATCGAAGCTGCCCACCCTGGGGCCGGTCTGGCCAAAACGGGCATTGTCGGCAGCGATGCTGAGATCGCACACCAGGTGCAGCACATGGCCGCCGCCGATCGCGTACCCGGCGATCATCGCCACCACCGGTTTGGGCAGGCTGCGGATCTGGCGTTGCAGTTCGAGCACGTTCAGGTGCTCGGTCCCGCTGCCGTCGCGGTAGCCTTCCTCGCCGCGGATGCGCTGATCGCCGCCGGAGCAGAAGGCCAGGTCACCGGCCCCGGTCAGGATGATGACGCCGATGGCCGGGTCGAGGTGGGCGCGGTGGAAGGCATCGATCAGTTCCAGTACCGTCTCCGGGCGGAAGGCGTTGCGGACCTCGGGGCGGTTGATGGTGATCTTGGCGATCGCCTCGCTGCGCTCGTAGCGGATGTCTTGGTAGTCGACAGCCGCCGCGGGCTGCCAGACGATGGGGTCGGCGGTGGCGTTGATGGGCGGGCGGGCGTCGGTGGACACGATGACCTCGTCGGGACGGGCGCGAACAGTATGGCCCATCATTGTCCTCTGCCGGCGCGGGCGCGCCAAGTCTCCGACCGGCGCTGCCGTGGCCGCCGGCGTTGCGTCAGCCCGCCACGGCGGCAGCCATGCCCGCTGCCCCCGCGCGCCCCGGCCCGGGGCCGCGCCACGGCCCATGCATCTGGAGTTGCTGATGTCTCTGCACCGTCTTGCCGCGCGCATCGATCGCCACCGAGCGCGGGATTCGGGCCGGCGGCGCCGGTTTCGCATCCTGCTCGCGAGTCTGACCCTGTTGCTATCGGCTGCTGCCGGGGCAGCGGACTGGCGCTTGGCGGCGATCGACGCTGATGTCACCGATGGGGCCGGCCTGCGCTTCAACCAGCGCACCCTGGTGCGGGTTGCCGATGGGCGCGAGGTCCGGGTGCAATTGACCTTTTTTCCCTCGCCAGCCTATCGCCTCGCGGTGGTGGACCTCGGCGACGACCAGCGTGCCCGATATCCGACCATCGCCGCGGCCTTTGCCGCGCAGTCGATCCCGGCCGGGGTCAACGGTGGCTTCTTTCACCCCGACCTGCGCCCGCTCGGGTTGATGATCGTCGAGGGCGAACGCCGCAACCGCTTCGAGTCGGCGCGCCTGCTGACCGGCGTCATCTACAGCGATGCGCAGGGCACCCATCTGGTGCGGCGCGGGCGCTTCGAGGACCATCCGGGGATTATCGCCCTGTTGCAGAGTGGTCCGTTTCTGGTCGAGGGCGGCCGCGCGGTGCGTGGGCTGGCGGCCACCGCAACGGCGCGGCGCAGCTTCGTGGCCACCGACTGGCGCGGCCACTGGGTTCTCGGCACCACACTGACCGCGCTGAGCCTGGCCGAACTGGCCGAGTGCCTGACAGCGGGAGTGCTGACCGACTGGCCAGTGGCACGGGCGCTGAATCTGGACGGGGGGTCCTCGACCGGCTTCTTCTTCGCCGGCGCTCCCGAGCAGGAGCCGATCCGGTTGGAGCCGCGCAAACGAGTGCGCAATCTGCTTGGCGTCCTGCCACGCTGAGGTCGCCGCGGCGGTGGTCGGCACGCTCGGCCGGCGCTCGATCCGGGACGACGATTAGCCTTGCGGGAATGGGACCAAGTCTTGCCTCGTGCCAATCCCGGCGTCTTCCCATACCGAACCGGGCAAGACCTCACCCTCTGCCCCGGAAGGCGATGGCAGTTCACCTTCTTCGGAATACCCGCGCGCGGCCTTGTTCATTATCCCGTTGCGCCAGGCAAAGCCTGGAAGGAGAGAAAGATAGCGAACGGATAAGCGAATCGGAAACTCCTTTTTGCGACCCACCGGGTGCAAGTCCCGAGCCGGCAAGGACTGGCCATCCACCGGAACCGAGTGTTGCGTGGTGCGGGAGCGATCCCGCCTGCGAA
>REDK01000020.1 GCA_007693535.1 Chromatiaceae bacterium
CGCCGCCCAGCGGCGAGGGGTCACTACGTCTGCGCCGGCTTGAAGCCCCCCGCGGGCCGTCTGGCTCGGTTGACCGCTGGGCCAGCGGGAATTGCTGCGGTATTCATAGCATCACCTCGTCATTCTGCGTACACCCCTCTATAATTATAGAATAAATGCGACAGATTGCAATTTAGCTATAAGAAATAACGCGCATCACTATAACTCTCTTTTATTCGGTCTGCGGGGCAGACTAATCCCTCGGGCGGTTCAATCTTTTTGAGAAATTTGGTTTATGCCGCGCGTTGTCGTTGTCGCGCTTCTGCCGCGGCGTCCTGTTCCAGCAGAATGGCGCCGAGGCGATGCAGATTGCGGCCCAGTACCGCCAGTGCCACATAGCGTTTGAAGCCGTCGATGCCGTGGTCCGGACAGCGATCCAAACCGTGCGCTTCCAGCGCATTGATGGCCGACTCGACCGCCGAGTGGCGGCGGCGCAGGCGGATAAATTCGGGAGCGCCTTCGCGTGCCGCTTCGGCTTGATTGCACTTGCCCTTCTTCGGCAGCACCGGCATGGCGACGACGTCGGCCAAGTGGGCCTGATTGGCCTTGCTGTGGAAGCCCTTGTCCATGCTGATGCTGTGCAGGGCGGGAAAGCGCTGGCGGGTGCCGTCGATGAGGTCGAGTGCCACCTGTTCGTCGGTGAGCTGCTCCATCACCTGGTGGTGGAGAATGAAACGGTATTGGTCTTCGACGACGGCGACACGCAACCCGAGCTCGACCGGCACGCCGGCTTTGCCCTTGTTGATCCACTCGGTGTGGGGCTGGAAGAGGGAGAAGACCTTCTCCTGGTGGGGGATGCGCTCGCCGTTGAGGACGCGCCGGCGGATCTGGTCGATCTGCCGCTCGGCGTGCGCCGTCCAGTTGTCGAGCGACGCGAAGCACGCGGCCGGCACCCGACAGCCGACCAGGAGCTTGCTGCGGGTCACCAGCGCGCGGTGCAGGAACTGCTCGGCGAGGTCGAGATACGCGCGGTAGGTCGCTTGGATCTGCGCCTCGCGTGCGGCGCGTTTGTCCGCGGACTTCGCGCGCGAACGCTTGCTCTGCTGGGTGCGGCGATAGGCGCGCTTGAAGCAGCGCTGGTTGTAGGCCGATTGCCGCCAGTCGCTTAAGCCCTGCTCGTCGCAGAGCTGTGCGCAGGTGTCGATGACCTTGCGGATCGCATCGAGCAGGAGATTGGTGTCGGTGGGATAGTGGACATCGGTTTCGACGACGAAGGAGTCAGCGCGGACGTTGAGTGCTTCGTCGGGACTTTTTTTTACCAGGGCATGGCCGGCGGCGACGACGACCTGGTTGATCGAATCCAGGATCTCCGGGGTGAAGAGACGCAGATTGTCCTTGAGCGTCTGCAGGCTGTAGCGCGTGTCGTCCGCCCAGTCGCTGTGGCCGAGCATCTGGCGGATCGTGGCATGCTGGTTGGCCAACTCCTGAATCCGATCATAGTCGGCGTTCAGGCCGAGACGCAGCACGCCCAGGACCAGGATCTTCCATTGCTCCATGCCGGGCCGGCCTTGGTCGGGATTGACCGTGCCCTGCCCATCGGCGCTGCGCGGCAGGACCTCGGCGAGGATCGCAAACACCTCTGCGCGCACCTCGGGGGTGACGTCGATGTATTGCAGCCCGCGCAGCAGCCGCGGAATGTCGTCGCGCGAGCGGGCGTCGAGCACGATGCGCGAGATATCTTGCTCGCCGAACTTCAGCTGCGGGTCGATGATCTGTCGCATGAGTTGGAATGACGAAGTTGATGCGTTTGTCTTTCGTCGATTGCCGGGCGGAGGTCGAGTGAACGCCCGATCGCCATCCTGTGCGCTTTACAATCAATCAGTTGCGGTCCGCTGCACAACGCCGCACGCCTCAACGGCGCCGGGCGGCACTGGAGTTTCGACCATGGGGCCAGACTCTAAACCCTTGTAACGCAAAGATAAAGCGCCTTCTCGGTCAGGCACTATATAGATTTTCGCGAATCCAAATGAACATGCACGGAGGGCCGTGGTCCCTAGTCAGCGACCAAACCTGCCAGGAGACCCCCCGTGCCCGCGCTGACGATCCTACACCGATGCGTCGACGCGCTGCTCGTGACGGTTCACCGCCGCCGATTCGACGGCCTGTTCGAGGCGGTGGCGGCGTGTGTGAGCGGGCCGCGTCTGACGCTGACGGACATCGGGCGGCGGTTCACTGCGCAGACGCGCCTGCGTCACTCGATCAAGCGTGCCGACCGGTTGCTCGGCAACCGCAAGCTCCAGACACCGACACGGACGTTCGACGCGGCGTTGTGCCAGGCGATGCTGGCGCGTGTGGCCGAGCCGGTGATCCTGGTCGACTGGTCGGATCTCACGGCAGACCAGTCGCTTCACCTGGTCCACGCCTCGCTGGCCGTTGGCGGGCGCAGTCTGACCCTCTACGAGGAGGTCCACCCGCAGCAGCAGCTCGGCAATCGCGGCGTCCAGACCCGCTTCCTGCGCGCCCTGGCGACACTGCTGCCGCCGCATGTGGCACCGATCATTGTCGCCGACTCCGGCTTCAAGGTGCCCTGCAACCGCGAGGTCGAGCGCTTGGGCTGGCGTTGGGTCGGGCGCGTGCGTGGGCGCTACTATCTGCGCCCGAAACCGCGCTGGGTAAGCGGCAAGACACTGTTCAAAAGGGCCACGGCCACGCCGACATCCCTTGGGGTGGGCCAGTGGGTGCGCAGCAACCCGCTCGCGGCGGCGATCGTGCTGGTGCAAGCGCCGCGTTTACTCCAAGCTGTTTCTCGCCCGCCTGCTGTTGGTGATCGAACGCTGCCAATGCGAGCTCGATCAGCTGACGGCGTCGATCAGATGTATCGATCAATGGGTCGCGAAGGACCACGACGCCCTGATGCTGGCATGGATGGGTACGCCTCGATTTGAGGGTATACCTCAGGGTCTGTCCCTGTTTGGACGCTCTCGGTGCCCAAACGGCTGCGCTGGCCCATTTGAGATCAGGGGGAGCGCGAGCCGCAGGCCCGCAGCGCCGTCCTGCACATCCTTCTGCGTGTCATTGAGGCCCATCTGTGCTGGAGCAGCGGCGCCAGATAGGTCTCCAGATGCTGCTGGATGACTTGGTGAAGAGCGGCCTGCTCGGGATGGCGACGGCAATAGGCAGCCGTGCGACATGCCGGTGACGAGACGGCCATGTCGGGGTCCGTATGGCAGCGGGATCATGGACTGTTTTTCTGTACAGCATAGCCGTGATTCCGTGATCTGCCTCTCGATGAAGGCTCTGCTCGGCGTTGTTCAAGCGCGCGAGCGTGACGCCGGCATCAGTGGGCGCTGGCGACTGGGCGCGCAGCAACCCGCGCTAAGGGACTGATCGTGCCATCGCGCGCCGCTGGTCACTCGCGCCGGCTGGTGCTGCTTGCCCTGGTCACGCTGTTCGCCAGCCCGGCGGGGGAGCCTCTGGCGCTGATGCTCAGGCACTCCTGGTCGCGCTGCCCTTGCAACCTAGAAACGGCAGTTGACCGCTTCATGTATTACGCAACGAATTGGTTTTTCGATGATTACGCGTTAAGGCCGGCTCACCCTCTGGGTGCGGTGCGCTACGGCCCCCAGGGCACGCCCCGCGCGGCGCCCGGCTGCGTGACAACTCGTTCGAATAGTGCGGCTATTCCGCCTCGTTGTGCCTTGCCGGACACCACGCGGGGCGCACCGTGGGGGCCGTTCAACTGCCGTTTCTAGGTTCAACGTGCTGGCCCTGTCGTTGCCGGCATTGGCCGGTGCCCTCTGGGCCCTGCGCGGGTTGGCGCCCACTCGACAGCAGGGCGCGGGTCTGGCTGCGGGCCTGCTGGCCGGCTTCCTCGGCGCGCTCGGTGGAGATAGCCGGCCAATCATCGGCGCGGCTTGAATTTCCTATCTTTGGCTTGGCCTGGGCGGACTCGCCTATTGGCGTTCCGGGCTGAAGGCAAGCGAGCGGTAGGCGGCGGCCAGCCGCGCCGCCCAGGCCGCACAGGCGGCGGTCGTCCCGAGGCCGTCCTGGCGCAGTTCGATCATCAGATTGGGCAGCCCGCGCGCCTCGCCATGGGTCGGGAGGGTGTAGTCGAACGCGTCTTCGATCGGATAGGGCTGATTGTCGCCGATGGGATCGAGGGGGGTTGAATCCGCCTGGCAGCGCGGATCGCCGGACGCGGCCAGCGCCTGCAATGCCGCGCGCAGGCGGGCGCCCAGACCCTGGTCGTGGCGATAGGAGATACCGATGGGCCAGGGCCTGGCCGCGCCGTTCAGCACCGGGGTGAAGCTATGGATGCTGAGCAACGGGCCGGGCTGCGCGCGGCGTGCATCCAGCAGCCGGGCGATGGCCTGGTGATACGGGTGGAATAGGGCCGCGCGTCGCACAGCCACCTGCGCCGCGGTCAACCCTTGGTTGCCGGGGATCAGCACGCCGTCGCTCTGCAGCGGGATCGACTCCGGGCTCTGCAAGGGCCGGTTGCAATCGATCACCAGCCGGGAATAGGCGCTCAGCACCAGCGGGGCATCGAGCAGGCGGGCCAGTTGGCGGGCTACCAGCGCCGCCCCCGGGTCCCAGCCGATGTGCGTCGCCAGCCGCGCGTGGGCGAGCCCGAGACCGGCGAGGCGACGGGGGACACGGTGGGCGGCATGGTCGCACACGAGTAGCAGGCGGCCGGCACCATCGCGATTGAAGACCGCACAGGCGGCCGGCTCCCCCACGTCCAGCAGGCCATCCGGTCCAGGCTCGGCCGTCGTCACCATCGGCACCTGCTGCCGGCCCGCCGCGCGGTCAACCGGCCGGCGCCGGAACCTCCTCGGTCCAGACCTTGAATCCCTCGAGTACATTCGGACCGAAGGCATGGCTGAGCGGGACATCAGCGGCATCGCGGCCCTGGGCGATCAGGATGCGACCGATCCGCGGGACCTGATTGCGCGGGTCGAACACATGCCAGCTGCCGCCCAGGAAGGCCTCGAACCAGGCCGAGAAGTCCATCGGTTCCGGGGCGGGTGGCACCCCGATGTCGCCCAGGTAACCGGTGCAATAGCGCGCCGGAATATTCATGCACCGACAGAGGGCAATCGCCAGATGGGTGTAGTCGCGGCAGACGCCCCGGCCCTCGTTCAGGGCCTCCAGCGCGGTCTTGGTGGAGCGGGCATGTTCATACCCGAAATGGATGTGATCATGCACGAAATCGCAGATCGCCTGGACCCGTGGCCAACCCGGGGGCGTCTTGCCGAACAGTGACCAGGCCGTCTCCGAGAGCCGGTCGGTCTCACAATAGCGGCTGCCGAGCAGATAGACCAGGGTCTCCGCCGGCAGGCCCTCGACCGTATGCTGATAGGCCGTGGGAGCGACCGGGTCCGGCGTCCCGGGGTCATTCACCAGGGCATCGGTGGCGATGCGGATCTTGCCGGGCGGTGCGATGATGCGGCTGCACCAATTGCCGAAGCCGTCGCGATAGGCCGACATCGGCGTCGACGGCGAGGTCAGGATGTGATCGGCGACGACCAGATCGGAGACCCGCGTAAAATGAATATTGAGCATCAGGATCATCGGTGTCGGTTGCGGACACGCGTAGATCAATTCATAGCCAACTCGGATCTGCATCACTGAACTCCAACCAGGAAGACGCCGAACCAACCGGCATCACACCACCACGATAGCACCGTCGCGCGCATGGCAGCGACCTTTCCCCGGGCGGCCCGACCGTTGGCGAGTGCGGTGGTCCCTGCGCATCGGCTGGCATCCGAACCGGCGTTGCGGCCATCCCCCCTGGCGCGCTGCGGGTACCCATGCCGATGCGCCGCGCGCTGACCCAGGCACCGCGTTGGGGTTCCTTTGTCACCGCAACCTCAATCTCTTCGATGCTTCAGGGTTAGCTACCCCGACAGCCGTAGCTCGCGCGCATTGCGCGCCAGAGACGCCGTAATCTGCTCAGCCGACACCTCGCCTATTCGTCTCGGCCGTACCGCAGCGATGAACGCCCGCGCGCGCTCCACCGACCAGCGCCGCCGTGGCTCCGGCACCCGAGTACCCTCCAGCAGCGTCAGGGACCGATCCCACCCCGACGGATTGCCCGCCTCGCGGGAAGCACCTTGGGCCCATCCGGGGTTGCGTTCGAGCAACGATCTTTGCACATTCGCAACATCCTCGTCGGATGATTGGGTACTCTGCTGAAGTCGATGTTAGCAGAACCAGGCTGACGGACACGAGCGCGGGGTGGGCGGCGCAAAACCCAAGGAAAACCGGGGCATTGACAACGGGCAGTGGGTTGCTAGACTGCCATCAACGTCACTGAACCTAGCTGACGTCCACGTGGAAGTCAGCCGAAAGAACTGTTAGCTTCCGGAAGACGCGTGCGCCGAAACAGTGTCAATGAAACCCGCTGTATACATGGAGTCTTCCGTCATCAGTTACCTGGTCTCCCGACCCAGTCATGATGTCATTATCGCCGGCCGACAGGCACTTACCATCGAGTGATTGGAGAATGAGAAAGACCGGCTTGACCTGAGAATTACTCGGGTTGTCGAAGCTCTCGGTTACGTTTGTCCCGTACTTTGCTTACCTGAAGAGTTTGGAGGCGAATCCAATGATTGAAGACCCCATCGTCGAAGAGGTGCGAAGGCATCGGTAAGAGCATGCCTCCGCGTATGGCATGACCTTCGGCGCATTGTCGTCGCGCTTCAACAGCGAGAAGTGCAATCCATACGACGAGCGCTTAACCCTGGGCCCAACGGTGTCCGGATGAATCGCCTAAGTCAGTCCAGACGACCCAATGGGAGTGCCCTGACCGACCCGCAGAGCTGTTCTCGTGCGCGCGGTGGCGAATGCGGTCATCGCACAGCGACCAGGCCGCAAATCGACTCGGGCGTTCGGCCCCGTTCGTTTCCGACGAACGGCGGCTGACGCGCCGGGGTGCCCGCTATCCTGTGGAGACACGGGTGGATGGCCCTCTAATTCGGGAGCGCCGGGAGCGCGACTACGTCAGGGATGACCCGGTGGAAGAGAGCGTGTCCGCTCACTGTGAGGGAGCAACCTGCGGGCGGGACTGGCGACCATGACGGGTATGCAGTCGTGCGCGCAGGCCTGCCGCCCGCGCCCGCGGGCTTATCCACATATGCACAGGCCGCTGCCGGTTTTCTCTTTATGTCGGCCGGCCTGTGTGTGTATGTGGATAACCGCGCAGCCGCGACGAATCCGCCCCAGAGCCGAAGCCCCGGCACCCAGCGCACGGTGTTTTGCCGCTGGGTGCCGGGGCTTGAGCAGCGGGGCAGCCAGGAGGTGAAGTGCTTGGCGGTCGGCCAAGCGCACAGGTCGGTTCCGCATTCGCCGACGAGCTTGAGCG
>REDK01000139.1 GCA_007693535.1 Chromatiaceae bacterium
CAACCCCTCCATCCGGCGCTTCGAATATTAGCCGACGTTGATGCGATTGCCCTGCGTCGGGTCGCCCCCACAACTGATACGAGACACCCCATGACCGAGATCCACTTCATCGTCACAGAGGCGGCCGAGGGTGGCTACTTGGCCCGCGCCGTCGGAGCAGACCTCTTCACCGAGGCGGACGACCTAGATATCTTGTACGCCCAGGTGAGGGACGCGGTGCACTGCCACTTCGACGAGGGTAAGGGACCTGGGATCATCCGCTTGCACATCTCCCGCGAGGAGGTTATCGCCGCGTGAGGATGCCGCGCGATCTCTCCGGCGCAGATCTGGTCAAGGCGCTCGCCAAGCTTGGATATCGACCGACGCGCCAGACGGGTAGCCAGATACGGCGGACGACAACGATGGGCGTTGAGCACCAGGTCACGGTTCCCAATCACGATCCCCTGAGAGTCGGTACCTTGGGTGCCATACTCGACGGCGTTGCGCGACACCACGGCATCAGCCGCGATGAACTGATCCGGCTGATCCTGGGCTGACCAACAAGCGGGCCGCCAGAAAAGGACGCCAGACGTGTACCAGATTGAGAACACCCTCTACGTCATGACGCACAACGCCTACGTGCACTTGGACAACACCACGGTGCGCGTTGAGGTCGAGCGCGAGACGCGGCTGCGGGTGCCGCTGCACCATATCGGCAGCCTGGTGTGCTTCGGCAACGTCATGGTCACACCGGCGCTGATGCATCGACTTGCCGATGAGGGCAAGTCGCTGGTTTTGCTCGAGCGCTCTGGACGCTTCAAGGCCCGGCTCGAAGGGCCGGTCTCGGGCAACATCCTGCTGCGTCAGGCCCAGCACCGACTCGCCGACGACACAACGTTCGCGCTCGCCACCGGGCGGGCGCTGGTCGCGGGCAAACTGCGCAACAGCCGGACGCTACTGCAGCGCGGCGCGCGGGAGACCGCCGACCCCGAAGAGGTAAAGACCCTCTCGCGCACCGCCGAGTCGCTGGCCGCATCGCTGCGCGCGGCCAAGATCGCGGCCGATCTGGATGCCCTGCGCGGCGTCGAAGGCGAGGCCGCCCGCGGCTACTTCGCCGCGCTGAACCTGGTCGTCAAGCCCCAGGCCCGAGCCAGCTTCGCGCTGGACGGGCGCACCCGCAGGCCGCCGCGCGACCGCTTCAACGCCCTGTTGTCGTTCCTGTACTCGCTGCTGATGAACGACTGCCGCTCCGCCGTGGAAGCCGTCGGCCTCGATCCGCAGCTCGGCTTCCTGCACGCGGTGCGACCCGGTCGCGCCGCGCTGGCGCTCGACCTGCAGGAGGAATTCCGCTCCGTACTCGCCGACCGGCTCGCGCTCACGCTGATCAACCGCGGCCAGCTCGGCGCCCGAGACTTCGAGGCACGCGAGGGTGGCGCCGTGCTGCTCAACGATCAGGGACGCCGCACGGTCGTCACCATCTGGCAGGAGCGCAAGCGCGAGGAGATCACGCACCCATTGCTGCAGACCAAGGTGCCACTCGCGGTCTTGCCGTTGCTGCAGGCCCGCGCGCTGGCGCGCACGCTGCGCGGAGACCTCCCCGGCTACCTTCCCTTCCTTGCCAAGTGACCGACCGGCTCGAGACAGTCAAACGATTGAGGAGAGCACACCGATGCTTGTGATCGTCACCTACGACGTCTCCACCGAGACCCCGGAAGGCCGACGCCGGTTGCGGCGCGTCGCCAAGGTCTGCGAGCGCACCGGCCAGCGGGTCCAGAAATCGGTGTTCGAGTGCCAAGTCGACCAGATGCAGTTCGAGGCGCTCGAGCGCGACCTGCTCCAGGAAATCGATCTCGACCAGGACAACCTCCGCTTCTATCGGCTCACCGAGCCGTACCAGATGCGCATCAAGCAATACGGGACCTTCCGCTCCATCGACTTCACCGGTCCACTCGTCGTCTGATGCGCGAACCCCAAGCGACCTGCCGCGGCCCGGCAGGTTCGCGCGCACGGCAAGCAGCTGATTGGAGAGCCAATTTCTCCACAGGCCAAGCAGTCACCGATGCCGTGTCTTGCCAGGAGACCCAGTTTCGCGCAAGCTCCTCCCGCACCCCCGCGCAAACAACCGCTTGCGCGAGTGGAGCATCGCCCGGCCAATTGGCCGGGCGCGGATTGAAACGGGCGCGAGCGCTCCTGTTCGGGGTCGCGCAGCCAGGCATCGCCCGGCCAATTGGCCGGGCGCGGATTGAAACTAACGGCAGGGCTCCGCCCCCCGCGAAGGGATCATGCATCGCCCGGCCAATTGGCCGGGCGCGGATTGAAACCCGGTGCTCTACCGCATCCGCCACGGGGTCATCCACCGCATCGCCCGGCCAATTGGCCGGGCGCGGATTGAAACACGATGAAAACCCGTTCAACTGGTCTGGCCAGACTTGCATCGCCCGGCCAATTGGCCGGGCGCGGATTGAAACTTAGAGCAAGGCCACGGGGCTATTAAGGCCAGTGGCGCATCGCCCGGCCAATTGGCCGGGCGCGGATTGAAACCGTTAGGGGCAAGGACTCCACCAACCCACTTGGTGCATCGCCCGGCCAATTGGCCGGGCGCGGATTGAAACGTTTGAATACCACGATCCTTCGTGGTCTATTCCCAGCATCGCCCGGCCAATTGGCCGGGCGCGGATTGAAGCTCGTCCACCCGAAGCACGTTCGGCGGAGCCGCTAGCGCATCGCCCGGCCAATTGGCCGGGCGCGGATTGAAACATGAAGGACCTCGGCATGATCGAACGCGCCACCCGGCATCGCCCGGCCAATTAGCCGGGCGCGGATTGAAAACGCGTTATCTGCGGACATCTGCGCAATCTGCGGATGCATCGCCCGGCCGATTGGCCAAGCCCGGATTGAAACGTGCACGCCGTCGCCCGCGAGAAAAGCTGCACCTGAGCACAGCCGAGACCGACGGCCGCGGGTGAGTACTCACCCGCGGCCATCCTGCCTTCCGGGCGCGTTCGGCACGGTGCGGGAAGCCGACCATTGGGGAGTGTCGCGGGCCGACGTGCCCCGATTGTCGGTTGTCCGCAGCGCCGTCGGGCGCGTCCGGAGACGTCCGCAGCAGGTCGGGGGTGTTTTCACAAGCTCTCAGCTTAGATTCCCGAAGATCAGGTTGTCTGACCTGGCGGAACGAGGCCACGGGCCGCTACCGCGGCGGCGGGCCGAACAGCAGCGTCGGCGGCAGCCGGGTCAGGGCCGCGAACCAGTCCAGCGCATCGTCCGGCGCGAGCACGCTGCCGAGCCCGCCGAGCTGGATGTGCCGGTGCCGAACCGCGGGTGCTGGACTGGCTGGCTTTGTGGGAGCACCTTAATCTGATCAGCGCCTGACATCCGTGGCCAGGGGCCGTACCTGGCCTGTCACCGACATCCGCAGGCCCGTGGGCCGGTCACTGATGGGTTACGCGGATC
The DNA here is from genome assembly GCA_007693535.1 of Chromatiaceae bacterium. Classification (GTDB taxonomy): domain Bacteria; phylum Pseudomonadota; class Gammaproteobacteria; order Chromatiales; family Chromatiaceae; genus Lamprobacter. The sequence continues at coordinate 3,433 of REDK01000139.1, forward strand.
AAGGTACGGGACATCGTGCTCTGGCACGGGCATCTCGGACGCAGCTCAAATAAAATTATGGCCGAGTCCGATCCGGACCTCGCCGACATCCAAGCCGCTTTGGCCTGGTACTTCGACCATCGAACGGGAATCGCTGCGGGGTTTGCCGCCCGCGACGCCTTTGTCGCAGCGCTGCGTGCGCGGCAACCTGATCCTCTGGGCGCGCGGCTCGCCGATACCGCGGATGGCTGGTGTTCGGCATGAGACCGAATTGGTCAACCATGCGGCAATACAGCGGCATTACCAACGTCCGCTGGCGCTGATCACAGCAGGACAGCGGCAGCCGTCAACAACGTGCTCCAGTTGCTCCCAATGACCAATGCCAATGACGGCCCGCTGACGCTACTGCAGCGGGTGTTCGGTTTCGACCGCTTCCGCGGCGCCCAACAGCAGATCATCGAGCATGTCTGCGGCGGCGGCGATGCCCTGGTGCTGATGCCGACCGGCGGCGGCAAGTCGCTGTGCTATCAGATCCCGGCGCTGTTGCGCGCGGGCACCGGGATCGTGGTCTCGCCCCTGATCGCACTGATGCAGGATCAGGTCGGCGCCCTGCGCCAGCTCGGCGTGCGCGCGGCCTTCCTGAATTCCGCGCTGACCCTGACGGAGCAGCAGCAGGTGGAGCAGGAACTGCTCGCGGGGACGCTCGACCTACTCTATGTGGCCCCGGAGCGGCTGCTGTCGGAGCGCTTTCTGCCGCTCCTCGAACGCATCCCGATTGCCCTGTTCGCGATCGACGAGGCCCATTGCGTCTCGCAATGGGGCCATGATTTTCGCCCCGAATACATCCAGCTTGATCTGCTGCACCGGCGCTGGCCCGGGGTGCCGCGCATCGCGCTGACCGCGACCGCCGATGTCCCCACCCGCAACGAGATCCGTACCCGGCTGCAATTGGAAGCGGCGGCCCTGTTCGTCGCCAGCTTCGACCGGCCGAATATCCGCTACCGCATCGTTCCAAAGCAGCAGCCGCGGCAACAGTTGCTGCGCTTCGTGCGCGAGGAACATCCCGGCCAGGCCGGCATCGTCTATTGCCTGTCGCGCCGCCGGGTGGAGGAGACTGCCGCCTTTCTGCAGGCACAGGGGCTGCGGGCGCTGCCCTATCATGCCGGTCTCGGTGCCACCGAGCGCCCCACACATCAGGCCGACTTCCTGCGCGCCGACGATCTGATCATCGTCGCCACCATCGCCTTCGGGATGGGTATCGACAAGCCCGATGTGCGCTTCGTTGCCCACCTCGATCTGCCCAAGAGCATCGAGGCCTACTATCAAGAGACCGGCCGCGCCGGCCGTGACGGCGAGCCCGCCGATGCCTGGCTGACCTATGGGCTGGCCGATGTGATCGCCTTGCGCGAGTTCATCAGCCAGTCCAGCGCTGAGGAGCGCTTCAAGCGGGTAGAACGGCATAAGCTCGATGCCCTGCTCGGGCTGTGCGAGAGCACCGAATGCCGCCGGCAGGTGCTATTGCGCTACTTCGGCGAGACCCTGCCCGAGCCCTGCGGCAATTGCGATACCTGTCTGCAGCCGGTGCCGACCTGGGACGGCACCGAGGCGGCGCGCAAGGCACTGTCTTGCATCTATCGGACTGGCCAGCGCTTCGGCACCGGGCATCTGATCGATGTGCTCCTCGGCAAGCCCGGTGCGCGCATCAGCCGTTACGGCCATGATCGTCAGAGTACCTTCGGCATCGGCAAGGATCTGAGCGCGGAGCAGTGGAAATCGGTGTTCCGGCAATTGGTGGCCGCCGGCCTGGTGGCGGTGGACCTGGAGGGCCATGGTGGGCTGCGCCTGACCGAGGCGGCGCGCCCGGTGCTGCGCGGGGAGCGTCAGCTCTCCCTGCGCCGCGACCCGGAGCGCTCGCGGACCCGCGCTGGGCGGGCCGCCGGGCGGGCCGTCAGCGCCGCGCCGCCGCTCGACCCCGAGGCGTGGGCGCTGTGGGAGCGCCTGCGTGCCTATCGCCGCGCCCTGGCGGAGGAGCAGGGGCTGCCGCCCTATGCAATCTTCCACGATGCGACCCTGCGCGAGCTGGTCCAGTACCGTCCCCGCAGCGAGGACGAATTCGCCGCGATCAGCGGCGTCGGCCAGATCAAGCAGCAGCGCTACGCGGCTGGCTTCCTCGCCGAGCTGGCCGTCCACGCGGCCGAGCACGGTCGCCCGCCGGGGCTGCCAGGGCCGCCGGCGCGACGCCCGGCAGCGGCGCGCTCTGCGCCCGCCGGGGTGGTCAGCCAAGCGCCCAGGCAAGCTCCCGACCGGCATCCGGATCAGCGCAGGGAGAACGGGCTGAGCGATACGGTGGTCGCAACCCTCCAGCGGTTTCGCGCCGGCCAGCCGGTTGCGGCGATCGCTGCCGAGCGGGGCCTCCAGCCCAGCACCATCTATACTCATCTAGCCCGCTGTATCGAGGAGAGCGAACTGCAACTGGGGGCGGTGCTGGACCTGGACGCGCGGGAGGTTCGGGCCATCGAATACGCCCTCAGCCAGCTCCCAGCGACCGCGCCCTTTGCCCTCAAGCCCGCCTTTGATGCCCTGGGCGGGCGCTACGATTACGGCATCCTACAATGCGTGCGCGCGGCCTTGCTGGCCGACCCGCCAGCGGACACGCCATCACCAGGAGATTGAACCACACCGCCGGGCCGCTCCGGCCCCATTGGGTTCGTCTGTCATTCATGTGTCATTCATCGGTTTGCAATGCGATGACTGTAGGTCAGGTGCGGACTCGATCGACCGATCTTTGACGGTACCCATTGAAGCGCCTACACTGCGCGTCCGATCAGGCCAGCCAGCCCGGCCGCAACGGCCGGTCATCCAGCCCAGGCCGATGCGACCCGCGACCGGTCAGCCCTCGTCCAGCAGGTCGCCATGCGGTCGCTCTCTGGTCGGCGCCCCCCGGCCGGCCGATCTGGCATGCCGCGTCGGTCTATTCAGCAACCAGCACCGGGTATTGCCATGTCCCAGGCCCTCATCCGCTACTCCCAGGTCGTTGAGATTGTCGGCGACCTCCTGAAGGTCAGGGTGCCGGCGGCGATGGTCGGTCAGGGGGTTGAGATTGCCTACGGCGACCTCGCCCTGGTCGAGGACGGCAGCGGCTGGCGTTCCCTGGCCCGAGCCATTCGCCTCGATGGGGAGCTGGTCTCGCTGCAGGTCTTCGCCGGTGCCAAGGGCCTCTCCACCCGGGCTACGGTGCGTTTCCTGGGCCACGCGATGCGCGCGACCTATTCGCCAAACGTGCTCGGGCGGGTCTTCCGCGGCGATGGCGAGCCCTTCGATACCGGCCCCAGTTTGGCGCAGGACCCGAAGATCGAGATCGATGGCCCCTCGGCCAATCCGATGCGCCGCTTGCTGGCCTCGAAGATGATCCGCACCGACGTACCGATGATCGACATCTTCAACTCGCTGGTGGAGAGCCAGAAGATCCCGATCTTCTCGGTCGCCGGTGAGCCGTACAACGCCCTGCTCGCCCGCATCGGTATCCAGGCCGATGCCGATATCGTCGTCTTCGGTGGCCTGGGGCTGATCTTCGACGATTATCACTACTTCCTGCGTCGCTTCGAGGACGCCGGGGTTTTCGCCCGCACCGTGATGTTCGTCAACCTCGCCTCCGATCCGGTGGTGGAGCGCCTGCTGGTGCCGGACCTGGCGTTGGCGGTGGCCGAGCGCTTCGCGGTGGAGGAGGGCAAGCGGGTGCTGGTGCTGCTGACCGACATGACGGCCTATGCCGATGCGATGAAGGAGGTCGGGATCGCGATGGAGGCGGTTCCGTCGAATCGCGGCTACATGGGCGATCTCTATTCCCAGTTAGCGCGCCGCTACGAGAAGGCGGCGGACTTTCGCGACGGTGGCTCTCTCACCATCCTGACCGTCACCACCATGCCCGGCAACGATGTGACCCATCCGGTGCCGGACAACACCGGTTATATCACCGAGGGGCAGTTCTATCTGCACAACGGGGTGCTCGACCCATTCGGTTCACTGTCGCGGCTCAAGCAGCACGTGATCGGTAAGGTCACCCGCGAGGATCACGCGCAGATCATGAATACCATGATCCGCTTCTATTCCAATGCCCGGGATGCCGAGCAGAAGCAGGCGATGGCCTTCGATCTGTCCGAATTCGACTTGCGCCTGATCGAGTTCGGTCGCCTGTTTCGCCAGCGCTTCATGGACATCGACGTCAGCATCCCGCTGGAGCAGGGCCTGGACCTCTGCTGGCAAACCCTGGCGGAATGCTTCGAGCGCAGTGAACTGCTGATGCGCGACAGCCTGATCGACAAGTATTTCCCAATGAAGGCCAGTGACGACGACCTGCGCGCGGCGGCCTGATTGTTCCGTCGTTCAGCCGGTCGCCCTTGTCCACGCCGCTTCACGCTAGGACAAGTAGAGCGAAACCGATCGCCCCGGTCATACGGCGACGCGTTAAAGGACCGGCCGAGTCAGCCGAAACCCATCTGCACGCGCCCGGCCCCGGTCATCGGTCCGCCCGGTCACCCACACCCGCAGCAACCTAGGTTGGTCTCAGCATGTCCCGTGTCGCCCTCAGCAAGTCCTCGCTGGCAAAGCAAAACCGCGCCCTTGCCACCTACGAGCGCTACCTACCCTCGCTGGACCTGAAGCGCAAGCAACTGGTGGCGGAACGTGCCAAGGCGCTGGCGATGCAGGAGGCGACTCGCCGCGAGATGGAGGCCCTGCGTGCCCAAGTGCAGGAGCAGCTGCCGATGCTGGCCAATCAGGACATCGCCTTGGCCGACCTGGTGCAGGTGCGCGGCGTGCAGGTGGCCGAGGAAAACCTGCTCGGTACCCGCGTGCCGGTGCTGACCCGGCTCGACATCGCGGTCGGCGACTACGGTTATCTGAGCACCCCGCACTGGGTCGATAACCTGGTCACGGCGCTCAAACGGATGCTGGAACTGGAGGCGCACCTGGCCCTGCAGCAGCGGCGCAAGACCTTGCTGGACGAGGCCGTACGCAAGGTGACGCAGCGGGTCAACTTATTCGACAAGGTCCTGATCCCGCGTGCCCGCCAGAATATCCGTCGCATCAAGGTCTATCTTGCCGATGCCGAACGGGCCGGCATCGTGCGCTCCAAGATCGCCAAGAACAAGCGTCTGCGCGAGGCCCTGGCATGAGCATCGAAATCCTGCAACGGGCGACCCTGGCCGGACTCACCGCCGACAAGGCCGGGGTGCTCGCCGACCTCCAGTCCCTGGGTTGTCTCCATCTGATCCCGCTGCGCCCGCCCTCGCGGGAGCCGGAGAAGGACCCGCCCGCACACGCCGTCGATGCACTGACCGCGCTGCGCTATCTGAGCGATGTCCCCGATCCACGCCGCCAGGTGCGCCGGGCCGATGATTTCGACCTGGCTGCGACCCTGCGCGCGGTTCTGAGCAACAAGCAGCGTCTGCGCGACGTGACCGACCTCCGCGACGCGCTGCGCGTGCGAGTCGAGAACCTGACCCCCTGGGGCGACTTCACGCTGCCCCCGGAGTCCGACCTGGCCGGGCTCAAGTTCTGGTTCTACATCCTGGCGCGCCGCCAGCTCGATGCCGGCCTGCGCGAGCGCCTGCAGGAACTGGACCTGCCCTGGCAGGTGGTGCACAGCGATCATCGACAGGTCTGGCTGGTGGTGATCCATCCCGAGGAGCCACCGCGCGACGCGCTGCCGGTGGCGCGCGTCCATGCCGGTGCCCGGCGCCTGGCGGAGGTGCAGCGGCAACTGGAGGCGGCGGAGCTGGAACTGGAGAACGTCCTCGCCGAGCGTCATGCCCTGACTCGCTGGAATTATCTCATCGGCGCCCACCTGGCCGCGGCCGAGGACGCCGCCCAGTTGCGCTATGCCGCCGCCCAGACCCTGGACCCGCAGGCCCTGTTCCTGGTGCAGGGCTGGGTGCCGGCGCGGGCGGTGCCGGCGCTGCAGGCGCTGGCCGAGGCGCGCGGCCTAGGCCTGCTACTGGAGTCGCCGGGCGCCGACGACGCCCCGCCCACGCTGCTCGACAATCCAGCGCCGGTGGCTGCCGGCGAGGATCTGGTGGGCTTCTACCAGATGCCGGCCTACAACGCCTGGGACCCCTCGGGGGTCTTGTTCTTCTCGTTCGCCGCCTTCTTCGCGATGATCCTCTCCGACGCCGGCTATGCGGTCCTGCTGGGGCTGCTGCTGACCGCCTACTGGGGACGCATCGGGCGCAGCGACACCGGTCGGCGCCTGCGCCTGCTGGCGGCGGCCCTGGTCGGCACCTCGACCATCTGGGGGGTGCTGGCGGGCGGCTACTTCGGCTTCCCGCCGCCGCATCCGCTGCTGGCCGCGCTGGCGGTGGTCGATCTCAACGACCTGGCGAGCATGATGCGCCTGTCGATTGGCATCGGCGTCGCCCATCTGGTGCTGGCCAATCTGTCCATGGCCTGGGCCTTCCGCTGGCGCGCCCCGGCGCGGGTGGCGCTGGGCTGGGCGCTGGTGATCGCCGCGAGCTTCGTGCTCTGGCTGGGCAGCGCCGCGACCGCGCCGCCGCCCTGGCTGCAGCCGGCGGCCCTCGGTGCCATCGGTCTCGGCTTAGCCAGCATGCTGCTGCTCGGCAGCGATCGGCGCATCGACGGCCTCAAGGCCTTGCTGCTGCGCCTTGTCGATGGCCTGAAGAACCTGCTGCGGGTGACCCAGGCCTTCGGCGATGTGATGTCCTATCTGCGCCTGTTCGCACTCGGTCTCGCTTCTGCCTCGCTGGCCATCACCTTCAATGGTCTCGCCCGCGAAGCCGCCGCCGAGATGCCCGGTGTCGGCCTGCTGTTCGCGATCCTTATCCTGCTGGTGGGGCATACCCTGAACCTGACCCTGACCATCGTCAGCGGGGTGGTGCACGGACTGCGCCTGAACTTCATCGAGTTCTACAACTGGGCCCTGTCTGGCGAGGGCTACCCCTTCAAACCCTTCAAGAGAACGGAGTTGCGCGAATGAACGAGCTTATGGCGGCGTTGGGCTGGATCGGCGTGTTCGCGCCGATGGCCCTGGGCGCGGTGGGCAGTGCCGTGGGCTGCGCGGTTGCTGGTCAGGCGGCGATCGGCGCCATGGTGGACACCGAATCCGGCTATGGCCGTTATATCGGCGCCTCGGTGATGCCGTCCTCCAACGTCATCTATGGCATCGTCGTGATGTTCAGCCTGCAGCGCGACATCACCGCCACCGCTGCCCCCGGCCTGTTCGGCATTGGCATCCTGACCGGCCTGGCGCTGATGCTGGCGGCGGTCTATCAGGGCAACGCGGTCGCCTCGGCGGTGCACGCGAGCAAGACCAAACCGGAGATCTTCGGCCTGTCGCTGGCCCCGGCCGCGATCGTCGAGGGCTTCGCCGTGTTTGCGTTCGTTTTCGCGCTGGTACTGGCCGGTGGCATCCCGGCCTGATGACCCCCGGTTCTACCCCCGGCGCTGCCCCGGCCCACGCCCGCACCGGCCGGGTGCTATGGTGCCACCTGACCGGGTCGCGCGCCCGGACCGCGGTCGCCGCGCGCTGCATCCGCGGTCCCCAACCAGAGACAGACTATGGCCATAGTAGAGAATGACGCCCTCGCTGGGCAGGCCTCCTTCGGCATCGATGCCTTGATCGCGCGCCTGCGCGACGAGGGGGTACGGTCGGGTCAGGCCGAGGCCGAGCGCATCGTCGCCGAGGCCCGCCGCGAGGCGGCGCGAATCATGCGCGAGGCCGAGGCGCAGGCCGCGGCGACCCGCGAGCAGGCCCAGCGCGAGGCCGCCGCCCTGCAGAAGGGCGGCGAGGAGGCACTGGGCATCGCTCTGCGCGATACCGTGCTGCGGCTTAAGTCAGACCTGTCCGACCGCTTCAGCGCCGAGGTGCGGCGGCTGATCGCCGCCAAGATGGAGCAGGAGGCCTTCCTGGAGCGGTTGATCCTGGAGATCGCCGGACAGGCGCGCGCGGCTGCCGGCATCGACGCGGGCGCTGCGGTCGAGGTGCAGTTGCCCAAGGCGTTGGTGAGCCCCGAGGAGCTGCGGCGCAATCCGCTCGAACTGCGCGAGGGCTCGCTGTCGCATTTCGTGTTGTCGCTGGCCGGCAACGTGCTGGCCGAAGGGGTGACCTTCGGCGTCAACGCCCGCAGGGACAGCCCCGGTATCCGGCTGTCCCTGGATGGCGACCGGGTACAGATCGATCTCACCGACGAGACCGTCACTGCCACCCTGCTGGCCCATCTGCAGCCGCGTTTCCGGGCGATCCTGGAGGGGATGGTCAAATAAGGGCCGGGCCGGCGGCCCGGACGCGGCCTCGCGACCGGCTGCCAACCGGGTCTGTCCCGATCATCCGCCCCGTCCGGGGGCGATCCGCAAGCCATGCAAGCGAGGCGACCTTGGCCAGTTCCACCCGCTACGTGATGCTGCTGACCGCGCTGCCCTACCACGGGCCGCTGTTCGGCGCCAAGCAGACGCCGCTGTCACGCCTGCGGCTCGATCAATACCTGCGCATGCTCGATCCCGTCGATGCTGCCCGGCTGCGTGCCGCCCGCGGCCTGATCGATTTTTCCGAGCAGGTGCGCGGCCGCGCCGATGCCGATACCGCCACCAATGCACGGCGGGTGCTGGCAGCGATCGATCATCCCTTCGTGCGCGACCTGGTGACCTGGCGCCTGGAGATGCACACCCTGATCGCCGCCATGCGCCGGCGCCAGGCGGGCCAGCCGGCACCGGAGGATAGTCGCTGGGGCATCGGGCGCTGGGTCGAGCGCATCCGCCGCCACTGGGGCGATCCCACCTTCGGGCTGGAGCAGGCAGTCCCCTGGCTGGACGAGGGCCACCGCCTGCTCGAGCGCGGCGCGGCGCTGGAACTGGAGCGCCTGCTGATGGCCCGCGCCTGGGATCATCTCGAGCGCCTGAGCGACGGCCACTACTTCGACTTCGAGGCGGTGGTCATCTATGTGGCGCGCTGGGAACTGATCGCCCATTGGACCAGCTTCGATGCCGAGGCGGCCGGTGCGCGCTTCGATGCCCTGCTGGCCGATGCCACGAGCGGGCTTGCCGCGGCCCTCGATGCCGAGCTGCAGCGCCTGGCGGCCTGAGTGCTGGTGAAAGACCGCTGATCGACTGCGGACGCCCTCGCGACGACCGGCGGTTTGTTCACAGCCTCTGATCCCCGCCCCTATCAAGCACAGGAAACCGCCTCATGGCCGACGATACCGACCACCCCGCCCCCACTGCGACCCCCACCCAGGCCGATGCCCTCGCCAGCGTGCTCGCGGTGCAGGAATCACTGGTGACCATCGAGGCCGGCTGGCTCGACGGCCAGCGCCGGCCGCTGACCAAGAACGAGGTGGTCTTCATCCTGCCCCGGCGACTGGCCGCGGATGGCCGCCAGGAGCGGCTCAAGGCCGAGGTGCTGCGGGTTTACCGCGGTGAGCGCGCCGATGTCCAGGTGTTCGAGGATACGCGCGGCATCGCCATCGGCGATCCGGTCGAACAGACCAGCGAGATGCTCTCGGTGCTGCTCGGCCCCGGGCTGCTGGGGCAGGTCTACGATGGCCTGCAGAGCCGGCTTGACAAGATCGCCATCGAGCACGGCGTGTTCCTACCGCGCGGAGTCGATGTGCCGCCGCTGGAGCGCGAGCGCAAATGGTCCTTCGTGCCCACCGTGCAGCAGGGGGCGCGGCTGCGCTCCGGGGGCGTGCTCGGGACCCTCACCGAGGGCCGCTTCACCCACAAGATCATGGTGCCGTTCGATCAGCAGGGCGAGGTGGAGGTGGTCTGGATCCAGGAAGGCAGCGTAGACATCGGCATGCCGGTCGCGCGCATCCGCGACCAGCAGGGCCATGAGCGCACGCTGGACCTGACCCAGCGCTGGCCGGTACGTCGTCCGCTGACGGAGAACATGCTGCGTGAGCGCACCGCCGAGCGGCTGTTCCCAGATGAACTCCTGGCCACCTCCCAGCGCATCATCGATACCTTCTTCCCGGTCGCGCGCGGCGGCACCGCCTGCATCCCCGGCCCCTTCGGCGCTGGGAAGACCGTGCTGCTCAACGCCATTGCCAAGCATTCGGCGGTGGACATCGTCATTCTGGTCGCCTGCGGCGAGCGCGCCGGCGAGGTGGTGGAGACCATCAAGGAGTTTCCTGAGATCAAGGACCCGGCCACTGGCGGCTCGCTGATGGATCGCACCATCATCATCTGCAATACCTCCTCGATGCCAGTGGCGGCGCGCGAGGCCTCGATCTATACCGGCCTGACTATCGGTGAGTACTACCGGCAGATGGGCTATCACGTCCTGCTCCTGGCCGATTCCACCTCGCGCTGGGCGCAGGCGATGCGCGAGACCTCCGGGCGCCTGGAGGAGATCCCCGGCGAGGAGGCCTTCCCGGCCTATCTGGAATCGGCCATCCGCAGCGTCTACGAGCGCGCCGGGGTTGTGCGCACCGCCGACGGCAGCGTCGGCAGCATGACCATGATCGGCACCGTCTCCCCGGCCGGCGGCAACTTCGAGGAACCGGTCACCCAGGCCACCTTGGGCACCGTCAAGAGTTTCCTCGGGCTCTCCTATGATCGCGCTTACAAGCGCTTCTACCCGGCCATCGATCCACTGATCTCCTGGTCGCGCTATCTGGAGCAGTTACGGCCCTGGTTCGCTGCGCACCTGGATGCTGACTGGACCGAGCGCGTGCGGACGATGCAGGATCTGCTGGAGCGCGGCGATGCGGCGCAGCAGATGATGCAGGTGACCGGCGAGGAGGGCATTACCATCGACGACTACGTGGTCTGGCTCAAGGCGACCCTGCTCGACATGGTCTATCTGCAGCAGGATGCCTTCGACGAGGTCGATGCCGCGGTCGGCATGGAGCGACAACGCTTCAGCTTCTATCGCGTGCTGGCGGTCATCGAACAGGAGCATCGCTTCGCCGACAAGGACGCTGCGCGGCAGTACTTCAACAAGCTCACCGGCCTGTTCAAGAACTTTAACTACGCCGCGCCGGAATCGCCCGACTATCAGCGCCTACTCGCGGAGATCGACAGCCTTGCCGCCAGCAGCCTCTAGGCGCGGCGGCGTTCGGCCATCCATGCGAGCCCTGCGTGATTGGCGTGCCGTGGTGGTGCTGGCGGCCCTGGCTGCCCTATTGCTCGGCATGGCGTGGCTGCCGCCGTTGCCGCAGTCGTCCGCGTTCCATGACTTCGCGGTGACCCGCACGCGCTGGGGCATTCCCCATTTCGATGACGTAGTCTCGAACCTGGGCTTCCTGCTGGTCGGCCTCTGGGGCCTAGTCTGGTTGCTGCGCGTGCATCGCCACTGGCCCGGCCGGGGTCCGGGGCGGCCCTTCCTCACCCGCGTCGAGACCTGGCCCTATCTCGTGTTCTTCGGCGCCCTGATCCTGGTCGCCAGTGGTTCGGCCTATTATCACTGGGCACCCAACCATGGCCGGCTGTACTGGGACCGATTGGCGATGACCATCGCCTTCATGTCGCTGTTTGCGGCCATCCTCAGCGAACGTCTGGGCACATGGCTCGACCCCTGGTTCGGGATGCGGTTCACTGCCCTGGTTCTGCCGCTGCTGATCCTGCTCGGCATGGCCGCTGCCACCCATTGGGCCTGGAGCGAGGCGCGCGGTGCCGGCGACCTGCGCCTGTATCTGCTGAGCCAGGCCATTCCGCTCGGGATCGGCTCGCTCTTGATCCTGCTCTATCCTAGCCCTTATACCCGCGGCGGTGATCTGCTGGCCGCCGCCGGTTGGTATCTGCTGGCGCTGGCGGCCGAGCAGTTGGATCACGAGGTCTTCGCGCTCACCGGTGGTTGGCTGAGCGGCCATACTCTCAAGCATCTGCTGGCCGCGCTGGCCGGCTATTGGGTGCTGCGCATGCTGCAGCGGCGGATGCCGCGGACCCTCGCTGCCTCACCGCGAGCCTACCACTGGTAGCCGAGTTTCAGCCGCAGCGTCGCGTCGCTGGTGCGGGCGTCCTGGCCTGGCTCGCTGTCGTATTCGAACTGATACTCCAGACTGCCGGTGAAGCCGCCGGCCAGCGGCAGTTGCAGGCCGGTCCAGCTCAGCCATAGGGTCATGTTGTTGGAATCGGCGCCGACGAAGCCGAGCTGGCGATGATAAAAGGTGAGGTGCTCACCGGGCAGCAGTTGATCGTATTCGATGCTCCAGCCCGGTCCCCAATGCTCGGTGCTCGGCGCGCGGTAATAGGTCTCGTTGATATAGACCGGCCCCACCTCGGCAGCGAGCTGCTGGCCGGGGCGCTCCAGCAGGCGATAGCCGAGGGCTGGACCCACCAGGTAACGGAACCGCAGGTCGGCATCCCGGTCCTTGCTCAGGCGCAGCCAGGCGGCCCCATACCAGGGGCCATGGATGTCATGGCTGTAGCGGTTGAACAGGGACCATTTGTCGGTCAGCTTCTCGCCGCGGGAGGTCTCGTACTGGAGTTCGCCTAGCATCTCCAGGCGCTGGCGCTGGCGGCGGTAGTCCAGGCGCAGGTCGAGCAGCAGATCGTTATTGTCGGTATTACCGCGTTCATCGGTGAGGGCCAGATGCACGGCACCACCCAGGTGGTGGCCGCGCCCCAATTCCCAGTCCGGCGGGGCGACGCGCTGAACCTGCTCCGGTGCGACCCGCAGCGGTGCCGCTGCCGGGCCGCTCAGCAGCAGGTCGTGATCGTCCCGAACCAGGCCGGTCACCGCGAGCACGTGTTCGTCCGCAAGCAGGACCGGCGTCGGTGCGGTGAGTTGCACTTCGTCGACCTCGGCCCAGTCGAGTTCCAGCGTGCCGGCATAGGTGGTCTCCAGGGTCAGTCGGTTGCCGACTTGGCGCAGCACCCGGCCGCTGAGGCGGTCGCCGTTGCGCATCAGCACGGTATCGGTGGCGGCCGCCGGCGCGCCGCTGGCGGTGCCGGCCGCCAGCCAGAGCGCGGCCGCCAGCAAGGCCAGCAGGGATGATTGCCGCCCGGCCATCTAGTCGCCACGCACCATTAGCGATGGCGAGGGCGGCGGCGGCGGGCTGCGCCGCAGGATGAGTTCCTGGGTCGGATAGGCAAACTGGATGCCCTCGGCCTGGAACGCGCGATAGATGCCGAGATTGATCGCCTGCTGGATGTCCATGTACAGGTTGTAATCGGCACCGATGACGTAATAGACGATCTCGAATACCAGCGCGAAGTCGCCGTATTCGAAGAAGTGGGCGCGGTCGAAGCGGCAGCGCGCCTGGGCGCGGATGATCTGCTCGATCATCCCGGGGATGCGCTCGAGCTGCTCGGGCGGGGTCTGATACACCACGCCGATCTTGAACACCACCCGCCGCTCGCGCATGTGCTTGAAGTTGCGGATGTTGCTGTTGACGAGGTTGGTGTTGGAGACGGCGACCAACTCGCCGGATAGGCTGCGGATACGGGTGGTCTTGACGCCGATGTACTCGATGACGCCGACATTGTCGCCGGCGACGATGAAGTCGCCGACGCGAAACGGCTTGTCGAGCACGATGCCCATGGAATTGAAGACATCGCCGAGGATGTTCTGCACCGCGAAGGCGACCGCGATACCGCCGACACCCAGGGCACCGAGGACGCCGGCGACGGGATAGCGGAAGTGGGCCATGATCGAGACCACCACCACCACCCAAACCAGGATGCGGAGGAAGAACATCAGCAGCCCGAAGCCGGTCGCGGTGCCGGGGTCATGGCGCTCGCGCTTGCTGCGCTGGCGCTGCAGATAGTCCATCAGGCCAGCGTTGGCCCAGAGCCCGACCTGGAAATAGAACACCGCCACCAGCAGATTGCCGATCACCTGCTGCACCCGGCCTGCGCCGAGCCCAGAGATCAGCATCGACAGATAGAAGGCCAGCAGGATGACGAAGACCTGGCTGGTCTGGCGGATCAGGGCCAGTACCACCGCATGGGAGGTGCGCCCGGAGCCCTGCATGCTGTCGAGCCGCGGCAGGACCCGGCGGCGCAACAGGCGTTGCAGAAAGCTGACCGCGATGACGACAAGGACGAAGACCAGCAGCGCGGTAATGATCTCGTTGACGTAGAAGGGCTGATCCTGGATCGCGAACAGTTCTGCGGTCCACCAGCCGGCCAGGGTGGCCTGGGCCTCGTCGGCCAGTTGTCCGAGGCTGCGCTCGGCTACGCGCGGGGCCAGCGACTGCTCCAGGCGCTGGGCCAGGCTGACGACGACCTCGTCCACGGCCAGCAGTTCGGCGGCCCGGCTTTCCTGCTCGCGCAGGGCCTCCATGCGCCGGGTCAGCGCGGCGCGCAGCGCGGTATCCAGGTCCGGGGCGGTCAACCGGCGGGACAACACCAGTTGCATCGAGCGCAGGCTCGCCAGTTCACTCTCGGCGAACTCGCGCTCGGTGGCGACCTCGCGCAGCAGGGCCTGGGTCTCGCGTAGCCAGGTCGGCCATTGCGCCGCTTCCTCGCCGCGCAGCAGGTGATAGCGGCGTTCGATCAGCGGTTTGGATTGCTCGGCGAGGACGATCGCCCGGCGCAGGTAATCCACGCCCAGACGGGCCGCCACCACCTCGGCCTCCTGGGCCGCGACTTGGGCCTGCAACAGATCTAGATCGACAGCCGAATCGTTCTCGGCCAGGGCCTGTTCCAGACGCTCGCGGGTGGCAACCAGCTCCAGTTCGGCGCGGTCGGCAGTCTGTTGCAGGGCAGTGGTGCGCGCATCGAACTCGGCGATGCGCCGCGCCAGCTCCTCCAGGCGTTCGTTCAGGGCCTCCTCCGAGAACACTAGCGCATCCCCCTTGAAGGCAATGCGCGCCTCGAACAGCGCTGCGCGGGTCCGGGCCAACTCACTCTCGCGCTGGCTCAATTTCCTGCGCGCCGCGGCCTCGCTGAAGGTCTGAAAGGCGACCAGCACCTGCAGGCGCGTAGCATCCAGTTCCCGCTCCTCGGCCGCGCGGGCGATCGGGTCCTCGGCCTGCGCGACCAGGTCGCGTCGCCGCCGGCGTTCGCGCATGGCCGCCTCCAGGGCGCGCTCACTGGCCTGCGCGCGCTGCTCGGCCTGGGCCGCCAGGCGACTGGCCTGGGCGGCGGACTGCGCCAGGACCTCCAGTTCGGCGCGTAGCTGGTCCACCAGGGAGACCGGATAGGGGGGATCGCTGGCGGCACCGTCTTCCGCAAAGGCGGCCAGTTCCTGCTCGGCCAGGGCCAGTGCCTGGCTGACCTGTTCGGCGCGTTCGACCAGCAATGCCTCGGCGCGAACCGAATTGCGCATGCCGCGCAGCAGCGGCAGGCGCGGGTCCTCGGCCGCCGTGGCTGGCGCCGAGATCGCTGCCGCTGGAGCGGTCGCTGCAGCCTCGATCTCGTCGATGCGCGCATCGATCAGGTCCAGCAGCCGCTCGTAGTCGTCTGCCGAGCGGCGCGGCAGATCGAAGCTGGGCAGGCCGACCAGGGCCGGATCAAAGCCCAGATCGCGTACTGGCGCCAGCGTCTCGGCGGTCTCCTCGCCGGTGTCGCTGGACGACGGCGCCGCCGCCGTGCCGATCGGGGTTGCCAGCGGCGCCTGCGTACTCATCAACCCGAGCAGAATGAGGAATAGAAAACGGTTGGCAATACTTGGTAGAGACATGCATCGATCCTGAAGACGAAGTGACGGTGCGTTCTCGAACGCGCGGTTAGGATAACCCAGATGGATGACGAGAACCGGTTGTCGGGTCGGCAGAGGTCCGACACTTGACAGGAAAATTAATTTATATCAAATGTTTGTCTTTATTTTTATTCGGTGGCGAATCGCCCGTTGAATGGCGATCCGGTGTTGGTCTTAGTGCTGTGCGCCAGGCGCGCGCAAGGGTCAGGCGGTGCTCTGCGAGGGGGCTGCCATCGGCCCGGCGCTGGTCTCCCGGATGCCCCCAGCAGCGTCCCACCAGTGCCTCAACGGCGTCCCACCGGCACCCGGCGCCGGCCGCGCTGCAGCGGTGCCCGTTGGCGAGGGCAGCCGCGGTCGCCGTTGGCGCCACGGCCTCGCGCCGCGCGCAGCCCGGCACCCTCCAAGGCGCCAGCGCGACGCTGTTGCCGCCGGCTGTGCGTGCCCCGAGCGCGAAACGGTCTACACTCCCTCTTGTTATTCAGGGCCTTTGCAGGGGGGTGACCCGATGTTGCGGCATGGCGCATGGCTGGTGGCGGGGCTGGTGCTGTTGATGGCGGCGGGGTTGGCCAGCGGCGGCGAGCGGCGCCTGGTGTTGATCGAGGATGCCGACCTCTTCGGCAACGATTACGACGTCCTGCGCGAGGTGAGCCTGGCCGAGTGCGAGGCCGCCTGCCTGGCCGCCGAGCGCTGCCACGCATTCACCTTCAACCGCAACGCCGGCTGGTGCTTCCTCAAGGCCGCCGACGGCCCGACCCGCCCCTTCGATGGGGCCACCTCCGGGCGCATCGTCACCGGGCCGGCGACCGGGGCCGAGGCGCTGGCCCGGCGCCGGGCTGAACTCGCCTTCCTGCCGCCGACCTATCGCACCGAGGCCGCCGAGCTGCGCCAGCGGGTCGCCGCCGAGATCGGTGCCCGCTCCGATGGCGACGCCGCGCTGCTCGACCTGGACCGGTGGCAGCGCCAGGCCGAGCAGGCCCTGGCGCGCCAGCCGCAGGATTGGTCCGCCCGCCAGCAGGTGCAGCGCGAGGCCAGCGCGGCGGCGATCAATGCCTATCTGGCCGCCAGTACCGTCGCGCAGCGCGCCGACGGCCTGGCCCTGCTCGGGCGGGCACTGGAGCAGCGGGCGGCCTGGGCGCCGGCGATTCGCACCCTGCGCGCGTCGCTGGAGCTGGTGGATGATCCCGGCCGGCGCGCGCACCTGGACCAACTGGTCGCCAAGCATGGCTTCCGCGTCACCGGCCACAGCGTGGCCGCCGATGCCAGTCACCCGCGCATCTGCCTGGAGTTCTCCGCCGCCCTAACGCGCGCCGGGGCCGGCGTCGAGCTGGCCGATTTCATCGAGGTGGACGCGCCGGGCCTGGCGATCGAGCCAGAGCCGCGCCAGCTCTGCATCGATGGGGTGCGTCATGGCGGGCGCTACCGCATCCGGGTGCGCGCCGGGTTGCCGGCGGCTGACGGCGAGCGCCTGGCGCATGCGGTCGAGTTGGACGTCTTCGTGCGCGACCGCAGCCCCGCGGTGCGCTTCCCCGGGCGCGCCTACGTGCTGCCCAGCGGTGGCGCCGCGGCGCTGCCGATCGTCACCGTCAACACCAGCTTGGTGGAGGCCGAGCTGTTTCGCATCGGCGAGCGTGCCCTCGGCGGTTTCGTTGGCGACGAGACCCTGTTCGGCAGCCTCGGTCAGTGGGAGACTGAGGCGATCGCCGAGCGCCGCGGCGAGCGCCTGTGGCGCGGGCAGATCGAGGTCCAGAGCGCACTCAATCAGGAGGTCACTACCGCGGTGCCGGTGACGGAGCTGCTCACCGCGGCCGGCCAGGACCGGCTCGCCCCCGGCGCCTATGTGTTGACCGCCTGGCCGCAGGAGGCCGACCCGGACGGGGCACTGGCGACCCAGTGGTTCGTGGTCTCGGACCTGGGTCTGACCGCGCTTAGCGGCAACGACGGCCTGCACGCCCTGGTGCGTTCGCTGGCCAGCGCCGAGCCGCTGAACCAGGTGCGCCTGCGCCTGCTGGCGCTGAACCAGCAGGTGCTCGGCGAGGCGCGCACGGATCGCCAGGGCTATGCCCGTTTCGAGCCCGGCCTGCTGCGCGGTGCCGGCGGCAATGCCCCGGCCCTGCTGGCGGCCGAGACCGCGGCCGGCGACTATGGCTTGCTCGACCTGCGCACAGCCCCGTTCGATCTCAGCGACCGCGGCGTGGACGGGCGCCCGGCACCGCAGCCGATCGATGTCTATCTGGTCAGCGAGCGCGGCATCTATCGCCCCGGCGAGCAGGTGGTGCTGACCGCCCTGGCCCGCGACCCGCATGCGCGCGCCGTCACCGGGGTGCCGCTGACCTTCATCATCCGTCGCCCGGACGGGGTGGAATACCTGCGCGATCAGGTCCCCGACCATGGCCAGGGTGGGCGCGCGCTGAGCGTGCCCCTGCTGGCCGATGCCCAGCGCGGTACCTGGCAGGCCCAGGTCTATGCCGATCCCGCGGGCGAACTCCTGGCGGCAGTGCCGTTTCTGGTCGAGGACTTCGAGCCCGAGCGCCTGGACTTCGATCTCGCTGCCAGTGCCGCGGTGCTTGACCCGGACGATCCGCCGATGCTGACCCTGGCGGCGCGCTTCCTCTACGGCGCCCCGGCCAGCCGCCTGACGGTGGAGGGCGAGACCCGCATTGGCCCGGCGGACGGGCTGCCGGCCTGGCCCGGCTATCGCTTCGGGCTGGTGGACGACGCGGTGCAGCCGCGCAGTGAGCCGCTACCAATCGCACGCACCGATGCGCAGGGGGCGGCCCGACTGCCCATCGTCCTGCCCGACCTGGTCCCTGGCAGTCGCCCGCTGCAGGCCGCCATCGCGGTGCGGGTGCAGGAGGGCAGCGGCCGCCCGGTCGAACGCACGCTGACCCTGCCGCTGGCCGATCGGCGCGTGCGCATCGGCATCCGCCCGCGCTTCGACGGCGCGGTCGAGGAGGGCGGCAATGCGGCCTTCGATGTGATCGCGTTGGGCGTGGACGATGCGCCGATCGCCTTGGATGGCCTGCGCTGGACCCTGAACCAGGTGCAGACCAGCTATCAGTGGTATCAGACCGACGGCGACTGGCGCTTCGAGCCGGTCACCAGCCGTCGGCGGGTCGCCAGCGGCGCGCTGGCGCTGGCAGAGCCTGCCGGCGACCAGGCTGAACCGTCTGCCCATCCGTCTGCCGATTTGGCGACCGATGTGGCGGCGGGTGGCCGCATCGAGGCGCGGGTGGAGTGGGGCAGCTACGAGCTGCAGGTCAGCGCCGCCGGCGACGCCGCGGTGCCCGCCAGCGTCGCCTTCGAGGCCGGCTGGTACGTCGCCCCCAAGGCCTTCGATACCCCGGATGTGCTCAAGGTCTCGCTGGACAAGGCCGAATACCGCGTCGGCGAGACCGCCCGCGTGCGCCTGGAGCCCCGTTTCCCCGGGCTCGCGCTGCTGATGGTCCTCGACGACGGCCTCAAGGTGATGCGCCCGGTCAGGGTCCCGGCGGAGGGCACCACAGTCGCCCTGCCGGTGACCGCCGACTGGGGGCCGGGGGCCTATGTCACCGCGGTGCTCTACCGCGGCCTGGATCTGGCCGCCCGGCAACTGCCGCGGCGGGCGATCGGCCTGCACTGGGCCGGGGTCGATCCCGGCGACCGGCGCCTGGACCTGCGCCTGCAGGTGCCGGCCCAGGCCGCCCCGCGGGGGCCGCTGCCGGTGACCCTGCAGATCGCCAATCTGCCGCGCGGCGGCGAGGCCCATCTGGCCATCGCCGCGGTGGACATCGGCATCCTCAACCTGACCCGTTTCGAGACCTGGGCGCCGGCGGGCTGGTACTTTGGCCAGCGCCGGCTGGGCATCGCCCTGCGCGACCTCTACGGCCGGCTCATCGATCGGATGCAGGGCACGCCCGGACGGCTGCGCAGTGGGGCCGGGGTGCTGGCCCTGATGCGCGCCGAGGGGCCGCCGCCGAGCGAGGCACTGGTCGCCTTCCATTCCGGCATCCTGCGCGCCGACGCCAATGGCCAGGCCGAGGTCGCCTTCCCGCTGCCGGACTTCAACGGCAGCGTGCGGGTGATGGTGATGGCCTGGTCGGCCGATGGCATCGGCCAGGCCGCCGCCGACGTGCTGGTGCGCGACCCGGTGGTGGTCACCGCCTCGCTGCCACGCTTCCTCGCCCCCGGCGATCGCTCGCGCCTGTTGCTGGAACTGGCCCATGTAGAAGGGCCGGCCGGGGCGATGACGCTGACCCTGAGCAGCGCCCCGCTGGCCGCTGGCGATGGCGATGACGCGGCCGGTACTGGCCTGATCATCGAGGGCGTCGACACCCCGCTGCCGGTGACACTGCCGGCCGGGGAGCGCACCCGCATCAGCGTGCCGATCGCGGCCCGGGCCAGCGGCGATCATCGCCTGCGCGTGGCGCTGACCCTGCCCGATGGACAGGTGCTGACCAAGGATCTGCTGCTCGGCGTGCGCAACCTGACCGCGCCGGTCTGGCAGACCAGTCAGCGGACCCTTGCCCCCGGCGGGGCGCCGTTGGTGCTCGATGCCGGCTGGCTGGGGGCGGCCGATGCGCCCGGCGGCTTCGTTTCCAGCGGCTTCGTTCCCAATACTGGCGCCTGGCTGGTCTCGATCACCGGCGCCGGCGCGCTCGACGTGGCCGGACTGCTGCGGGCGCTCGACCGCTTCCCCTACGGCTGCGTTGAGCAGATCACCAGCCGCGCCCTGCCGCTGCTCTATCTGGATCCGCTCGCCCTGGCCGTGGGCCTCGCCCCCGATGGACCAACCACCGTCCCCGACCAGCGCGATGCGGCGGCCGGCGACCTCCGCTCCCGCATCGAGGCCGCCATCCGCCGGGTGCTGGCCAATCAGACCCCGAGCGGTAGCTTCGGCCTCTGGGGGCCGAGCTGGCAGGACAGCACCGACCTCTGGCTGGATGCCTACGTCACCGACTTCCTGACCCGCGCCCGCGAACGCGGTCATGCGGTCCCCGCGGTCGCCCTCGACCTGGCCCTGACCAGTCTGCGCAACCAGTTGGCCTATGCCGGCGATTTCGGCATCGGTAACCAGCGCGGTGGCGAGGGGGTCGCCTATGCCCTCTACGTGCTGGCCCGCAACGGCCGCGTCCCGATCGGCGACCTGCGCTACTACCAGGAGATGCGCCTTACCGCCTTCGCCACCCCGATGGCCCGCGCCCAACTGGGCGCCGCGCTGGCCCTGGTTGGCGAGGCCGAGCGCGCTGCCATCGCCCTGCGCTCGGCGCATGATCTCTGGCAGGCGCAGCCCCGGACCGGCGGCTGGCGGGTGGACTTCGGCTCCTGGCTCCGCGATGGCGCCGCCCTGCTGACCCTGGCCGCCGAGGCCAGCGGCAGCGGCCCCCCGGCGCTGGACCTCGACGCCATCGCCACCGAACTCGGCCGCGCCGCGACCCGGGTCGAGCACAGCAGCACCCAGGACCAGGCCTGGCTGCTGCTGGCCGCCCATGCCCTGATGCAAGGGGCCGCGCGCCCGCGCCTGAGCATCGACGGCGTCCCCTACGAGGGGGCCTTCTACCGACGCCTCGACGAGGTCGATCTGGCCGCTGGCGGCCTGCAGATCGAGAACGTTGGCGACCGCCCGGTCACCGCCCTGGTGACCGCCGCCGGCATCCCGCTGATCCCGCCGCCGGCCGGCGGTCAGGGCTACCGGATCGACCGCGCCTACTACGGCCTCGATGGCCGCGCGATCGATCCGGCGCGCCTCACCCAGGGCACCCGGCTGGTCACCCTGCTGACCATCAGTGCCGACGCCCCGGGGGCTGCCCGGCTGATCATCGACGACCCGCTGCCGGCTGGCCTAGAGATCGACAACCCCAGCCTGCTCACCGCCGGGTCGATCGACGGGTTGCCCTGGTTGGAGGTGGTCACCACCCCGGCATATCGGGAGTTTCGCGCCGAGCGCTTCGTGGCCGCGGTCGAGCGCGGCACCGACGACCCGGCGCGCTTCCAGCTTGCCTATCTGGTGCGCGCGGTGACCCCCGGCCATTATCAGCACCCCGCCGCCGCGGTCGCCGACCTCTATCGCGCCGAACAGCGCGCCCGCACCGCCGCCGGCGAGATCGAGGTGCTACCGGCGGTGGGGGAGGAATAGGGCCGGAGCTGATTGGCTTCAGATGGAGGCACAACCCGTTGACCATGCTGGAGGGCCGCCTGCACTGGGGCGAGAAAAGCGGCATCAGGCACCTCGCCACCGCCGCCTTTGGCGGACCCGTCGGCGTCGACTAGGCTTCGACTGACCTTCATCGAACGATCTCTGCCGAAAGCCTGCTGGTCCCGACCATCGCATTGCACGAGATCGATCGATGGGCAGACCAGGAAGGCAGTGAGTCCGCCGCGAGCCGCGCCATGCTGAATATGCGGACCGCAACGCCCGTGGACTTTCCCGACAATGATCCGTATCGAGTTCTCGAAGCATGATCTGGCAGAGACACAGCGGCTGCGTGATGAGCACCCGCACCCGAGAGTGCGCCGGCGCATGGAGGTTCTGTGGCTGAAGAGCTAGGGCCTTGCGCACCACGACATTTGTCGGCTCGCCGATGTTTCGAGCAACACCCTGCGGCAGTCCCAGCGCGGGTTCCAGACTGGCGGCCTCACGTAGTCGATGGAGTTGAATTTCTAACACATCTGTTGGGAGGAAGCGGTCAACGTGCTGGGTGCGCTGAATGCGATCACGCACGAACTGGTGATGATCACAAATGACGCCTACATCAACGCGGACAGCGTCTGCGAACTGTTACGACGGATCGCGAACCGCAATCTCAGCATACCAATCACACCGGTGTTGGATAATGCGCGTTATCAGAAGTGTAAGATCGTTACAGCGTTGGCTTTACGGCTCGACATCGAACTAGTTTATCTCGCCGCCTATTCCCCGAATTTGATTTTGATCGAAAGACTCTGGAAATTCGTCAAGAAAAAGGTCATCTACTTCAAATATTGCGCCGATTTCTCCGACTTCCGGAACGCTATTTTCGATTGCCTTGACCAAACCCATACAATGCACAAGAAGGAGCTGGACTCGTTACTCAGACTGAATTTTCCGGCATTCAACAAATGTGACATTGTGCCTATATGACGTATATCAGCGCCGGCTGCCGGCACCAAGCGCCAAGCACTCGGAGCCATGCTCCAAGCCCTCTGAGCGCAAGGTCCTGGCCTTCTCATCCGAAGAGCCGGCGCAGGAATATCGCGGTTTCTGGTTTCATGACTGCATGCTCAACGTTCCTGGAGCCATGCTCCTGAAGCCTCCACCGCTCCCGTCGACGTTCCTACGCCGGTGGATTGGCAAGCTCACCTGAGCGTCGGATGCACCAGGAGGAAAGCAGAAGTCGCTGAGCCCTGCATGAAAACCTGTCACAATGCCGCGCCTGGATACCGCTGACCGAGTGCCGGCGTCCATCGACGGGGAACCGTTCCGAGCATCGGCCATGCCGGACTGTCGCCGCCGTCGATGATTTTTGCCCGGTGGCCGCATGAGCCTGACGGACTATCACACCAAATACATCGCCTACGAGCTGACGCGACGCTTCCCGCCCGACAGTCCGGAGCGGCTTGCCAGTGCCGTCGCCAGCGCTCAGGTTGATCTTAACCCGCATCAGGTCGATGCCGCCCTTTTTGCCTTTGCATCGCCCTTATCCAAAGGGGCGCTGCTCGCCGACGAAGTGGGCCTCGGCAAGACCATCGAGGCCGGGCTGGTGCTGTCTCAACGCTGGGCGGAACGTCGGCGTCGGATCCTCGTCATCACGCCCGCGAATCTGCGCAAGCAATGGCTTCAGGAGCTGACCGAGAAGTTCTTTCTGCCCTGCCGCATCCTGGAGGCCAGGTCCTACAACGCCGCATGTCGTCAGGGCCAGTTCCGCCCCTTCGATGCTCCCGAAGTCGTCATCTGCTCCTACCAGTTCGCCAAGGCCAAAGCCGCCGACGTTCAGGCGCTCCCCTGGGATCTGGTGGTCATCGACGAGGCGCATCGACTGCGCAATGTCTACAAGCCATCGAATGTCATCGCCAACACATTGAAGCTGGCTTTGGCCGGCCGGCCCAAGCTGCTGCTTACCGCCACGCCCCTGCAGAACTCCCTGCTGGAATTGTTCGGCCTAGTCAGCTTCATCGACGACCACACATTCGGCGACCTCAAGAGCTTCCGCGAGCAGTTCGCCAACCTCAACCAAGCGCAGGTCTTCGCGACCCTCAAGGCCAGACTCAAGCCCATCTGTCACCGAACGCTGAGACGCCAGGTTACCGCCTACGTCCCCTTCACCAGGCGGCTCCCCCTGGTCGAGGAGTTCACGCCCGAAGAGGGCGAGGACCGGCTCTACCATCTGGTCTCGGACTACCTGCAGCGCGACAATCTCCAAGCCCTACCGGCCAGCCAGCGTTCACTGATGACGCTGGTGCTGCGCAAGCTCCTCGCCTCGTCCACCTTCGCCATCGCCGGGGCCTTGACGACCATCGCCAACCGGCTCCGGGCCAAGGCAGGCGTTCAAAATCAAATCACACCGTCCGGAGAGGACCTGGATCAAGACTACGAGGCGCTGGACGACACCGCCGAGGAATGGCCGAACGACGCACCGTCCGAGCCGCTCAGCGAGACCGACCGCGCAGCGCTGGAGCGCGAGATTGCCGACCTGGACGCCTTCGCCCGGCTTGCCACATCCATCGAGCACAACGCCAAGGGCCATGCCCTGCTCAAGGCGCTCGGTGTCGCCTTCGCGAAGGCCAAGGCATTGGGCGCAGACGAGAAGGCCATCGTCTTCACCGAATCGCGTCGCACCCAGGACTACCTGTTGCGCCTGTTGGCGGACAGCCCGTATCGCGAGGGGATTGTCCTCTTCAACGGCTCCAACACGGACGAGCGTTCCCGACACATCTACGCCGAGTGGGTCGAACGCCATCAAGGCACCGACCGCCTCACCGGCTCACGCACCGCAGACATGCGCTCGGCGCTGGTGGACTACTTCCGCGAGCAGGGTCGGATCATGATCGCCACGGAGGCCGCGGCCGAAGGCATCAATCTCCAATTCTGTTCCTTGGTGGTGAACTATGATCTCCCCTGGAACCCGCAACGCATCGAGCAGCGCATCGGCCGCTGTCATCGCTACGGCCAGCGGCACGACGTGGTCGTGGTCAACTTCCTCAACCGCAAGAACGCCGCGGATCAGCGCGTCTTCGAATTGCTGGCAGAGAAATTCCAACTCTTCGAGGGCGTCTTCGGTGCGAGCGATGAGGTCCTCGGCGCCATCGAGTCCGGGGTGGACTTCGAGAAGCGCATCGCCGCCATTTATCAGCGCTGCCGCCAACCCGCGGAGATTCAGACCGCGTTCGACCAGCTGCAACTGGAGCTGAGCTTCGAGATCGACGTCTCCATGGCCCGCACCCGCGCCCAACTGCTTGAGAACTTCGACGACGAGGTTCGCGAGAAGCTCAGGATACGCGACGAGACCACCAAGGCCGATCTCGGCCGCTTCGAACGCTTGTTGATGCAGCTCACCCGACATGAGCTGAACGGTCGCGCCGACTTTCAGGGCGACGGCGCCTTTCGCCTCCGCAGCCTACCGCCCGACCTGCATATCGACGTCCTCCTTGGACGCTACGAGCTGCCCCGCCGTACCGGCGAGGTTCACCTCTACCGTCTCAATCACCCGCTCGCCGAGGCCCTTGTCGCCAGAGCCAAGGGCCGCGACCTTCCGCCCGCCGAGATCCGTTTCGACTACGGCAAACATGTCGGCAAGATCAGCCGCGTCGAGCCGCTGATCGGTCGCTCCGGCTGGCTCACACTCTGTGCCTTCAGCGTGGAATCATTGGAGCAATCAGAGGATCATCTGATCTTCGCTGCCGCGACGGATGAGGGCCAGCCGCTTGACCCGGAGACTGCTGCCCGCCTGATGACTTTGCCCGGCACGGTCTCGCCCCTCGCACCCGACGCCGCGCCGGGCACGCGACAGGACCAGCTCGCTGTGCAGATTGCCGAGCAACGTGGCACGATTGAACGCGGCATCTCCGAGCGCAACGCGCGCTTCTTCGAGGCCGAGGCGCAGAAGCTCGACGGTTGGGCGGACGACCTCAAGGTCGGACTGGAACGGGAGATCAAGGAAATGGATCGTCAGATTCGGGAGGCACGGCGTGCCGCGTCAGCCGCGGCAAGCCTGGAGGATAAGCTCGCCGGACAACGGCAGGTCAAGGCGCTGGAGGCGGAACGAAACCGCAAGCGACGCTCGCTCTTCGATGCACAGGACGAGGTGGATCGGCAGCGAGAGGCATTGATCACGACGATCGAGCGCAAGCTGAATCAGGAAACAACCTTTCAGCCCGTGTTCCTGGTGCGCTGGCGGCTCTCCTGAGATCACGCGAACGGTGTTGTTTGGTTGAGATTGAATTGCCGCCGTGGGTCATGCCAGCGGGCTATCGATGGAAGACACCAATGAGATATGAGCCTGTCACCGGCGTGCAGCCGGAGATTTTTCGTTGGGCGAGGGTCTCGGTCGGGCTGAGTGTGACCGACGTGGCAACCATGCTCAAACGCGATCCCGAAGAGGTTGCGGCATGGGAGGCCGGCACCAGCCCTTTTAAGGTGACGCCAAGCTATTGTAATCTATAGGCATCTTCTGGCAAC
>REDK01000180.1 GCA_007693535.1 Chromatiaceae bacterium
GCGTGCCCTGGGGGCCGTAGCGGCCCGCACCCGAAAGGTGATGCCGAGGCGAGCGCAGAATTTCCGACCAGTCAATCACTTGCGTGATGCACGAAGCGTTCAACTGCCGTTTCTAGGTTAAAGGCTGCCGCCACGTCCCCCGACCAGCCCGCGCCGGTCGCGCGGTGATCGATCATCCCGGCCGTGGAACAGCCCCCGGCGCCAGCCCTGTCGTGGACCGCTAGGACGAGCCGGATCTGAGGCTGAACGAGGCCGGCCGCGCCTGATCCTTCAACGCCGACGGCGAAGACCTCCAACTCGCCGCCGAGGCCTACCGCATCCACCTCGCGCACCTGTTCCCGAAGCGCCGCGCCTACCCGCTGAACTACCGCCTCTCCGATGAAGACTCTCGCAGCCATCCGCTCCGATGGCAATGTCTTGCCGCAGCCGGCGATGACAGTGCACCGGGGCGTGAGCGTCTACGGGTCATTCCCAGATTGCCCGGGCGTTATTTCCCAGCCCAGCACGGTGGCAGGCTGAGGCAAGGTCTGGTCCTCGTGGTGCAGCCGCCCAGGCGCCCGGAGACCCGGTCGGCAATTACCCGTTTCAATCCACGTTTCAACCAGAACCATGCGCATCCTGGTCATCGAAGACGATCCTCAACTCGCCGCTTATCTGGCCAAGGGCCTGGGGGAACTGGGCGCGGTCGTAGATCAGGTCGGGGACGGCCGCGACGGGCTGTTCATGGCTGCTGGCAACCCCTATGACCTGCTGATTCTGGATCGCATGCTTCCATCCCTGGACGGGCTTGCCATCCTGCGGACCCTGCGAGCATCCGGCAATCACACCCCAGTGCTGATCCTGAGCGCGCTGGGGGAGGTGGACAACCGGGTCGAAGGGCTGCGGGCTGGCGGCGATGATTATCTGGTCAAGCCGTTCGCCTTCGCCGAGCTGCAGGCGCGCATCGAGGCCCTGCAGCGCCGGGCCGGGGCGGGCGAGGC
This sequence comes from Chromatiaceae bacterium, assembly GCA_007693535.1. Taxonomy (GTDB): domain Bacteria; phylum Pseudomonadota; class Gammaproteobacteria; order Chromatiales; family Chromatiaceae; genus Lamprobacter. The sequence continues at coordinate 981 of REDK01000180.1, forward strand.
CCCGGTCACCCGGCTGCAGGCCGGTGACCTGGAGATGGACCTGCTGACCCGCACCGTAACCCGCGCCGGGCAGGAGATCGCTTTGCAGCCGCGGGAATTCCGGTTACTGGAGTATCTGCTGCGTCACGCCGGACAGGTAGTCACCCGCACCATGCTGCTGGAGCATGTCTGGGACTATCATTTCGATCCACAGACCAACGTGATCGACGTCCACATCAGCCGGCTGCGGGCCAAGCTGGACAAGGGCTTCGAGCGCCCGCTCCTGCACACGGTGCGCGGCGCCGGTTACATGCTGCGCGCCACCTGAGTTGGGACCGCCATCACTATCCCACACGCAGCGAACCCACCGCCGGCCCCGGATGCCCCCACCGGTCCGCGCGGGCGCCTGCGCCAGGTGCTGGCTAGCTCCAGCTTCCGGCTGGCGCTGCTCTACATGCTGCTATTCAGCACCTCGGTGGCCCTGCTGCTGGGTTTCATCGGCGGCTCCACTGCCTACTTCATGGCGCGCCAGACCGATGCGACCATTGCCGCGGAGGTCCAAGGACTGGCCGAGCAATACCGCCGCCGCGGCCTGACCGGTCTGTCGGCACTGATTGCTGAGCGCATCCAGCGCGACCCTGGCGGGGCGGCGATCTATCTCCTCGCCGACTCCGACTCACGCCCGCTGGTGGGCAATCTGGAGCCCTGGCCGGCAGTGGTTCCGGATCGGGACGGTTGGATCCAGTTCCGTCTGCGCCACCCTGGTTCCGACGCAGAACCAGCTGCCGACCACCCCGCCCGCGCTCAGGTCTTCCCGCTGCATGGCGGCCTGCAACTGCTGGTCGGGCGCGATATCCGCGACCTGGCCGCGGTCCGCGGGCTACTGCTGGATACCCTGGCCTGGGGGCTCGCCATCACCGCCGCGCTGGCCTTGCTCGGCGGTTGGGTGATGAGCGCCGGGGTGGTGCGGCGGCTGGAACTGGTCAACCAGGTCAGTCGCGAGATCATGGATGGCGACCTCTCGCGTCGGGTGCCCGGGACCGGCAGCGGCGACGAGTTCGATCAGCTCGCCGCTAATCTCAATCGCATGCTTGAGCGCATCGAGCAGCTCATGGCCAGTGTTCGGCAAGTCTCCGACAGCATCGCGCATGACCTGCGCACGCCGCTGGCGCGGCTGCGCCAGCGGCTGGAGCTGGTGCAGCGTGGCGCCCTGACACCGGCCGCTGCCAGTGCCCTGGAGGCGGCCGTCGCCGATGCCGAGGAACTGCTCGCGACCTTCAACGCCCTGTTGCGCATCGCCCGGCTGGAATCGGGGGAGCGCCGTGCCGCCTTCGCGCCGGTGGACCTGGCCGCACTGCTGGCGGATGTGGTGGAACTCTACGAGCCGCTGGCCGCCGACAAGGGCCAGGCGCTCATCACCGCGGTCGACTCACTGCCACCCGGGGGGGGCGCCCTGATCTGGGCGGACCGAGATCTGCTGTTCCAGGCGCTGGCCAATCTGGTGGACAACGCGATCAAGTACACCCCGGCCGGGGGCCGCATCGAACTCGCTGCAGTCGCGCGGGCCGGCGGCTGCGAGGTCAGCGTCAGCGATACCGGCCCCGGCATCCCGGCAGCCCTGCGCGGGCGCGTCTGCGAGCGCTTCTTTCGCATCGACGACAGCCGTGCGGCGCCTGGCAACGGCCTCGGCCTGAGCCTGGTCCAGGCGGTGGCACAATTGCACGGGGCAGCCCTCGAGCTGGCCGATGCCGGGCCCGGGATGCGGTCGGGCTTGCGCGTCAGTCTGACGCTGCCGCGTTTCGGCCCGGCAGCGCCGCGCGGCAGCGTGCCAGGCTCCGGCTGAACCGACGACGAGCCCCGCCAGCGCGCCGCTGCTCAGCGATGCCCGGCCGCCGCTACGCGCTCTGCTGCCGCGGCGGCCGCTTCCGTGACCTCGGTGTGGGGGTTCTCTGCTGCCGGCGCGCTGTAACCGCAGTCCTTCTGCGGGCAGACCTTCTGTGCCCCCTTGCTCTTGGTGACCTTCAGCGTCAGCACCGGCCAGCCGCAGTTCGGGCAGGGCTCGGCGATCGGCTCGTTCCACACCGCATAATCGCAGGTGGGATAGGTGGAGCAGGAATAGAAGACCTTGCCGCGGCGGGATTTCTTCTTTTGCAGGGTACCCTTGCCACATTGCGGGCAAGTCACTCCGGTATCCTCGGGCTTCTCGATGGGTTCGATATATTTGCAGGTCGGGTAATTGGTGCAGCCGATGAACTTGCCGTAGCGGCCGCGCTTGATGGCAAGCTCAGAACCGCATTTCGGGCAGGGCCGGTCGGGGACGATCTCGGGGGCCTCCGGCTCGGCGCCATCGGCAACCAGATCGCGGGTGTAGTCGCAGGCGGGATAATTGGTACAGCCGATGAACAGGCCATTGCGGCCCAAGCGCTTGGCCAATTGTCCGCCGCATTTCGGGCAGGCCTCATCGATTCGTTCCTGGGTCACGTCGCTGCGCTGGACGTGCTCCTGGGTATGGTCGATGCGATCCTTGAACGGGCGCCAGAACTGCTCGAGTAGTGGGATCCAGTCCTCCTCGCCGCGGGAGACCGCATCCAGTTCGTCCTCTAGCCGGGCGGTAAAGTCGTAGTCCACATAGGAGGTGAAATGCTCGGTCAGGAAACGGTTGACCACGCGGCCGACATCGGTCGGGATGAACCGCTTCTTGTCGAGCACGACGTATTCGCGCTCCTGCAGGGTAGAGATGATCGCGGCATAGGTAGAGGGGCGACCGATGCCGAATTCCTCCAGGGCCTTGACCAGCGACGCCTCGCTGTAGCGCGGCGGCGGCTCAGTGAAGTGCTGCTCCGGGCGGATCAGCAGCAGGTCCACCGGCTCGCCCACGGTCAACTCCGGCAGCATGCGCTCCTCGTCGTCGTCGGCACCGGTGGCATCGTCGCGTCCTTCCAGATAGACCCGAATAAAGCCCGGGGCGGCGATGGTCGAACCGGTTGCGCGCAGTTTGCCGATCTGGTGATCCGGCGGACCGGCGCTAAAGTCCACTGCCACCTGATCGATCAGAGCATGCGCCATCTGGCAGGCAACGGTGCGCTTCCAAACGAGTTCATAGAGGCGAAACTGGTCTTTGGTGAGCTGGGCCCGGATCGCCTCGGGAAGATAGCGTACCGAGGTCGGGCGGATCGCCTCGTGTGCCTCCTGGGCATTCTTTGACTTGGTCTTGAAGATGCGTGCGGTCGCCGGCAGGCTGTCGGCGCCATAGCGATCGGCGATGAACTCGCGCAATTCGCTCAGCGCCTCTTGGGCGACATTGACCGAATCGGTACGCATATAGGTGATCAGGCCTACCGATCCACCGCCGATATCGATGCCCTCATAGAGCTGCTGGGCGGTGCGCATAGTACGCTGGGCGGTAAAGCCGAGCTTGCGCGCCGCCTCCTGCTGGAGGGTTGAGGTAATAAAGGGTGGGGCCGGATTGCGTTTGCGCTGCTTGCGCTCGACCGCCAGTACTGTCAGCCGGCCGGCGGCGGCCTGGGTCAGGGCCTGTTCGACCGCGGCGGCACGCGCGCCGTCGGTGATGCTGAATTGTTCGATACGCTCGCCCGCGAACTCGGTCAGGCGGGCGACGAATGGCTTGCCGGCCTTGGCACTATCAGCCTCGATGGTCCAATACTCGCGCCGCTCGAAGACCTCGATCTCCTGCTCGCGCTCGACGATCAGCCGCAGCGCGGGGCTTTGGACCCGCCCGGCCGAGAGCCCGCGGCGGACCTTCTTCCACAGCAGCGGCGAGAGATTGAAGCCGACCAAATAGTCCAGCGCGCGGCGTGCCTGCTGGGCATTGACCAGATCCTGGGAGAGCGCGCGTGGGTTGGCGACCGCCTCCTGCACCGCGCGTTTGGTGATCTCGTTGAAGACCACCCGATACACCGGCCGCTCTCCGATCTGCTGGCGCTTGTGCAGCAACTCGTAGAGATGCCAGGAGATTGCCTCGCCCTCGCGGTCGGGGTCGGTAGCCAGGTATAGGGCCTTGGCTGTCTTGAGCTTTTTGGCGATGGTCTGGACGTGTTTTTCGTTGCGGTCGATGATCTGATACTTCATCTCGAAGCCATGCTCGGGATCGACGGCCCCCTCCTTGGGCACCAAGTCGCGGACATGGCCATAGGAGGCCACGACCTCGAACTCCGGCCCGAGGTACTTCTTGATGGTTTTTGCCTTCGCAGGCGATTCGACGACGACGAGATTCATATCCGTGCCAGTGGGCTGACGAGGGCTCGCAGAGGAGCTAGAAGATAGGATAGCCGGCCCCGGCGTCAAGGCCAGGGCGAGGGCTAACGGGGCCGGAGACTAGGCTGCCGCGGCCGCTGGTCGGGGCAGCCGGACCGCCGGTCATGCCGGTCGGGCAGTTCGCGACCTAATCAGCATGGCCCGGTGGGACAGGCGCCGAGGTGCATAGGACGGGCTGGACCCGGCTGGGCAGGCGGGACGGCGACCACGCCGGATCACTGGGAGAGACGGGCCCCGGTCGCTGGCCAGGCGGGCTCGCCGCCCCGGGCGGGCAACCAGCCGATCGCTTGGGGCCGATGCCTTGGGACAGATCATCCGGGGCTGGGCTGGGCTGGGCTGGTGCGGGCCGGGCCGGAGCCTTGCTGCCGATGGGGCAAGCGTCGCCGCTGCAACGATCGCCCCGGCTGGCGGCGCAAGAGATTCAGTGCAGGTAGACGGGCTCGTCGCTGTAAACCAGGTCTTCCATCTGGCTGAAGGCTGACTCGCGCCCGGGCCGGTTCATCAGCACCAGCAGCACGATCCACTTGAGTTCATCAACCGAAATACTGCTCTGCTCGATGGCCACCGCGCGGTCGATGACCAGTTCGCGGCTGAGGGGATCGAGGATCGCGCTCTGCTCCAGGAACAGTAGCAGGCCGCGGGCGTCGAGATCGAGCTTGCGGCACTCGGTGTCGGTGTAGATGCGCATCGCGCCGATGTCGCGGGAGGGATACTCCGGGGTATCCATGCGGCTGGCCAGTTCATCGAGCCAGGTCAGGGCCTGGCCGATCTCCCGGCGCGAGAACCCAGCCTCGGACAGCTCGTCCTCCAGCGCGTCCTGGTCGCTCGGCGGCGGACTATCGTCGCCCATGTAATTCTCGTACAGGTAGATCAGGACATCGACCATGTTGTCATACATTCGCTCACCTCGATTAGACCGCCCGGCAGGTATGGGTAGCCGTTGGCAGGCAGCTCGGCGGTACCGCGCCCGCGGCATGCGATCGCCGCCGTCGGGCCGGTCGCCCCGGGTGCTATGGTGCTCAACATCGGGCCGATGCTGCCAGCGCGCTGCCGCGACGGCGGTGCCGCTATCGCGATGCTGGCGCCGGGAGCAGGCGACTGTAGCGCCCACCCGGATGTGATGATACATAACCCTGCAGTTCCAGCAACAAGAGCATCGACGAGACGCTCTGGGCCGTCAGTCCGGTGCGGGCAATGAGTTCATCGGGGGCGGTCGGATCGTGCCCCATGGCCGCCAGCAAGGTCTGATAGTCGGCATCCAGACCCGGAGCATCCGGGCCCTGGGCATCCAGACCCCGGGCATCCGGGCCGGCCAACGCCGGCGCGACAGCCGTCGTGTCCGGGGCGGATACCACCGGCGCTAACAGATGCTGCAACTGCGGGGCCAGCTCTTCCAGCAACTGATCGATGCCGTCCACCAGCTTCGCCCCCTGCCGGATCAGCGCATGGCAGCCGCGTGCCAGCGGGTTGTGGATGGAGCCGGGAATGGCGAAGACCTCGCGCCCCTGCTCGGCGGCATAGCGGGCAGTGATCAGGGAGCCGCTCTGCAGGGCTGCCTCGGTCACCAGAGTGCCGAGGGTGAGCCCGCTGATGATGCGGTTACGGCGCGGGAAATGGCTGGCGCGCGGACCGCTACCGGGCGGGAATTCGCTGACCAGGGCACCGTTGTCGGCGACTGCATGGGCCAACTCGCGATGACTGGCCGGGTAGATGCGGTCCGGCCCCGTGCCGAGCACGGCGATGGTGCGCCCGCCGACCAAAGCCCCGCGATGGGCCGCTGCATCGATGCCTGCGGCCAGGCCGCTGGTAATGACCAGGCCCAGTTGCGCCAGGGCGCGGGCAAAGGCGATCGTGGTCTCGCGCCCGCCGGGGGTCGGGTTGCGGCTACCGACGATAGCAAGCTGGGGTTCGGCAAGCAGCAGCGGATCGCCGCGGACGTAGAGCACCGGTGGCGGCGCGGCGATGGCGGCCAGGAGCGGCGGATAGCGTGGATCGTCGCGGGTCAGGATGTGCGCCTGTGCTGCAGCGGCCCAGTCCAGCACGCGGGCGATGGCCGTCTGATCCGGTTGGCTCAGTGCTGCGATCGCGGCCGGCGCCAGCCCGGCCGCGCGCAGAGCCGCCGGGGTAGCCACGCGCACCGCGGCAGCGCTGCCGAAGTGCGCAAGCAGGCTGGCGCTGGTGCGCGGCCCAACGCCCGGGGCAAAGGCCAGGGCCAGCCAGTCGTCCAGGTGCTGCACCTGCCCGGTGCCGATCGGCATGACAAACCGCGGCGATGCCAGTCGGGCGCGCCTTAGTCCCGCGGCCGGGCGACGATCTCGCCCACCTGTATCGCCTGGCGGGCAGTCATCACCAACGCGAAGCTGACCCGCGGGAAGATCCGGAACACCATGATCACGCCACTGCGTGAATCGGGCACGATGAACTGGTCCAGGGGGCGGCGGATCTGGCGCTGCAACGGCATCGGTGCGTTGGCGTCGGGGCGGTCGCGCCGCCAGCCGGTGGGGCGCCATTCACCGAACCAGAACGAGGTATCCAGCGGCGTCTCGTTGCGCCAGTTCCAGTCGGCCTGCCGCGAGCGCACCGGATCGCGGCGCAGGTTGCCGCCGCGGAACACCTCAAAGACGTGGCCTAGCTCCACCCCGTCGCTGCCGCCGCGATTGAGCACCACGATATCGAACTGGCCGATCTGGGTGACGCCGCCGAGGACGGCGATGATCTGGCCCTCCAGCCCGTGGGGGGCCGGCTGCGGCAGGAAGCTGCGCACCGCGGTCTCGTCGCGGGCGGGACGCAGGCGATCGCCGACCTGTACCTCCAGGGCCGAGCGCAGCACCCTCAGCGTGGCTGGATCGCCGGTGCGATCCAGGGCTGCCTCGGCGACGAACAGCGCCTCGTAGCCGAGTACCTCGTTGGTCTCCGGATCGCGATAGGTGCGCCCGGGCCGCAGCACCTCCCAGCGCCCCGCGCGGGCATCGAGGATCTTGCGCACGAAGAAATCGTCCCGGATGCCGGCCAGGATGCGGCCCTCCGGGAACCCCGCGACGTAGGGGGCGTTGTCGATCTCGCCTGGTGCCTCAACGACCACCGGGCGGCTGAGAAAAGGGGCAATAGCGTTGACCGGGATGCTCGGGACCTCGCGCTCGATCTCGGTTACACGGATGCGTGGCGACAGCCGCACCACCGGCATGCCACCATCAGCCCGCTGGACCCGCGGGCTGCCGTCGCCACGATAGATCAGCTCCAGCGCGTCACCGGGGAAGATGCGATTGGGGTTATCGACCCCGGGGTTGGACTCCCAAACCTCCTGCCAGCGCCAGGGATCGCGCAGGAACCGCCCGGCGATCGACCACAGGGTGTCGCCGGGCTGCACGGTGTAGCGCTGGGGGTGATCGGGGTTGAGCAGCCCGGCGCCGATCGCCGCGACCCCGCCTGGCCAAGGCAGCAGCACGCACAGCAGGAGCAGCGGCAAGGGCGCCGGCGCCCATTCCGGCACCCATTCCGGCGCCAGTTGCGGACGCCGACGGAACGGGGCAGCTTGGCTCGGGGAGCAGACCGGCATGTGCATGGCGCCTCCGGTGGGGTGATGCACGCGCGACCAAGTGGGTCCGGATCGTCGCGATGACCGGTTGCCGAAGGCGCCCTGGCCCGCGTGCCTTGCCGGACTGTTGTATGATCATCATGTTAGCCCAGTGTCAGCGGCTAGCCCAGCAGTCGACCTGGTATCTGGTCCAGCACCCGCTTCCGCGTCGGACCTGCGGCGGCTAGCCACGTCCCAGGCCTGGTGGAGGGATCTCTAGCCTGGTGTCAACGTCGACCTGATGCCTAAGATCCGCATGCCGGCGCAGCCTAGGCATTGGCGAAGACCGCCGCCCCCGGCCCGAGCGCTGCAAGCAGTCGCCCCGTGACTGCCCCCGGCAGCTCCCCGGCACTGACTCCACGTCCGGTCGTCGCAACCGGCAGCGGCCGCCGTGGCCCGCTGGCCCGGCCCGCGTCAAGCACCGGCCCCGACACGAACATCCGATCGAGAGACCATGGCCAAACTGGACATCCTGACCTTTCCCGACCCGCGTCTGCGGCAGCGGGCGCTGCCGGTCGAGCAGGTCGACGACCGCGTTCGCCAACTGGTGGACGATATGTTCGAGACCATGTACGCGGCGCCGGGCATCGGTCTGGCCGCGATCCAGGTCAACGTCCCCAAGCGGATCATCGTCATCGACACCTCCGATAGCAAGGATCAGCCCCTGTGTCTGATCAATCCGGAAATCATCGAGCGCAGCGGCGAGGAGGAGATGGAGGAGGGCTGCCTCTCGGTGCCTGGCTTCTATGAGCTAGTCACTCGCTCGGAGCAGGTGCGGGTCCAGGCCCTCGACCGTGACGGCCAACCGCAGGAGATCACGACCAGCGGACTGCTCGCGGTCTGTATCCAGCACGAGATCGACCACCTGGACGGACGCCTGTTCGTCGATCATATCTCCTCGCTCAAGCGCCAGCGCATCCGTAAGAAGCTGGAGAAGGACCGGCGCCAACCAGCCACGACCAGCGCCGATCAGCGCCGCCGCGCGATCTGAACCATCTCGCAACCGCCGAACACAGCGCGCCGCCGGCCACGCGGCCCGATACCAGCCCCCCACGCCCATCGCCATTACCACCTCCCGTTGCATGTCAGCCGCTGTCGTCCCCCGCCTGATCTTTGCCGGTACGCCCCACTTTGCGGTACCAGCGCTGACCGCCTTGCTGGCCGGCAACTATGAGGTGGTGGCGGTCTATACCCAGCCCGATCGTCCGGCCGGGCGCGGTCGCCAGGCCCAGGCCAGCCCAGTGAAGCAGGTCGCCGCCACCGCCGGCATTCCGGTTCAGCAGCCCGCCGGACTGCGCTCGGCGGAAGCGGTCGCGGCCCTGCGCGAGTACGCCTCGGACCTGATGATTGTGGCCGCCTACGGGCTACTGCTCCCGCCCGCAGTGCTGGCCGCCCCCCGACTGGGCTGCGTGAACATCCATGCCTCGCTGCTGCCCCGCTGGCGCGGTGCGGCACCGATCCAGCGCGCCCTGGCCGCGGGCGATACCGAGACCGGCATCAGCATCATGCAGATGGAGGCCGGGCTTGATACCGGCCCGGTTTACGCCACCCGCGCGATCCCCATTGCACCCCGGGACACCGGCGGCAGCCTGCATGACCGTTTGGCCGGACTGGGCGCAGCAACCTTGCTGGAGACCCTGCCCGGGTTGCTCGCCGGCCGGCTGGTCCCGGTGCCGCAGGCCGCGCAGCGGGCCACCTATGCGCCCAAGCTGACCAAGGCCGAGGCGCGCATCGACTGGACCCAGCCGGCAGTGCAGCTCGACCGGCTGATCCGTGCCTTCGACCCCTGGCCGGTGGCCGAGACCCGGCTTGGCGGCGAGACCCTGCGGCTCTGGGCGGCCCAGCCCCGCGAGCCGGTGGCTGGACCGCTGCCAGGGCCGCCGGGACGGGTGCTCGCGGCCGGCCGTGACGGCATCGATGTGGCGACCGGCGCCGGGCTGCTGCGCATCACCCGCCTGCAGGCGCCCGGCAAGCGGCCGCTGGCCGCCGCCGACTTCTGCAATGCCCGCGATCTGACCGGAGCCCTGTTTGCCTGAGCGTCGCCGGTCGCCACCGGCCGGCACCGGTGCCGATGTCCGGCCTGGTCCGCGCGCCACACCGCCCGCGGGTGCGGCGGTGCGTGCCGCCGCGGCGCGCACGCTGCTTGCGGTCTGGGCGCAAGGCCGTTCCCTTACCGAGGCGCTGGCAACCGAGGCGCGCACGCTGGCTGCTGCCGACCGTCGCGATGATGCCCTGTTGCGGGAACTGGCCAGCGGCAGCATCCGCCTGCTGCCGCGCCTGCAAGCGCTGGCCGCTATACTGTTGGCACGCCCCCTGCCACCTGGGGATCGCATCGTTCAAGCCCTGTTGCTGGTGGGCCTATATCAATTGATCGCGACCCGCATCCCGCCCCATGCCGCCGTTGCCGCCACGGTCGCCGCCGCCCATGACCTGGATGGACGGCGTCGCCCCTGGGGCCCCGGCCTCGTCAACGCCACGCTGCGCCGCTTCCAGCGCGAGCGCGACGCCCTGCTCACCGAGGTGCTGCGCGACCCGGCCGCGCGCTGGTTGCTGCCGTCCTGGCTGCACGCGCGCCTGCAGGCGGCCTGGCCGGCGCACTGGCAAGACCTGATCGACGCGAGCAACGGACGTGCCCCGATGGTGCTGCGGATCAATCGCCGCCGCGTCGACCTGGCCGCCTACACCGCCACGCTGGCCACCGCCGGCCTTACCGCCCGGCCGCTGCCCGGATTGCCGCAGGCCCTGCAACTGGACGACCCGGTTGCGGTCGCCGACCTGCCCGGCTACGCCCAAGGCCTGGTCTCGGTGCAGGACAGTAGCGCCCAATGGGCAGCGCACCTGCTCGATCCGCAACCGGGCGAGCGGGTGCTGGATGCCTGCGCCGCCCCGGGCGGCAAGACCGCGCACCTGATCGAATACATCAATGGCGCCGCGCTGGTCACTGCCGTGGATCGCGATGCGGCCCGGCTGGACAGCCTCCGCACTGGTCTCGACCGGCTGGGACACCAGGCGCGGGTCTTGCTCGGCGACGCCACTGCCCCGGCCGCCGACTGGCCCGGAGCGCCCTACCAGCGCATCCTGCTCGATGCACCTTGTTCCGCCACCGGCGTGATCCGCCGCCATCCCGACATCAAGCTGCTGCGCCGCCCGGCTGACATCCCCTCCCTGGTGGCCACTCAGGCCGCAATGCTCGCTGCCCTGTGGCCGCTGCTGGCGCCAGGCGGGCGCCTGCTGTACGCCACCTGCGCCCTGCTGCCGGAGGAAAACGAACAGCAGGTGCGCGCCTTCCTCGCCGCCCATCCCGAGGCCAGCGCCTGCCCGCTCGGGCCGCTGCCGGGCGGTTTGCCCCGCGACCCCGGCTGGCAATTGTTGCCGCGTCCAGACGGCGGCGACGGTTTCTATTACGCCCTGCTGGAGAAGCAGGCCGGATGACCGGGCGGGCGGACCCGAACTGCACCGGCGGCGGCTGCCTACGCCCGGCACGACGACCACGGCTGCTGGCCCTGCTACTCGGGCTCGGTCTATCGGTAGTCGCTGCGGCGGCCGATTTTCGCGTCACTGAGGCGCGCACCCGCCTGCTCAACGATGTCTACCACCTCGACGCCCGGATCGAGTACCACTTCAGCAGCGCCGCCCTGGAGGCGCTTGCCAATGGGGTCCCCCTGACCCTCGACGTGCATATCCAAGTCCGCCCAGCCACGGCCTGGGTGTGGGAGACCAGCCTGGTAGACCAGCGGCTGCGCTACCGCATCCGCTACAAGCCCTTGTCGGAGCGCTATCTGGTGGCGCGGCTGCCTGGGGAGACCGGTCGCACCTTCGTCAGCCGGGAGGCGGCCTTGGCCGCCCTCGGCGACCTGCGTGGATTGCAACTGGTCGGTGCCGGGCGGCTGGACCCAGAGCGCGACTACGAGGTCCATATCCGTACCGCGCTGGACATCGAAGAACTGCCCCTGCCCCTGCGCCCGCGCGCCTATCTCAGCCGCGCCTGGCGCCAGACCAGCAGCTGGACCAAGTGGCCACTGACGCCATGAGCCGCCGCGGGCGCCGCCTGCTGCATCCCGGCACCGTCATCGCCGGCCTCCTGCTGGCGGCGCTGCTGGTGGCACTGCACCTGATGAGCAACGCGGTGCAGAACTCCGAGGTGCTCAGCCGCGCCTTCGTGCCGCTGCTGGGAGTGGTGGCGGCCGGGCTGGCTGGACTGATCCTGCTAGTCGGCATCAATGCGATCCGGCTGGTCATCGCCTACCGCAATCAGACCGCCGGCTCGCGCCTGACCGCCCGGCTGGTCGTGCTATTCGCACTGATTTCGCTGCTGCCGGTCGGGGTGGTCTACTACTACTCGCTGGGCTTTCTCCTGCGAGGCATCGATAGCTGGTTCGATGTCGAGATCGACAGCGCGATGCAGGACGCGTTGGAGCTGAACCAGGCCTCGCTCGACCTGAATCAGCGGGTACTAGTGAAGTACAGCGCCCAACTCCTGAGCGGGGTTGAGGACCGCTCTACCACCGCCCTGGCCCTGACCCTGGGCAACCTGCGCCAGCAGGCCGGGGCGCTGGAACTGACCGTCTTCGACCGCGGCGGCCAGGTGCTCGGCACCGCTAACGACGACCCGCTGCAACTGGTCCCCAGCCAGCCCGAGCGCGAGATCATGCAGAGCGTGCGCATGGGCGCCGATTACGTCGGACTGGAACCCGGCGACGGCGACGAACTGCTGGTGCGGGCGCTGGTGCGCGACCCTAGTGGGCGGCCATTGCTGCTGCAGGCGATCTTTCCTACCTCGGCGCGGATCGGTGAGCTGGCCACCGGGCTGGAGGGCGCCTATAACCGCTACACTGAGCTGGCCTTTCTGCGCCAGTCGCTGAAGTTCAGCTTCTCGCTGACCCTATCATTGGTGCTGCTGTTCGGTCTGCTGGCGGCCCTGCTGGCGGCCTTCCGCACCGCCGCGCGGCTGGTCGCGCCGATTGCCGACATCGCCCGCGGCACCCGCGCCGTCACCGCTGGCGACTATGAACAGCGCCTGCCGCTACCCGCCCACGACGACGAGCTGACCTTTCTGGTCGCCTCGTTCAATGCGATGACCCGGCGCATCGCTCAGGCCCGCGACGCCGCGGCACGCAGTCAGCAGGCGGTAGAGGCGCAGCGCGCGTACCTGCAGACGGTGCTCGCGCGTCTGTCCTCCGGGGTCATCGCCTTCGACGATGCGCTCGGCCTGCGCACCATGAACGCGGCGGCCGGGCAGATCCTGCGCCTGCAGCCGAATGCGACCGAGGCCCTGTCGCTGGAGCAGCTCGCCAGCGACCAGCCACGGCTCGCCCCCTGGGCCGATACCCTGCGTCAGCGCATCCATGCCGGCCAGGAATGGCGTGAGGAGATTGCCCTGTTCGCCAACGACGGGCGCCAGGTGCTGCTATGCCGCGGCAGCCCGCTGCCGGCAGTGGACGACGGCCCACTCGGCCACGTCGTGGTCTTCGATGACATCACCATGCTGATCCGCGCCCAACGCGATGCGGCCTGGGGGGAGGTGGCACGGCGTCTGGCCCATGAGATCAAGAACCCACTGACGCCGATCCAGCTCTCGGCCGAACGCCTGCGTCACAAGCTGCTGAAGAAGCTCCCGGACCCGGATGCCCAAGTCGTCGATCGCGCCACCCACACCATCGTCCAGCAGGTAGAGGCGATGAAGGGGATGGTGAACGACTTCGCCAACTACGCCCGTGCCCCGCAGATGCAACAGGAACCGTTCGCCCTCGACACCCTGGTGGGCGAGGTACTCGACCTCTATCGCGATGGCGAAATCCGGATCGACCTGCAGACCGGCGCCCCCGGCGTTCAGGTGCGGGGCGATTCCAAGCGCCTGCGTCAGGTCATTCACAATCTGGTCAAGAACGCCCACGAGGCCCTCGAATCACGCGCTGCCGGGCGCATCTGTGTCAGCACCCGACTGGTCGACAGCGGCAATGCGCGCGCGGTGGAACTGGCCTTTGCCGACAACGGTGGCGGGATCGCCGAGAACATGCTCGATCGCGTGTTCGAGCCCTATGTGACCTCCAAGAGCAAAGGCACCGGGCTCGGGCTTGCCATCGTCAAGAAGATAATTGAGGAACACGGCGGTATCATCTGGGTCGAGAATATGGCCACGGGGGCCCGGTTCACCGCCCGTCTGCCGGTCTGGCATGCAGAGGCGGCGCTGGCGTCCGGATCACCGGGCGCAGTTGCCGGCGCTGATCCACCGGCCCCATCCGGCCCGCCACCGGCGGCCATGCCAACCACGCAACAGGCAGGCGGAGCATGAGCGCGAACCACATCCTGGTCGTCGACGACGAGCCCGATATCCGCGATACGGTACAAGACATCCTGGCGGACGAGGGCTACGCTGTGGTCTGTGCCGAGAACGGCGAGGCAGCCCGCCATGCCCTGCGCGAACGTCGCCCCGACCTAGTCTTACTGGATATCTGGATGCCGGACCTGGACGGTATCAGCCTACTCAAGGAATGGGCCGAAGACGATGGCCTACCGTGCCCGGTGATCATGATGTCGGGCCACGGCAACGTGGAGACGGCGGTGGAGGCAACTCGGCTCGGCGCCTACGACTTCCTCGAAAAGCCCCTGTCCATGGCCAAGCTGCTGCTGACCGTGGAACGGGCGCTGGAGGCGGATAAGCTGGCCCGTGAGAACGTCGGCCTGCGCCGGCGCGTGCCCCTGGTGCACGAGCCGGCCGGCCGTTCGGCGGTCATGCAGCGGCTGCGCGAACAGGTCAAGCGCATCGCCTTGCACGACACTTGGGTCCTGATCACCGGCGAGGCTGGCAGCGGTCGCGAGACCTTTGCCCGCTATCTGCATGCCCAGAGCGGGCGCCGCGAGCGCCCCTTTGTCGATCTCGGCGTCTCCGCCATCGCCCGCGGCAATGCCGCTCGCGAGCTGTTCGGCAGCGAGGAGGGGGGGCATTTGCACTACGGCAGCCTGGAACAGGCAGCCGGCGGCACCCTGCTGCTCGACGAGGTGGCCGACATGGACCTGGAGGCGCAGACCCAGTTGCTCGGCGCCCTCGATACCGGCTCGTTCCTGCGCGTCGGCGGCAGCGAGCCGGTGGCCATCGACGTGCGCATCATCGCGGTGACCCAACACGACCTCAAAGAAGAGGTGCGCGCTGGCAGCTTTCGCGAGGATCTGTTCTATCACCTGAACGTGGTGCCGCTGCAGATCCCACCACTGCGAGAGCATGCCGAGGACATTCCCGACCTGCTCAATCACTTCGTGGACTATTTCGCAACCCACGAGAAGCTGCCCTACCGACGCTTCAGCGTCGGCGCCCAGAATTTCCTACGCAACTACCCCTGGCCCGGCAATATCCGCGAACTCAAGAATCTGGTGCAGCGGGTGCTGATCCTGGGTGCCGGCGACGAAATCGCCCAGAACGAGGTCGAGGCAGCCCTGGGCTCGGCGCTACCACTGCCGGCCCAGCCGCTGGAGGGGCTGGTCTCCTTCGATCAGCCACTCCGTTCGGCGCGCGAGCAGTTCGAGAAGGCCTATCTCGAATACCAGCTCGACAAACACGCTGGTAATGTCAGCAAGATGGCCAAGGATGCCGGCATGGAGCGCACCCATCTCTACCGCAAGCTGCGCTCGCTCGGTATCGAGATCAAGGAACGACGATGAGCGCGTGGCCGGTGGCAGATCCGGCCTGGCGGCGGCCTCTTGCCGCGCCGGCTGCCGCACCTGCTCCACGCTCCGCCTGATACCAGCAATGCACCTGAGCCGCTCATGAAGATCCTTATCCTCGGTGCCGGCCAGGTCGGCAGTTCGGTGGCAGCCAATCTGGTCAGCGAGGCCAATGACATCACTGTCGTGGATACCGACGCTGGGCGTCTGCGCGAACTCGCTGACCGCTTCGACCTGCGCACCCTGCAGGGACATGGTGCCCATCCCGACGTCCTGATGCGCGCCGGCGGCGAGGACGCCGAAATGATCATCGCGGTGACTAATAGCGACGAGACCAATATGGTCGCCTGTCAGGTCGCCTACACCCTGTTCCACACCCCGACCAAGATTGCGCGGGTGCGCGCCCAGGGTTTTCTGGATCATCCCAAGCTGTTCGACGGCGATGCCCTGCCGATTGATGTCTGCATCAGTCCGGAACAACTAGTCACCGACTATATCCTGCGCCTCATCGAGAATCCCGGCACCCTGCAGGTGACCGATTTTGCTGGCGGCCGGGTGCGACTGGTCGCCGTGCGTGCCTATTATGGCGGTCCGCTGGTTGGGCATGAATTGCGCACCCTGCATGATCACATGCCCCTAGTGGAGGCGCGGGTGGCTGCTATCTATCGGCAGGATCGGGCCATGCAGCCCGAGGGCGACACCGTCATCGAGGCCGACGACGAGGTATTCTTCGTTGCCGCTCCGCGGCACATCCGCGCGGTCATGAGCGAACTGCGGCGCCTGGAAAAGCCCTACAAACGACTCATCTTTGCCGGCGGCGGTAATATCGGCACCCGCCTGGCCAAGGCCACTGAGCGCGATTACCGGGTTAAGGTGATCGAAAAGGATCTAGAGCGCTGCAAACAGATCGCCGAACTCCTGGAGCGTAGCATCGTGCTGCACGGCGATGCCGCCGACGAGGAGCTGTTGCTGGAGGAGAGCATCGAGGACACCGATGTCTTCTGCGCCATCACCAACGACGACGAGGCCAATATCCTCTCGGCCATGCTGGCTAAACGCCTGGGGGCACGCAAGGCCATGGCCCTGATCAACCGCAGTGCCTATGTCGATCTGGTGCAGAGCGGCCCGATCGATGTCGCCATCTCGCCGCAGCAGGCGACCATCGGGACGCTGCTCAAGCATGTGCGCCGCGGCGATGTGGTCTTCGTGCAATCGCTGCGCCGGGGGGCAGCCGAGGCGTTGGAGGCAATCGCCCATGGCGATGCCAACTCCAGCAAGGTGGTCGGCCGGGCGATCGGCGAGATCAAGCTACCCAAGGGGGCGAGCATCGGCGCCATCGTGCGCGGCGACGAAGTGATCATCGCCCATCACGACAGCGTCATCGCCTCCGGTGACCATGTGATCCTGTTCCTACAGGAAAAGGCCCGGGTGCCCGAGATCGAGCGGCTGTTCCAGGTCGGGGTCACCTTCTTCTGACCACACCCGGCCTTGGCCGCAGGAACCGCCGCGGCGGGTACACTGGCGCCCGGCGCAGTGCCCGTACCGTAACCGATCCCAATGGCACTCTGACCCCACCCCGATGAAACGCTTTATCGCCGTGCAGAAGATCCTTGGGCTGTTGCTGATGATCTTCAGCGTTAGCATGCTGCCGCCGCTGGCGGTGGCGCTGATCTACGGCGATGGCGATACCCTGCCCTTCGCCTACGCCTTCGGGCTGATCCTGGGCCTGGGCCTGTTGACCTGGCTGCCGGTCGCCCGCCGCCGTGCGGACCTCAAGCTGCGCGATGGCTTCTTGGTCGTGGTGCTGTTCTGGGTCGCCCTCGGACTGTGCGGTGCCCTCCCGTTCTGGATCGCCGCCGAGCCGGCCCTGTCCCCCACCGAGGCGGTATTCGAGTCCATATCGGGCCTCACCACCACCGGTGCCACTGTCATCATCGGCATCGATGAGCTGCCCCACGGCCTGCTCTGGTACCGCCAGCAACTACAATGGCTGGGCGGCATGGGCATCATCGTGCTGGCAGTCGCGGTGCTACCGATGCTCGGTGTCGGCGGCATGCAGCTCTATCGTGCCGAGATGCCCGGCCCGATGAAAGAGAGCAAGCTGACCCCGCGTATCGCCGAGACCGCCAAGGCCCTGTGGTATATCTATCTGGCGCTGACCATCGCCTGCGCCCTTTCCTATTGGCTGGCCGGCATGACACCGTTCGACGCCATCGGCCATGCCTTCTCCACCGTGGCGATCGGCGGCTTCTCCACCCACGACGACAGCATTGGCTATTTCAACAGCACCACGATCGAGATGATCGCGGTATTGTTCATGGTCCTGTCCGGAGTCAATTTCGCCCTTCATTTCACCGTCCTGCACCATCGCAATCCCCTGCTCTACCTCGCCGACAGCGAGTTTCGCTTCTATCTCTTTCTGCTGCTACTAACGGTGGTGCTCGCAACCGCAGCGCTATACTTTACTAACACCTACATTCATTGGGATGAGGCCTTTACCGCGGGCCTGTTCCAGGTCGTCTCGATCGGCACCACCACCGGCTTCACCACGGCCGCCTTCTATTACTGGCCAGCGTTCATCGGCATCCTGCTACTATTCCTTGCCTTTATCGGCGGCTGTGCCGGCTCCACCGGCGGCGGGATCAAGGTGATCCGCTTCCTGCTGCTGATCAAACAGGGGCTGCGCGAGATCGAACGGCTAATCCACCCCAACGCACAATTGCCGGTACGCATCGGCGGCCGAGTGGTGGAGGGGCGGGTGGTGGATGCGGTGTGGGGCTTCTTCTCGCTCTACGTCGCCTGCTTCGTGCTTATGTACCTGGCCCTGGCCGCCACCGGGCTCGACCTAATCACCGCCTTCTCCGCGGTGGCCGCCTGCCTCAATAACCTGGGGCCGGGCCTGGCGATGGTGGGCGCGCATTATTCTGACATGCATGGCCCCGGCATGTGGATCCTCTGTATCGCGATGCTGCTCGGACGCTTGGAGGTCTTCACCCTGCTAGTCCTACTCGCCCCCACCTTCTGGCAACGCTGAGGACTGGCCGGCACGCCGGCTGGCAGTGGCTCCACGACTGGTTGCATGAGCGCTACTGAGGCCCTGGCCGACCGACCACCGTGGCCAGTCGGAGCGCCACATCCGGTCATCATAAAGACGGTCGCAACGCGGGCAAGGCGCAATCCACCCCGGCCTCGGGCTGGCCCTTCGGTTAGCATATGGCGACCGCACCGCTCGAGCCGGTTGCCCGGCTCCCCTAGGTCGCTCTCCCGGCAACCGCGCGCCAGCAAATCCGGCGATGAACCCGTACTCGACCCCCAAGGCCCAGACCATGAGACTCATCCGCGGCCTGCGTAACCTGCAACCGGAGGATCGCGGCTGCGTCGCCACCATCGGCACCTTCGACGGTGTCCACCAAGGCCACCGAGCGGTGTTCCATCGCCTGCTCGCCCACGGTCGCGCGCTCGGCCTGCCGGCCACCGTGATCACCTTCGAGCCGCAGCCGCTGGAGTTTCTGACACCTGAAGCGGCCCCACCCCGGCTGACTCGGCTGCGCGAGAAACTCGCTGCCATCGCCGCCGAGGGCATCGCCCGGGTGATGCTGCTGCGCTTCGGCCCGCGGCTCGCCAACATGCACGCCACCGACTTCATCGAGCGTCTTCTGGTAGACGGCCTGGGGGTGCGCTATTTGTTGGTGGGCGATGACTTCCGCTTCGGCCACAATCGCGAGGGCGACTACCAACTGCTGCAGCGCCTGGGGGCGGAGTTGGGGCCGCCCGGGGTGGCGGCCGTCGGCGGCGCCCGCCGCGGCTTCGAGGTGGAGAACCTGCACAGCATCCGCCATGGCGAGACCCGCATCAGCAGCACCCGGGTGCGCGAGGCACTGGCCCGCGGCGACCTGGAGCAGGCACGCCTGCTGCTCGGGCGCCCCTACAGCATCTGCGGGCGCGTCGCCCATGGCGACAAGCGCGGGCGCACCATCGGCTTCCCCACCGCCAACCTGCCGCTGCAGCGCCGCCGCTGCCCGCTCAGCGGCGTCTTTGCGGTGCTGGTGCACGATCTAGCGCCGACACCGCTGCCCGGGGTCGCCAACATCGGCCGGCGCCCCACCGCCAACGGCACCGACGAGCGCCTGGAGGTGCATCTGTTCGATTGCGATCAGGACCTCTACGGTCGCCATCTGCGGGTCGAGTTCTGCCTGCGGCTGCGCGATGAGCAGCGTTTCGATTCCTTCGCTGCCCTGCGCGAGCAGATCGTCCGCGATGCCACTGCCGCGCGGCAGTTCTTCCAGCGCTGAAGACCATCCGGGCTGCTCCCGGGGGGCCGCGGCTTGACGCGCGGCGCTGATCCCCTCATCGAGACGTTGCCCTGCCCGCAATCCTGTCATGGCCCCCGCCCCGCTGTCTGTCCCAGCCACCGCTCCAAGAGCCACCGCCCACCAGCGCTGTCCGGATCGGTGCCAGCCGGATGCGCGGCGCTGGTGGCTGGCCCTGCTCGTGCCGGGCCTGCTGTGGCTCGGCAGCGTCCGCGCCGCCGACCCGGCAGGCGATCCACTGGCCGATCGACTAGCCACCCACCTCTGCCTCGGCGAGCCGTCGGCCGCCGCGGCACCGGACCCGCCATTTCGGGACTGGGTCGCGGCCTTCGCCCACGCGGCGCGCGACTGCGGCATCAGTACGACCGCGGTGGCGGCCCTGGAGGGCGTCACCTGGCAGGCTCAGGTGGCCCGGCTGGATCGCAATCAACCCGAGTACAACAGCACCTTCAGCGGTTACCTAGGGCGGCGCATCGGGGCTGCCACCCTGCGCCAGGGGCAAGCCCTGCGGGCGACCCACGCTGCCCTGCTGGCCAACCTCGAGGCACGCTATGGGGTTCCGGCGGAAATCCTGCTCGCGCTATGGGCAATGGAATCGGGCTTCGGCGCCAACATCGGTACCACACCAATCCTGGACGCCCTGGCCACCCTGGCCTACGAGGGCCGCCGTCGCGACCTGTACCGGCGCGAGCTGCTGGCGGCCCTGCGCATCCTGGAGCGCGGCGAGGCGACGACCCTGATCGGCTCCTGGGCCGGGGCCATGGGCCAGGTGCAGTTCATGCCGTCCACCTTCCTGGCCTATGCGGTGGACGGCAGTGGCGACGGCCGCCGCGATATCTGGCGGTCAGTGCCCGATGCCCTGGCCTCCGCCGCCCATTATCTCCACCGGCTGGGCTGGCAGCGTGACGCCCCCTGGCTGCTGGAGGTCGAGCTGCCGGCTGACTTCGATCCCTATCCGGCCGAACTCGATCTGCCCATCGCCAGCGCCGACTGGATCGCCGCCGGGGTCCGGCTGGCCGGCGGCGCGCCACTGCCGGGGCAGCCCGCGCAGGCCGCGATGGTGCTGCCTGCCGGCATGCAGGGGCCAGCCTTTCTGGTCTACGACAACTTCCATGTACTGCTAGAGTGGAACCGCTCCCTCTTCTTCGGCCTGGCCGCCGGGCAACTGGCACGGGAACTGGCCGGCGGCCCGGCCCTGGTCGGTTCGCAGCCCGCCAGCGAGCAACCGCTGCGCCGGGCCGAGGTGATGGCGTTGCAACAGGCCCTGAACCAGCTTGGCTTTGCCGCCGGGCCGGTGGACGGGATGGTCGGCCTCGGCACCCGCCGCGCCCTGCGCGCCTGGCAGGCCTGCCACGGGCTGCGCGCCGATGCCTGGCCGACCCTGGCGCTGATCACGCGCATCCACGCCCAGGTGCCGGCGGCGACGCCCGCCGCCGCCGGTATCGAGCAGTCCGCGGCGCTGCCGCCACGCTAGCGGGGCCGAACGCGGCCACGGATTCGGACCGGGCCCCGGCACGCCGGCTCAGGTGTTCAGGCGCTCAGGCGCTCAGGCGCTTCAGATGGATCAGCAGCAGCGAGACCGCGGCCGGGGTCACCCCGGGGATGCGCGCGGCCTGGCCGACGGTGGCCGGGCGTACCCGCTTGAACTTCTCCATCACCTCGGCCGAGAGGCCACGTACCCGGTCATAGTCGAAGTCCGCCGGCAGCGCGCGCGCCTCCTGCGCCCGGTTGCGGGCAATCTCCTCGTGCTGGCGGGCGACGTAGCCAGCGTACTTGGTCTGTACCTCGACCTGCTCGGCCACCGCAACATCGACCCCGGCCGCGGCCGGCGCCGGCCCGACCTCGGCCAGGGCAATCAGGTCAGCATAGCCGAGCTGTGGCCGCGCCAGCAGGTCGAGGGCCCGCACCTCACGACGCAGCGGCTCGCCGGTCCGCGCGGCGATGGCGGCCGCGGCCGCGCTGCCGGGGCGCACCCAGCAATCGCGCAGCCGCGCCCGTTCGCACTCGATGGCCGTGCGCCTGGCCTCGAAGCGGCGCCAGCGCTCGTCGTCCACCAGCCCAAGACGGCGGCCGATCTCGGTCAGGCGCAGGTCGGCATTGTCCTCGCGCAGCAACAGCCGGTATTCGGCGCGGCTGGTGAACATCCGGTACGGCTCGCTGGTGCCGCGCGTGATGAGGTCATCCACCAGCACCCCCAGGTAGGCCTCGTCGCGGCGCGGAGACCAGGGCGTTCGCCCCTGCACCTGCAGGGCGGCATTGAGGCCGGCCAGCAGACCCTGGGCGGCGGCCTCCTCGTAGCCGGTAGTGCCGTTGATCTGACCGGCGAAAAACAGCCCCGGGATGCACTGGGTCTCCAGGGTCGGCGCCAGATCGCGGGGATCAAAAAAGTCGTACTCGATCGCATAACCCGGGCGGGTCAGATGCGCCTGCTCGAAGCCGGGGATGGAGCGCACTAGCGCGAACTGCACGTCGTAGGGCAGGCTGGTGGAGATGCCGTTGGGATAGACCTCACCGCTGGTCAGGCCCTCGGGCTCGACGAAGATCTGATGCGAGGTCTTATCGGCGAAGCGCATGACCTTATCTTCGATGGACGGGCAGTAGCGCGGCCCAATGCCCTCGATGACGCCGGTGTACAGCGGCGAGCGGGCGAGCCCGCCGCGGATGATCGCGTGAGTGCGCTCGGTAGTGCGGGCGATATGACAGCAGACCTGACGCGGATGCTGGGCGGGGTCACCCAGATAGGAGAACACCGGGACTGGTTCGTCACCGGGCTGCACCTCTAGCTTCTGATAATCGATGCTGCTGGCGGCGATGCGCGGTGGCGTCCCGGTTTTCAGCCGAGCCACCCGCAGAGGTAGGGCGCGCAGGCGCTCGGCCAGGGCATTGGCCGGGGGATCGCCGGCCCGGCCGCCCTGATAGTTGCTGAGCCCGATGTGGATGCGCCCGCCGAGGAAGGTGCCCACGGTCAGCACCACCGCCGCGGCGCGGAACTCGAGCCCCATCTGGGTGCGCACACCGAGCACCCGGCCGCTGTCGCCGGCGGCCAGCAGCAGATCGTCAACCCCCTGCTGGAACAGGTCCAGGTTTGGCTGCGACTCCACCGCCGCCCGCACCGCGGCCTTGTAGAGCGCGCGGTCGGCCTGCGCACGCGTAGCGCGCACCGCCGGCCCCTTGCGCCGGTTGAGGACGCGAAACTGGATCCCGGCACGATCGGCGGCGCGCGCCATTAGGCCGCCCAAGGCATCGATCTCCTTGACCAGGTGTCCCTTGCCAATGCCACCGATGGCCGGATTGCAGGACATTTGGCCAATGGTCTCGATATTCTGCGTCAGCAGCAGCGTGCGCACCCCGCACCGGGCGGCGGCCAGGGCCGCCTCGGTGCCGGCATGGCCGCCGCCAACGACGATCACATCATATCGCTGTTCTGCCAACATGATTCCGTTTCCCAGCGCAGAAAGCCCCGATCATACGGGAACCCAAGGGCGCCAAGACATCACGCCGGATAGGCGATTGCAACCCGTGTTGAGGCCCCATCACCAGCCTCCCCGGTAGCGTTCCCCGGTAGCGTTCCCCGGTGCCGTTCCCCAGTGCCGTTCCCCAGTAGCATCCCCAGCCAGCGCCGATGCCGGATGCGCTCGGCTGCCCCAATGCCGGATCGCCTCCGGCATCTGCGTTACACTGAATGCTCCAGCATTGAACCAGCTTCTTGAACCAGGCTTGACCCAACCCGGGCGTTGGCCCGTTCCGCATCCTGCTGGTCTGCATCTGCTTGGATCGATTGCGCGGCCGAATCGCCGCAGACCCGGGTGACCAGGGGCGAGCGAGCGCTGCCCCTAATCCATCCCAGTGCTGCCCAGAGGCCGCCCAGCGACGGCAGGGCCAGCCCCCGCGGTTGTGCTGGAAACGCGGGCCCTGAACGGTGCGGGTGCAGCCGCCCTGCGGCAGTATCGGGCGATGTCCGGGACTGCCGACCTGACTCTGATCGACCAACCCATGGAGTCCGCGATGGCGAATGTCAGCAATCTGATCGGCGTGTTGCTGCAGGGCAACCTGGCTCCATCGGGCCAACAACGCATCGGCAGTGCCTTGGAGCAATTGCAACGCGCCGGGCTCGGTGCGTTGGCCGGGTCTGGTTCCGGTAATGGCTCCGGTGCGGTTGTCGCTACGGGTGCCGGCGCCCCGGCGGTTGGCGGGACTGCCGCCTTGCTCAGCGGCCTGTTGGGAGCGCTGCAGGGCGGCGCGGCTCCGGCCAACCCAGCCGCACCCGGCCAATCCCCGACCACCCAAAGCGGTCCCGCGTCGGCAAGTGCGGCCGCCCTGCTCGGCGGTCTGTTGGGTGCCCTGCAAGGTCCCCAACAGGGCGCTGGCGGCAGCCCGGTTGGCACCGCCGGTCGCCAATCGGGCGGTGTGCTGGCCGCCCTGGCCGGCGCCGTGCTCGGCGGCCAACGGTCGGGTGGCGGTGGCGCCGCCGGCGGTGGCGCCATGGCCCTGCTGGCGATGTTGGCGATGCAGGCCCTGCAAGGGGCGACCCGGGCCGGCATGACAGCGCCCGCGGTCACCTCGGGGTTCGGCGCCAACATCGGCGCTGCCGGGCCCTGGTCCGGTGGCGAGGTTCCAGTGGCGCTGCACGGTCCGCGCGACGAGGTCGAGACCGAGGCCCTGGCGTTGACCTCCGAGCTGGTGCTCAAGGGTATGATCAATGCCGCCAAGGCCGACGGGATGGTGTCGCCGGCCGAGCTGCAGCGCATCGTCGGCAAGCTGGGCGAGGCGGGTAGCGAACCGGCCATCCAGCAGTGGGTGCAGCAACAGCTTGCCGCGCCGCTGGATGTGCAGGCATTCGCCGCCGAGATCCCCTGCCAGGAGGTTGCCGCCCAGGTCTATGTCGCCTCACTACTGGCCATTGAGGTCGACACCGACGCCGAGCGCCAGTATCTGCAGGCCCTGGCCCAGGCCACCGACCTGCACCCGCTGGTGGTCGAGCAACTCCACCAGAGCCTCGGGGTCCAGCCTTAGGGGAGAGTTCCAGGAGGCAGCGCTTCGCGCCGGGCAGCCGCTCCACCAATCGCTGTCAAGCGAACGGCAGTTGAGGCATGAAGCGCTGACCACTGGCGCTCAACCCGGGCGCTCAACCCCGGCGCGCTCCCTTGTCCCCACGACCATCAGCCATCGCCGTGCCCATGCCGAATCCAACCGACCCGGCCAGTGCCGATCCGTTCTATCCACCTCTTGAGCCATTCGCGACCGAGCGACTTGCCGTCGGTGACAGTCATCACCTCTACATCGAACAATGCGGCAATCCCCGGGGCCTCCCGGCGGTGTTTCTGCATGGTGGCCCAGGGGCCGGCTGTGGGCCGTCGCACCGGCGCTTCTTCGACCCAGCCCGCTATCGCATCGTGCTGTTCGACCAGCGCGGTTGCGGGCGCTCTACCCCGCATGCCGGGGTGCGGCACAACAGCACCTGGGACCTGGTGTTAGACCTAGAACGCATCCGCACCCGGCTCGGCATCGAGCGCTGGCTGGTATTCGGCGGTTCCTGGGGGTCCACGCTGGCCCTGGCCTATGCCGAGACCTATCCCGAGCGGGTCAGCGCCCTGGTCCTGCGCGGCATCTTTCTGTGCCGGCGCGAGGAGGTGCGCTGGTTCTATCAAGAGGGCGCCAGTTGGGTGTTTCCCGATCACTGGCAGGACTTCCTGGCGCCGATCCCCCCGGCAGAGCGCGACGACCTGCTGCAGGCCTATCATCGCCGCCTGATCGGCAGCGACGCCGCCGCGCTGCCTGTCACTGCCGAGGCCGCGTGCCTCACGGCAGCCAAGGCCTGGTCGATCTGGGAGGGGCGTTGCGCTACCCTACTGCCGGATCATGGCATCCGCAACGCCTTCGCTGACGACCAGCTCGCCCTGAGCCTCGCCCGCATCGAGTGCCATTATTTTGTCAACGACGCCTTCCTGGCGCCGGACCAGTTGCTGCGCGATGCCGGGCGCCTGCAGGGCATCCCGGGGATCATCGTGCATGGCCGCTATGACCTGATCTGCCCGCTGCGCTCGGCATGGGAACTGCACCAGGCCTGGCCTGGCTCGCGGCTGGAGGTGATCCCGGATGCCGGTCATGCCGCCTTCGAGCCCGGTATCGCCCGCGCCCTGGTGGCTGCCACCGACCAGCTCGCAGCGCAGTGCTGAGGGCGTCCGCCCGGTGCCAGCCGCCGCCGGGTGCCGCGGTGATCCACTCCGGCACCCGACCCGGCCCTGGCCCGGCCCTGGCCCGGCCCTGGCTCAGAGGCGCTCGGGCAACTGACCGCGGATCGCTGCCAGATCCTGCCAGGCCAGATTCTTCGCCAGTTCGGTGCCGATCATCTGCCGTAACGGGGCCGACTGGTGCTGGCGGAGCAGGCCGAGAAACCCCGGCGCGGCCAGGATGTGCAGGCGCTCGAAGGCGCCCTCGATGCGCCCGGCCTCGAGCACCGCACAGACCTGCTGAGCAAAGCGCTCGGCTGCCTCGTCACGCGGCCCGCGGTCGCTGCCGACCCCGTGATACTGGTCCTTGGGATTGCGGTCGCGGCCATCGCGATCGGTGCGCAGGTCACCATCATGCATGCGCGCCTGCGGATCGACCAGATCACGGATCTCCACCAGTGGGCTGCGCGCCTTCTCGGCGCTGAAGAAACGGGCACGGCTGTTATCAGCCGCCAGAACCCAAATCGTCATGAGCGTCCTCCACGCGCGGATGCCGGTCGCAAACCCGACGCGACCAGCCACTACCTTAACCATAGCCGACAACTGGCCCGCGTGGGGCGAAGCCATCGCCGCGGCCGCTGCCGCGCCAGGACCGCTCGCAGGTCTGGATTGAGGCCCGCCCGCCCCAACCTCCCCGCGCAGCGGAGACCGGGCCCCGGTAACCGACGGGTCGATGTTAGGGCTGGCCCCCAGTGGCCCCCCAGTTCTGATTGCCAGGGCTGGCCCCCAATGCCGCCCCCGGGCACCAACCAAGCCGGTCGCGCTCCGCGCCCCAGCCAACCGGACCCCGCAACTGCCGACCGGGGCCGAGCCACGAAGGAGAAAGGTATGAGCGAGAGCAGCACGGGTGACAGCCCCATCGTCCACTATGCCGGCCGCGAGATCGATGTCCACTGGGACCAGCGCCTGTGTATCCACATCGGTGAATGCGGTTATGCCAACAATGCCCTGTTCGAGGGCGGTCGCGACCCGTGGTGCGAACCCGACCAGGTCGACCGGGCCGCCGTGCGCGAGGTCTGCGAGCGCTGTCCCAGCGGCGCCCTGACTTACACCGACAAGACCGGAACGCCGGAGCAGGCACCAGCCGAAAACGCCGTGCAGATTGCCTACAACGGCCCGCTGTACCTGACCGGCGACCTGCAGTTCGATCCGCCGCCGCCGGTCGACATGCCGGGCGTGCGCTATCGCGCCGCCCTGTGCCGCTGCGGGGCCTCCAATATCAAGCCCTTCTGCGACAACAGCCATGTCGAGGCCGGCTTTCAGGACTACGGCGCGGTCGGCGATGCCGGCCCCGGGTGCAGCGCCGGCGGCGGGCCGCTCAAGATCAAGGTGGTACCCAATGGACCGCTGCTGATAGAGGGTAACCTGACTATTCGCGCCGGCAGCGGGAGGGTCGCTTGGCAAGGCGAGAAGACCTGGCTATGCCGCTGCGGCGCATCCAAGAACAAACCCTTCTGCGACGGCACCCACAAGAAGGTCGGGTTCCGCAGCGACGACTGAGCGTCCTGCCAACACTCCCCGCCGCCGGGCTGGGATGCCCATGCGCGGGGCCCCAGCCAGCTATGCACCAGCTCGCGGGGATACCGGCCCCGCGCCTTGGCGGCATGCGGTCCCCGATTGCCGAGCGGTTTGAACGAGAAGCCCGAAGCGGTCCCTATCCCGCCTAGGAGTGCCAATCCTCCTGCCAAACCCTCAACGCTCCGTGCAGCTGGAGTCCCCAACGGCCACGCGGTTAGGCGGTGCCCAGCGCCACCCCGCGCTGCCGGTCGCAAAACGGGCAAGTCAGAGCGTCGACAAGCGCGCCCGCGGTGGCGTGTTATGCCGGCAGCTCGACCCTCCGCCAGCGCCTGGTCACACTCCTGATCGATGGAGTCACTTTTTGGCAGGTTCCCTGATCCTCACGGGCTGGTCTGGGCGTCCGGCGCTCAAGCGGGCGATTCGGGTTGGGCTGCGGCCTGAATGTCACGCCGCCGAGCAATTGCGGCGCCGTTGATTCGTCCACATACTCGGCAGAATTTCGATAGTGACGGCGTCTGTCCCGGTGGAAGCGCCATGCCCGAGCGCAAAGGTGCGTTTCCGACCAGGCCCTGCGCATGCCGTGATCGCGATCAACAGCAACGACAATGACCGCCGAATCTCTGAAAGAGGCTATCAAGCGTGAGTTGCCGGGTCTGCTGCGTGAAGACCCCGCATTCCGTGATTTCGTCCTTGAGCTGACACGCCACGAGTACGCCCCAAGGCACGAGACCGCGGACTGGGTCCGTGAAACCCTTGCTGATCTGCGACGCGACCGAGAAGCGCAGAGCCGTAAGTGGGCAGAGTACATGGCCGACCGCGAGCGCGATCGCGCCGAGCAGGCCAAGAAGTGGGAGGAGCAGGCCAAGCGATGGGAAGAGCAGCGCGCGGCGAGCGAGCGCGATCGCGCCGAGCAGGCCAAGAAGTGGGAGGAGCAGGCCAAGCGATGGGAAGAGCAGCGCGCGGCGAGCGAGCGCGA
>REDK01000141.1 GCA_007693535.1 Chromatiaceae bacterium
TCGACCACCACCGGTGCGCCGTTGCGCTCGTCCACCGCCAGGTGATAGGTGATCAGCGGATAGCTCGGCTCCTTGTACTTGACCTCGATCACCACCGGCCCGTCGCCGCCGCGCGTCTTCAGCTCCTTCGCCCGCCCGCGCCTGTCCCACGCTCGGCGCAGGCCCAGCTCGAAGCACTCGGAAAGGAACGCGAAGATGTCAAACACCGTGGACTTGCCGCTGCCGTTAGGGCCAAGCAATACCGTCAGCGGGGTCAGCGCCTTGAACTCCACCTCGCGCAGCGCGCGGAAGTTCTGCACCTTCAGGTATTCGATGCGCGCCGGGGCAGGCGTTTGGTCGATGGCGACATTCATGCGCAGCCTCTCGCATCTATTCGTGACCAGTCACCCGCACCAGACCCAAGAGCAGCTCGGTAAGAAGATCGTGGCACCGTTGGCCCCGCTTCCACAAGAAGCGCCAATGTTGACGAGAAACCCGTCACGCCGCGAACTCCTCTCGCACCTCCTCTCGCTTGCCCCATGGGACCGGTCGCACGTTGTAGCTTCGCAGCGCATCGACAACGGCCTGCGATACGCTCTGCTCCGCGTCGTTCAGTACCGCATAGGCGCGCGACTCGGGAGACCGAACTTCTTTCGTGTCAATCCAGGAGAGCACGACAGCTTGCGCCGTGTTGCGATTCGGGCGATTAATCGTTTGCACGATGCGCTCCGGCTGCTTCCGAGACTTCGGGATGACGAAATCAAATAGATGGTCATACCCGGTCTTACCGGTGAACTTGACCTTCGGCGTGTACCTCACCTCAATGGAGATCGAGCCACGCGACAACGTCCTCGTAGAACAGACTCGCCACCATCGGCACCGCGAGATAGAACATGTCGTTGACCGCAAGGATCGCCTGGACGAGGTTATGCTTGCGTACCGCGAAGCTCTCCGGCGCTGCGTGTACCTGGAGCGCCGAGCCTTCCAACTGCACGCCAAAGCCATTTAGCGTCATTTTGAGCAAGTCTTGACGCTTGCGGCTGTCGAGCTTGCAGCCTGTCTGTTGCAGGTCTTCAAGCGTGTAACCGTCGTCGGTCAGCGTGAAGCCGCCGTTTGACCGCTTCGCGTAGATCTGCACATAGTCGTTGTGGCGGTCCAGATAAGGCGTCGTGATCTCTACCCAGGCGTCAATCTGGCGCAGCGTGGACTGGTCTTTGAGCCATGCGTGGTAAGCATCCATCAGGCGTTGAATGTCTTGAATCATGTGAACAACCCTCGCTCAACGTGCGGCGGCCGCGTGATATTGCAGTACCGGAAGAAACCCTCGAACGTTATCCAAACGTCACTCGGATCGCGGAAGTGCTCGGCAGGGAGCGGTATCACCCATTTATCGCCGTATCCCTCCCGATAGAGATGGAGATGCGGTGCCGGGATCTCCGCGTCGTCCGGCTTACGGTGCGGCGCACCACCCAGGTCGAGCCGGACCAGCACCACCACCTGCCGGCCACGGTTTTGCATCTTGACCTTCCGCAGGTCGATCCGCACGCGGCTCAAATCCAAAAAAAACTGCTCGCGCCGATCCGCAGATTCAAGCGGTAGCGAGACGGACTCGCCGCCCAGCGGAAAGTCGTTGCGCGCCTCGTTGGCGCTATACTTCTCCATCGCGATCAGCGCGTCGGCCTTGGCTTGGGTCAGATTGATATCCGCCATTAGAGTAGTTCCTCCGCCGTGGTTGTGGCATCTTTGGCGCACAACTCACCCGAGAGGAGTTTGGGTAGGAGGTAGTCGCGCAGTTCGGCGAGCTTGCGGGATTCTCGCCTGAGTTCTTGTAGCAACT
Organism: Chromatiaceae bacterium; assembly: GCA_007693535.1. Lineage (GTDB taxonomy): Bacteria > Pseudomonadota > Gammaproteobacteria > Chromatiales > Chromatiaceae > Lamprobacter. Next base: position 1,817 of record REDK01000141.1, read on the forward strand.
GAAAATGCGGGCGGACAATCGATGTAAATGCCTGTGACAGTGCCTCAGGCGGCGCAATGACTGTGTCATGGATTGGACACCCTTGGAGCTTGTTGCCGTCGCAATCCCAACGCGTTGTCCCGCACCCGGCGCCGCGCGGGGTGTGTCCCTGGTTGGGATCAGGGGGTCGTCGCGACCGGCACCCGACAGGGGATGCTCCGGCCATCGCAGAATCTGTGACCAACCAACCACTTCTTCTATGACGCACGAAGCGGTCAACTGCCGTTGCTAGATGATAGCCCGAGCGGGTCGCGACTGGCTGGTCGAGGCTGGCGGACGACCCGTGATCGCGCGCGGCTGCATGCCCCGCCCATAACCCTGGCATTGCCGTCGGGTCGGCGCGTTTGCCCGCGCGGGCGACGGGGTGCGCCCGCCCTTGTCTATACTGAGAAGATGGCGCCGGGGAGGGTGGCCCGGGGTCGCCGACTGCCGAGCCTGCTGGCGGCCCTGATCCTGATCCTGACCCGATCGATCGACCGGCGGCTGGCGACCGTGATCCGGGGTGGTGGATGAACGACAATACGACCAGGCTCATCCAGGGTAAGGCGGCACCGGCCGGCGCCGCCGATCCGCTCTCACTGCCGTCCACGCCGGCGCAGCCGCCGCTGCCGCCGGGCGAGATCGTCCCGGGCACCCTGCTCGCGCATACCTACGAGGTGCAGCGGCGGCTCGGCGGCGGCGGCATGGGCGAGGTCTATCTGGCCCGTCATACCGGACTCGGCACCCTGCATGCCATCAAGGTGATCCGCCCGACGATGGTGGCCGAGCGCCAGGTCATGGACCTGTTCTATCGCGAGGCCAAGGTGCTGCGCGGGGTGCGCCACGATGCGGTGGTCAACTACGACGGCTTCGTGCGCGATGCCGCCGGGCGCGACTATCTGGTGATGGAGTACGCCGACGGGCCGTCGCTGGCGGAGCGACTGCGCCAGGGGCCGCTACCGGCGGCGGCGGTGCTGACCCTGCGTGACCGGCTGGCGGCCGGGTTGGCCGAGGCCCATCGCCGCGGCGCCATCCATCGTGACATCTCGCCGGATAACGTGATCCTGCCCGCGGGCCAGGTGGCTGCCGCCAAGCTGATCGATTTCGGGCTGAGCAAGCTCACCGATCCCACTCAAGAGAGCATTGTCGGCTCCTCCTTCGCGGGCAAGTACCGCTTTGCCGCCCCCGAGCAGTTCGGTTTCTATGGCGGCCAGATCGATGCCCGCACCGACATCTACAGCCTGGGGCTGGTGCTCGCGGCCGCCGCCCTGGGGCGGCCGCTGGAGATGGGCAAGAGCTTCGAGGCGGCCTTGCGCGCGCGCCAGACCCGGCCGGACCTGGCCGGCGTAGACGCGGCCTTGCAGCCCTGGCTGGCGGCGATGCTGGCCCCCGACCCGGCCGAGCGCCCGGCGGACCTGGACGACCTGCTGGCGCGCTGGCCCGGCGAGACCTGTCTGGTGCCCGGGCGAGCGCGCCCCGTGTCTACGGCCGCGGCGCGCGCCCCGCGGCGTGGCTGGTGGTTCGCGCTTGGCACGCTGACGCTGCTGGCCGCTGGCGGCGGGCTGTGGTGGTTCTGGCCGGCCGCGCAGTACCCGGGACCGCTGCCGAGCACCGACCTGGTCCCCCGCCCGGGTGTCGTGCCCCCACCCCCGCAAGCTCCAAAAGTGGCCGACGATCCCAAAGTCGCGGACGATCTGATGGCGCAGATCGAGGCCTTGCGCGGTGCCGGGCGCTTCAACGAGGCCTTCGAGTTGACGCAGACGCTGCTGCGGGAGGGCGGCAGTCTGCCGCCGGAACTGGTGTGGGCACTGGCGCAGGATCTGCGCGGCGAGGTCGACCAGAACTCCTGGTTCTTCCTGGTGCGACTGCTGGCCAATCAGGGTTTCGGCCCTGCTGCGCTGGCCTTCGGCGAGCTGTACGACCCGCGTTACTGGTCGGCAGAGACCTCGCCCTTTTCGCGCCCGCGCCGCGACAAGGCCGAGGAATGGTACGCCCGGGCGGTGGAACTGGGTGCGACCGGCGCGGCTGCGCGCCTGCAGGGCCTGCGCACGGCCGCCGGGGGCGACTGATGGCAAGCCCGGCAGAATCATCCCTGGCGAGTGCGCCAATGGGGGCAAGCGCACGGCATGTCCGGCGCTGGTGGGCGGTGTTGGTGCTAGGGCTGCTGATCCTGGCCCTGCTGCCGGCCGCGGCGCTGGCCGTGCGCCTGATCCTGGTGGAACCCGAGGCCGGGGCGCGCGAGGCGCTGTCGGCGCCGGATCGTCCGGGGCTCTATCAGCGGGTGCTGACGCGCCCGGCGGCGCGGGTGCTGACGGCGCCGGGCGGACCCGCGGCGGCGCATCCGCCCTTGCCGCCGCTGTCGGTGCTCTACGTCTTCGACCGCCGGACGGTGGACGGCCACGGCTGGGTGGAGATCGGCCATGCCGCGGGCGGGCCGCCGGCGGGCTGGGTGGTGGCCACCGAGGTCATCGACTGGCGGCAGACCCTGACGCTGGCCTTCACCAGCACCTCCACCCGCGATCCGGCCCTGTTCTTCGGGAGCCAGGAGGGCCTGGTGGACCTGCTCGACGGGGCCGACTCCGCGGCTCAGGTGGACTGGCTGCGCCGCAGCATCGCGCGCGGGCGGGTGCCGGTGGAGTTCCCGGTCATCGCTCGGGAGCCGGACACCTACATCGACCCTAATCAGCAGTTCTATCTGCTGCCGATCCTCGCCTTCGAGTCTCATTACCTGCCAAGCGGACACGAGACCATGTTGCTGCAGGTGGCCGCGGTGACGCTGGAGGAGGGCGCGTCGGACCTGCTGGCGGGCGCCGCCGATGCGTCCACGGGGTCGTCCCTAGAGGATTCCGCGGATGGGGTACCAGTGGCGCGGGCGGCCGAGCCGGGCCGCGACGACGAGGTGGCTGCGCTGCGCAGCGATTATCGCGCCGGGGTGGTCTTCGTCATCGACACCACGCTCAGCATGGGTCCTTACATCGAACGCACCCGCGCCGCGATCCAGCGCATCTACGATCAACTGCGCGGCTCACCGCTGGGCGGGCGCCTGAGCTTCGGACTGGTGGCCTTTCGCGACAACGTGGAGGCGGCGCCGGGGCTCGGCTATGTCAGCCAGATAGTTGCCACCCTGGCCGATGGGCAGGATGCGGCGACCTTTCAGGAGCGCATCGCCGGGGTCGCGGAGACCCGGGTCTCCAGCCGCGACTTCACCGAGGATGCCTTCGCGGGGGTCCAGGATGCGATCGAACGGATCGACTGGAGCGGTTACGATGCCCGCTACATCGTGCTGGTGACCGATGCCGATGCCCGCGATGCGCAGGATCCGCTCGGGCGCACCGGCCTGTCGGCCGAACGCCTGCGCCTGCTGGCGCAGGAGAAGGACCAGGCCGGCGGCAGCAAGATCGCCATCGCGGTGCTGCATCTCAAGACCCCGCCCGGTCGTGCCACCCATGCGCGGGCCACCCGCCAGTATCGGGTCCTGAGCCGCTGGGGCGATGCCGGCGATCTGTATTTCCCGGTCGAGGGGGGCGCGGTGGAGGCGTTTGGAATCCAGGTCGATACCCTCGCCGACACCCTGCTGACGCAACTGCAGAGTGCCGCCGAGGGGCGTCTGGTGACGGTGCCCGAGGGGCCGGACGTCGACCCGGTCGTGCGCCAGACCGCGCTGGTCGGGCGCGCCATGCAGCTCGCCTATCTGGGCCGGGCGACCGGCAGCCGGGCGCCGCGGCTGATCGAGGCCTGGGTGGCCGATCGCGACCTGCTCCAGCATGCCCAGAAGACCCTGGAGGTGCGGGTGATGCTGAGCAAGAATCAGTTGAGCAATCTGCAGGAGACGCTGGAGGCGATCTTCGCCGCCGGTGAGCAGACCTTCATGGGGGCGCAGGACTTCTTCGAGCAGTTGCGCGGGGCGGCGGCGGCCCTGGCGCGGGACCCGGACCGGGTCAATCAGGTCGAGGTCAAGCGCCTGGCCGATGTCGGCGTGGTCGGCGTCTGGTTGGAGGGCCTGCCCTACACCAGCCAGATCATGAACCTCACCGAGGCACGCTGGCTGGCGCGTTCTTATGCCGAACAGCAGGAGGTGTTCGACGTGATCGAGGAGAAGCTCCGCCTCTATCGGCGTATCCACGACGAGACCGATCGCTGGATTCCGCTCAGCCCGGAGGCCCCACCCGGCGAGGCGGTGACCACCATGCCGCTGGATAGCTTGCCTTGACGGCCGCCGACCCAGCATGGCGGGCGCCACCGATGAGCGCTTCGCGCCCGATCTATGTCTGTCGCGGGCTTGGCAAGCGTCGCGCCGACGGCGGCACCGCGTTCGAACTGCTGATACCGGAATTGCGCATCCGCGCCGGCGAGGTGGTGATCCTGCGCGGGGCAAGCGGCAGCGGCAAGAGCACCCTGCTGGACTTGCTCGCCCTGGCCCTGCGGCCGGATCAGGCCGAGCAGTTTTGCTTCCGCCCGCCGGAGCGCGAACTGAGCGATCTGTGGCGGCTGTGGCAGGCCCATGATCAGGATGGCCTGGGGCGTCTGCGTGCCGGTCACATCGGCTATGTGCTGCAGACCGGCGGCCTATTGTCGTTTCTCACCGCGCGCGAGAACATCGGGTTGTCCTGCCGGCTGCTGGGGCGCGATCCGGGCGGCCTGGTCGAGCGCCTCGCCGAACGGCTCGGCATCGCCCCGCTGCTCGACCAACTGCCGGGCCGGCTGTCGGTCGGCGAGCGCCAGCGGGTCGCCATCGCCCGCGCCCTGGCGCACCGCCCCAGCGTGGTATTGGCCGACGAGCCCACCGCCTCGGTGGACCCCCTCAATGCCGCGCGCATCCTCGACCTGTTCCTCGACCTGGTCCGCCAGTCCGGTGCCTGCGCGGTGATCGCCAGCCACGATTGGACCCCGCGGGGCAGTCCTGGCGTGCGCGTCCTGCAGCATCGCCTCGAGCGCGTCGGCGAGGTCACCCGCTCGCTGTTTTGGGACGGCGACTGAGCCACGAGCTGCCTGGTATGCGTCCAACCGCCGAGATCCTGCGCCTGGCCTACCGCGATTTTGCCCATGAGCGGCGCATCTCGCTCTGCTTCGTACTTGCGCTGATGGCGGTGCTGGCCCCGCTGCTGATCCTATTTGGTCTCAAGTTCGGGTTGGTCGATACCCTGGCCCAGCGCCTGGTCCAGGCGCCGGCCAACCGGCTGGTGCAGCCGGTGGGCAGTCGCGAGTATTCCCAGGCCTGGCTGGAGCAGTTGGCGGCGCGGCCCGATGTCGCTTTCCTGATTCCCAGTACCAGGCGCATCGCTGCCAGCCTGGGGCGGGTGCTCAATCCGGCCAGCGGGCAGGAGTTGCGGGTGCTGTCGATGATTCCGACCGGGCCGGGCGATCCGCTGCTGGCGGCCGATCTGGTGGCGACAGACGCGGCCGTGGCGCCGGTGCCGCAGGGGCTGACCGAGCTGGTGCTCAGCGCCAGCGCCGCGCGCAAGCTCGGTGCACGCCCCGGCACCACCCTGGTGGCGCGGGTGGAGCGGCGCCGCGGCGGCCGCGACGAGCAGGCCCTGTGGGAGGTGCGCGTGGTTGCCGTGCTGCCGGCGGCGGCGCTGGACGAGGACGCCGCCCTGGTGCCGCTGGAGTTGCTGGTGGCGACCGAGGACTATCGCGACGGATTGGCGGTGCCGGCGCTGGGCTGGGAGGGCGCTGCGCCGCGGGCGGCGGCACGTGGGTTTGCCCGCTTCCGGCTCTATGCGGCCAGCATCTACGATGTCGCCGGGCTGGCCGCCGACCTTGCCGCCGAGGGCGTGGAGGTGCGCACCCAGGTGGTGGAGATCGCCGCCATGCAGGCCCTCGATCGTAACCTGAGCCGGGTGTTCTGGCTGATCGCCCTGATTGGCAGTCTCGGCTTCCTCGCCTCCCTGGCCGCCAACCTGCTGGCCAACGTCGAACGCAAGCGGCGCGAACTGGCGGTGGTGCGGCTGATCGGCTTCCCCACCCGCAGTCTGGTGCTGTTCCCGGTGACCCAGGCAGTGCTGGTGGCCCTGCTCGGGGCTGCTGCCGCCCTGCTGGTCTATCTGCCGGTGGCTACCGCACTCAACACCTGGTTCGCCGACAGCCTGCAGCCCGGCGAGTCGATCTGCCGGTTGCTGCCAATCCATGTGCTGACTGCGTTCGCTGCCACCCTGTTCGGGGCCGCCGCCGCGGCGGCCTGGGCCGGCTGGCAGGCGGCGCGGATCGAACCCGCGGAGGGTCTGCGCGATGTTTGAGGTGCAAGCGTCTGCCCCCTGGGCAGCCGGCCCGCGACCAGCCGGGGTGCGGTTGGCATCATGGTCCAGGCGGCGCGCGCTGCCTGCTCCAGTATCAGCGTTTGCGCGGTTGCGGAATCTGTCGTTGCCAGTCCTGTTGGTGGCATTGCTGCCCATATGGCCCTGGGCCCTGCTATCAGCAGCGGTCGCTAGGGCCGAGACGCCGCTGATCACCTGGCAGGAGCGTCTCTACAACCCCCATCCCGCCGCCGATGACCTGATCCTGCCGCTGCCGTGCGGCGGTGCCATGGCCTTTCGTCCGGTGGCCATCCCGGGCAGCGACTGGCTCGATGACCGCCCGGTGGAACTCGGCCAAACGGACGCGTCGCGCGGCTACAAGGAGGGTCGGCGGCTGACCCATCTGGCCGGCGCCTTCAGCGCTGATGGCGGCGCTGCGCGGCGCTACTACCTCGCCAAGTACGAGATCACCCGCGACCAATATGCCGCCCTCACCGCGGCCACCTGCCCGACGCCGGGGATGCGCGGGCGCCTGCCGGTGACCGAGGTGAGCTGGTTCGATGCCGTGGACTATGCCCGCCGCCATACCGAATGGCTGCTGACCGAGGCGCCCGCGGCGCTGCCGCGTGAGGAGCAGGAGCCCGGCTTTCTACGCCTGCCCACCGAGGAGGAATGGGAGTTTGCCGCCCGCGGCGGGCTCGCGGTGGATGAGACCGACTTCCTCGCCCCGCTGTTTCCGATGCCAGACGGCGATCTGGCCCGCTATGCCTGGCACGAGAGCACCGGTTCGGCCGGTGGCCAATTGCATCCGGTGGGGCTGCTGCTGCCCAATCCGCTCGGTCTCTACGACATTCTCGGCAACGCCGCCGAACTGACCTTGGCGCCGTTTCGCCTCGACCGCCGCGGCCGTCCGCATGGGCAGGCCGGCGGCTTTGTGAGCCGCGGCGGCGACCTGTTCACGCCCCCCGGCCAGCTCGGCAGCGCCTGGCGTCAGGAGCACAACTTCTTCAATGCCACCACCGGTCGCGCGCGTGCCCTGGACAGCCTGGGCTTCCGACTGGTGGTGACGGCGCCGGTGATCGTCTCGCCGGGGCGCCTGGATGCGATCCGTGCCGCCTGGAGCGAACTTGCCCGCCTCGGCGGCCAGCTCAGCGGCGATGTGCGCGCCGATGCCCAGCGCGCGATGGCCGATCTGCACGACCTGGCGCGGCAGTCGCAGGATGAATCGCTGCGCACCCGGCTGGAGCTGATCCAGCGCGACGTCGAGCAGGCCCATGCCAGCCTCAACGAGGCGCGCGCCCGCACCGTGCGCGCGCTGGTGCGCATGGGGGCCTTCATGGGCAAGCGGGTGGTCACCGATGCCAAGCGTGCCGAGGTGGTGCGTGGCCTGATGATCCTGGCGCAGAACAACTTCGCCGACTTCCGCGCCCAGGCCGCCGGCAGCGCCGAGGGAGCGCCACTGGTGGCCGAGGCCGAGGCGACCCTCAACGAGCGCTTGACGCGCTGGCAGTCTGCGTTGGCCGAGATCGAGCAGGGGCTGCGCAACAGCCTGTCGTACTACGGCGACATCGTGGTTGCCGTCGGGCGCGATTACAGCGCCGAGGAGATCGCCGCCGAGCAGGCGGTGATCGCCAGCGAGTTACAGGCCAAGGACAACGCCTATCTCATCCCCTATACGGTCCTGTTCGAGGCGCATCTGAACGCTTACCGGGCCGCTGGCAGCCCCGACAAGGCGCAATGGCAGATCGAATTGCTGGAACTGGAGGTGGACTGAGAGCGGCCATGGGCATCAATCGGCAGCGTATTGCGGTACTAGCGCTGGGCCGGAGCCGCGCCGCGATCGTCGTGCTGAGCTGCCGGCTGCTCGGCGACCTGCCGCCGGCCGAGATGGGCAGGCGGCTCGCCATCGGCGGGCCGACTCAATCCCGACAGCGAGGGCCTGGTCGCCAGCATCGAGACCGTGCTCGCCGCGAACTGCCGCCGCCTGACCGCGGTCTGTGACCGCCTTGCCCGACACAGGAGGCGACCGCGGCGGACCTGCATCTCGATACCTTGGATCGCCTGCTGCGGGAGATGGAGCAGGCCTGAGGGTGCGCGGACGCACGGCCGGCACCGGGGTCAGGCGCCGGCTGCGCAGCCGCTCCAGCGGCGCGGGAACAGGCTCTCCAGGGTCCCGGAGCGATGCAGGATTGCCACCCCGAGCGGGTACCCCTGATAGCGCACCAGCACCTGCCCCGGATGGCAATCGCGGGTCTGGGCCGCGGTCGGGGTCTGCTGCTCGCGGCGCAGATAGGCGTCGCGCTGCACTCGGTCCAGGTCCAGGCACTGGCGAGTCGCGTGCGCTCCCAGCCGCAGCGCGCCGGCGGTGGTGAGCTTGGGCGGTCGGGTATTGGTGCGATGGAAGAACAGCCCGCTGCCCTGGGCCGGCGGGGCCGCCGGCGGGCAATGGTCGGCGGCCATCAGGTGCAGGCCGCGGCGGGTCTGGCGCTGGATGCGATAGCCACTGGCGAGCGCTGCTGCTAGGCCATAGTGGGCGGCCAGGGCAGCGACCTGGTCGTCATCGCCGGCGCCTGGCGCCAGCGTCAGCGGTGCCGCCTCGGCCACCGCCGGGGCGCTCGTGGCCTTCTCCAACACCGCAATGAAAAAGCCCCCGGTATCGTTGTGATGGGGCCACAGCCGCACGCAGCGGGCTAGGCTGGGGTCGAGCGATCGACCGGCCCAGGCGGTGAGCCCCGGCGCCAGCATCAGACCGGGCACCTCCACCGCCAGCAGCCGTAGCTGACCGGCCGCCTGCTCGAGGGCCTCGGCGACGATCAGCTCGTTCTCCTCCGGGGCGAAGGTGCAGGTGGAATAGACGATGCGCCCGCCAGGCCGGCACAGTTGCACCGCCTTGCGCAACAGGGCGCGCTGGCGCGGCAGCAGCCGCGCCGAGCGCTCCGCCGGCGGGCGTCCGGCCAGTCTTGCGGCCAGGCTCTGGTTGCGCCGCAGGGTGCCCTCGCTGGAGCAGGGGGCATCGACCAGGATGCGGTCGAATGGCCCGGCGGCGGCGGGATAATTGCCACCGTCGCACCAGGTGCTGGTGCAGTTGACGATGCCCAGCCGGTCCAGATTGCCCTGCAGGGCCGCAATGCGCTCGGGAAAGATGTCGTTGGCCAGCAGGGTGCCGCGATTGTCCAAGGCGAGGGCGAGCTGCGCGGTCTTGCCACCGGGGGCGGCGCAGAGGTCCAGCACGCGCTGCCCGGGGTGCACCGCGAGCAGCCGCACCGGTAACTGCGAGACCGCCTCCTGGGCATGCGCGAGCCCGGCGCAATACCACCAGCACTGCCCGGGTCGCACCCCTAACGGCAGGCGCAGCGCGGCCCCGGTGGCTGTGCCCGCGAGCCAGGGGATGGGCTGGCTCGGGATGCCCTCGACGGCCAGCAGCGCGGCCAGGCCAGGGCCATCGATCCGGGTCGGATTGGCCCATAGGCAGGGCGCCAGTGGGGTCTGCAGGGCCTCCAGGAACCGCCCCCAGTCGGCCTCTAGCAGGGGGCGATAACGGTCCAGCGCGCGCGCCAGCGTGGCCCGATCTGCCCCCGGCCGTGCCGCGGCCTCGGTGGTATCCGCCGACATCAGCGCCGCCCCGCCCGGCGCCGTTCCAAGCGGGCGATCAAGTCGCCGATGATGGCCTGATAGAGCTGCTCGCCGAGCACCGCGTCCTCGACGCCGGCATCCAGCGACGGGTTGTCATTGACCTCGATGACCACCGCCCCGCGCGCGGTGGCCTTCACGTCCACCCCATAGAGCCCGTCGCCGATCAGATTGGCTGCGCGCAGGGCGAGGCGCACCACGTCCGCCGGGGCCTGTTCTACTGGGATGGTCTCGGCGCCGCCCTCGTCGCGGCGGCCGTCGCCGCGATGGCGCACCACCTGCCAGTGGGCCGGGCTCATGAAGTACTTGCAGGCATAGAGCGGGCGCCGGCCGAGGATGCCGATGCGCCAGTCGAACGGGGTATAGAGATACTCCTGGGCCAGGATCAGGTCCGATTCCCGGAACAGGCGCTGGGCGAGCTGCCGCAGTTCGGTCCGGTCGCCGGCCTTGTAGACCCCGCGCGAGAACGAGCCCTCGGGGATCTTCAGGACCACCGGATAGCCGATCTGCGCCTCTGCCTCCAGCAGGGTCTCACGGCGCAGGATCAGGGTCCGTGGGCGCGGTACCCGCTTGGCTGCCAGCAGTTCCGCCAGGAAGACCTTGTTGGTGCAGCGCAGGATGGACTCCGGATCATCGATCACCACCAAGCCCTCGCGGTCGGCCTTCTTGGCGAAGCGAAAGCTGTGATGGTCGATGGCCGTGGTCTCGCGGATGAACAGGGCATCGTACTCGGCCAAACGGGCGTAGTCCTTGCGCTGGATGAGTTCCACATTCACGCCCAGCCCCTTGCCGGCCTGCTGGAAGCGGCGCAGGGCCCTGGGGTTGGAAGGTGGCAACTCCTCCCGCGGGTCATGCAGGATGGCGAGATCGTAGCGATAGCTGAGCCGTGCCCGTGGCTGGCGCCAGCGCCGCGACAGATAGCCGTCGAGGGCGGCAAAGAAGGCCTGTACCTGGGTTGCGTCGAGTTCGTTCAGGGTCAGGGCGCGGATGGCGCCGATGCGCCAGGTGCCGCCCAGGCGCGGCTCGAGCTGGCGCAGGTCGACCTCGAGGATCGGGCAGCGGAAGGTCTCGAAGAGCTGGCGGGCCAGGGGCGCCAACTCGCGCGCCTCGCACTGACCGAAGTAGCAGGTCAGCGCGAAGGTGCCGGGGTTCGCCGCTCCACGGCGCCCGCCGAGCAGGCGCTGCAGGCGCTGGTCGAGTTCATCGGTGATCAGCCCGTAGAGCTGGCGGCTGGAGAGTTCCTGAATGGTGCGCACGCTGGGCACCACCTTGTGGCCGCGCGCCTCGGCCAGCAGCGAGCAGTAGTAGCCGATACTCAGGTAGCGATAGCTGCGGCACAGGTTGATCACCCGCAGCGGCCGTCGGGTCCCGGTGCTGGCGCCGGCGGTGCTGTCGGCCAGGTATTCGCGGGCGCTGACCACCGCGAGCTGCGGGAAGTCCGGCCTCCAGTCCGCGGCCTGTTCGACCAGCAATAGGTGCTCAGCCATCGCTGCGGCCCGTCCCCGGCAGGGCGATCAGCACCACCGCCTGCAACCCGGCGCGGCCATAGCGGGCCATGCGCCGGAACTCCGCCGTCCGGATCGGGATGTTCATCGAATCGAGGGGAGTCTCGCCCTTGGCGCCGTCGACGAAGGGGTCATGGACATAGACGAAACGTCCGTCGCTGCCAGTCACCACCACCCAGTGGGGCGATTTGGCGGCCGCGATGCGATAGGAGGAGATCAGCACTAGGGGGATGGCACCGGCCGCGAACCGGGCCCCGAGATCATCGAGGCCTAGGGCCTGATAGTGGACCGGTATGCCCAGGCGCTCGACCTGTTCGAGCATGTCCTCGTGCACCAGCCGCATCACCGCCTTCTTGTCCGGGCTGCGCACCGAATCGATCAGCGGCACGCCGCGGTCGTTGACCCAGACTTCGGCGCGAAAGCCCCGCGCCGTAGCGGCTAGGGCCAGGCCGAACGGGCCGCATCCGCCATGGCCCGAGGTCATGAAGATGCTGGTGGCCTCGCGCCAGACGCGCAGCTCCAGGCGTCGGTCCAAGGGCAGAGCCGGGACCAGCGCGCGCATGGCCATCATCAGACAGCAGGCGCCGCAGGTAAACTCCAGGCTCTGTTCGTAAAAGGGCACGCGCGCCAGCGCGCGCTCGTAGGCGGGGGCGATGGCCTTCTCGTAGCGCAGCGCCGTCATGTGATCCTGGTAATAGTCCGCCCGGACGCCGAAGCGCCGATAGCCGAGCCTCTCGAACAGGCGCTGGGAGGCTGGATTGTCCTGCCGCACCTCCAGCCGCAGCCAGGCGCGGTTGGCGTTCCAGGTCGCCGCCTCGGCGGCCATGACCAGGGCTCGGCCGATACCGCGACCGCGGGCCGCGGCAGCGACCGCAATCGAATAGAGCCGGGCCACCGCGGTGGCCCGGTTGAGCAACACCAGGACATAACCGAGCAGCGGTGCCCCCGGCGCGTTGCCCTGATCGGCAGCCGTTGCCACCAGGAGCAGGGCCTGGGCGCGGGTCAATAGGTGCCGGAACTGGCGACGGTTCAGCCGATCGCTGCTGAAGCTCGCCAGTTCCAGCGCGAGTAGGGCATCGAGATCCGCCAGGGTTGCCGGGCGCAGCGCGACGGCGGGGGTACTCGCGCCCGCGGCGGTGCTTTCATCCGCAACCGGCGCCCGTGGCGCCTCGGTAGCCACAGGACGCTCAGTCATCTGCGGCGCAGGGCTCGGCACCGCGATCGACCTGAAACAGTCCGAAGCGCGTCCAGGGATGGTCCTCCCAGATCAGCCCCGGCGCGACTGCGGCGCAGTCGGCGACCCCGGCGATGGCGATCAGTGCCGGGTCCTCGCGACCCGCGGCCAGCAGCAGCGGCACGTAGGGCCGCAGCCAGGGCGGAACGCCGGCCTGTTGGAAGCAGTGCTTGAGGCGCTGCCCCGGTGCGCCGGGACGCCGGCAGCGCAGGCCGCTGTGGCCGAACCAGACCTCCAGCCGGATGGTCCTGGCGGCAGTTGCGGCCCCGACCGGGCCCGCGGTGCCCCCGGTCAGCCGCAGCCGCCCCAGACCGGCGGGCAATGCCAGCGAGCCGCGACCATCCCAGGCCAGGCGGATGGCGGGCGCCGGCGGCAACGGCGCCAGGACAAACAGGTCGTCGCGATAGCGGCGCACCTCGCAGCCGGTCCAGGTCACCAGCGGGGCGGCATCGGCGCGGGCCGGCAAGACCTGCGCGATGATCTGTGCCAGGCGTCCCCGCGGCGGCGGCCGGTGCCCCTGGCCGCGCAGCCAATGGCGCAGCAGGGCGCGGGCGCGGGCCGGATCGGTCTCGGCCAGGGCGCGCAGAGCGCCCACGGCCAGGGTATGGGGTCGACTCCCTGCCAGTGACGGCAGCAGCGCGGCGACGCTGGCATCGATCAGCGCCGCCGCCTCGGCGCAATGGGCGGCGCTGCGGGCGATGGTCGCGGCAGCCCCCGGCCAGCGCAGGCGCAGCATCGGCAGCACCTGCTGGCGCAAGCGGTTGCGGTCGTGGCGGAGATCAGCGTTGCTGGGGTCGTCGATCCAGGCCAGCCGGTGCTGCCGGGCATAGGCGAGCAGCGCGGTGCGGTCCTGGTCGAGCAGTGGCCGCAGCAGCCAGCCCGACCCGAGCGGGGCGGCCGCCGGCATCGCCGCCAGGCCGTGCAGGCCGCTGCCGCGCAGCAGCGCCAGCAGCAGGGTCTCGGCCTGATCATCGCGATGATGGGCGGTGACCAGCGCCTCGCCGGGACCGATGACCTCAGCGGCGGCCTGATAACGGGCGGCGCGGGCACTGGCCTCCAGGCTGGCGCCGGGGCGGCGCGGGACGACCAGGCGGTGCACGGTCAGCGGCACGTCGAGATCACCACAGACCTGGCGGCAGTGCTCGGCCCAGCGGGGGGCGTGCGGATGCAGACCATGGTCGAGGTGCAGGGCATGCAAGGCGCCGGGGAGTTGCCCGCGCAGGCTCGCCGCGGCATGCAGCAGGACCGTGGAGTCGAGCCCGCCGCTGAGGCCGATCCACAGCCGCCCAACCGGTGGCAGGGCGGCCAGGGTGGCATGCAGGGTGGCAGCATCGAAGCTGGCCATGGGCAGGGTCGCTGCGGATGCTGGGGTTGCGGGCGAGCTGCAACGGGCCGGAGGCCGCGCGGCCGGGCGACCAGGGCGCCGCAGGGGCCACGCCAGGGGCGCCAACCGGGGGCGCTGGTTGTGCTCAGTCCTTGAACCGCCCGAAGCCGCGCAGGCGGGCGTAGCGGGCGGCGACGATGGTTTCGATCGGCTGGGTCTCCACCTCGGCGAGCTGATCGAGCAGGGCCAGCTTGAGGCTAGCGGCCATCGCATCGAGGTCGCGATGGGCACCGCCGCGCGGCTCTGGGATCACCACATCGACCAGGCCCAGGTCATAGAGGCGATTGGAGGTGATGGCCATGGCCTCGGCGGCGAGCTGGGCCTTGTCGGCGCTCTTCCAGAGGATCGAGGCACAGCCCTCCGGGGAGATCACCGAATAGGTGCTGAACTGCAGCATCATCAGGCGGTCGCCGACACCGATGGCCAGCGCCCCGCCGGAGCCGCCCTCGCCGGTCACGGTGACGATGATCGGCACCCGCAACCCTGCCATGAGCTGGAGGTTCTTGGCGATCGCCTCGCTCTGGTCGCGCTCCTCGGCCCCGATGCCGGGATAGGCCCCCGGGGTATCGATGAAGGTGAAGATCGGCAGGCGGAAGCGCTCGGCGAGCTGCATCAGCCGCAGCGCCTTGCGGTAGCCCTCGGGCCGCGGCATGCCGAAGTTGCGCTGGATCTTCTCCTTGGTGTCGCGGCCCTTCTGATGGCCGATGATCATCACCGCGCGGCCGTCGATGCGACCGATGCCGCCGACGATGGCGCGGTCATCGGCGAAGGCGCGGTCGCCGTGCAGCTCTTCGAACTCGTCGAAGATGCGACTGGCGTAGTCCAGCAGGTACGGCCGCAGCGGATGCCGCGAGAGCTGGGAGATCTGCCAGGGCGTGAGCGCGGAGAAGATCTGCTCGGTCAGCGCCCGGCTCTTGCTCTCCAGATGCTCGATCTCCTCGGCGATGTTGATCGCGTTGTCGTTGCCGATATGGCGCAACTCTTCGATCTTCGCCTCGAGTTCGGCGACCGGTTGTTCGAATTCTAGGAAGTTCAGGTCCATGGGGCGGCGATTCTACTGAATCCCAACCCCGGGCAACAGTGCGGCTGTGCAACCAGGGTGCGAGGCGGGCCAGGCGAGCGCGGTCGGTGGTGGCCACCAGCGCCGCCGTGATCGCCTATGCTGCGGGTTGCTCAGCCAGCCGCCGCTTCGCGGCGGCACCCTCCTGGCCGCAGGAATCCCCATGGCAAATATCGATCTGCCCGATTTCGACCTGCTGCGGGCGCTGCGGGTCTTCGTCACGGTGGTAGAGAGCGGCGGCTTCAGCGCCGCCTCGCAGCGCCTCGCCCTGGCCCGCGGTCAGCCCAGCCGTTACCTGGCCAAGCTGGAGGCGCGCCTGGGCGCCCGCCTGCTGCAACGTACCACCCGGCGCCAGTCCCTGACCGAGGCCGGCACCGCGCTCTACCAGCGGGCGGCGCAGATCCTGTTGCTGGTGGACGAACTGGAGCGCGACCTGGTCCCCGCCGGTGGGCAGGTGAGCGGTCGGCTGCGCCTGAGTGCCCCGCTCAGTTTCGGCATCCGCTACCTAGCCCCAATCCTGGCGCGGTTCAAACAGCGCCATCCGGCGCTGATCCTGGATGTGACCCTGACCGACGAGCTGGTGAATCTGGTGGAAGGCGGCTTCGACCTGGCGATCCGCATCGCCGCCGTCCTGGACCCTGGTCTGGTGGCGCGCCCGCTGGCCCGCACCGGGCTGGTCCTGTGCGCGAGCCCGGCCTATCTGGCCAGCCGCGGCCGTCCTGGTCATCCGCGGGAACTGGCGGGTCACGAGTGTCTGCTCTACAGCAATGCCCCGGCCATTCATGAATGGCGCCTGCAGCGCGGCGCCGAGACCGCGCTGGTGCGGGTGCAGGGATCAATCCAGGCCGACAACGGTGAGGTGTTGCTGGCTGCCGCCGAGGCCGGTTTGGGTGTCTTGATGATCCCGCGCTTTCTGGCCCGCGACGCCCTGGCGCAGGGGCGTCTGGAGACGATCCTGGGCGATTGGCAACCGCCCGGGCTGACCATCTACGCGGTCTATGCCGATCGCCGCTGGGTGCCGCCGCGGGCGCGGGCGCTGATCGATTTCCTGGTCGAGCAACTGGACGGCGAGGTGCCCTGAGCGGGGTCGGAACGGTTTGGCCGTGGGGTCGTGCCGGGGAGGGTCGGCGACCTGCCCCCGTCCTCAACAGCGGAGCTGGTCGCGCACCTGGTCAGCGGACCTGGCCGCCGGCGCTCCGGACTGCGCGCTCGGCCTCCGCAACCCGGGCGCGCGCTGCCTCCACCCGTTGCCGGTAGGCGGCCGAGGGGACACGCCCGCCGGTGACCAGGGTCTGCCAGTCGCCGCTGCCTTGGACCTCGGCCTCCGCGAGGGCTGCCCGGGCGGCGGCCAACTCCTGTTCCGCGGCGCTCACCTCTTGGTGTCGTTCAGCGCTGGCGCGGGCGCGCTCCGCCGCCAGGCTCTCAGCCTCGCGGCGGATTGCCTCAATCCGCTCCTCGGCGGCCCGCTGTTGGGCCGGGGTGGGGCCTGCGGGCAGCGTGATCGGGGTGACGTCGGTCGCCGCGACGCCGGGCGGGGGGACGTCGGTGAAGGTGACATTGCCTGCGGCATCGATGACGCGATAGATGCGCTCACCGGCGTTGACGGGGAGGCTCAGGTTCAGGCTCGCGGTCAGGGCGATGACGCCGAAGGCGAGCGCGCCGCCGGCACTGGGGATTGGGATGCGCATCGTGGTCACTCCATCGCCGTGCAGGAGAGCCGGCTGGCCACAGCGGATCACCGTTGGCCACGGTTGGCCAGATCGTTGTGGCCGGCCCGCGGGCAGGGCGGCCGCGGGTACCTGCCGCTGCCCGCAGCGCTGGCCCGTTCGGCCCGGCCGCTGCTGCGGTTGACCGCGCGCCCGGGCCGCCCGCGCGCTGTCGCGTCAGAACTCGCCAGTGGCGCCGGCGGTGATGATCGACAGCATCTCGCCGTTGATGGTAATGGCGATCGCCTGCAGGTCGGGGGGCAGTTCGTAGGCGTTGATGATCATGTCCAGGTTGAGCATCTCCAGCCAGTAACGGCCGTCGCCGTCTTCCACCAAGGCGATGCTGCAGGGCATGTAGGCCGCGTAGATGGTGTTGAAGCGCACCATCTTGATCGCATCCTCCGGCCGGCAGAACTGGAAGATCTCCAGCCGCGGGGTGTCCAGGCCGCGTGCCTCTAGTTCGGCGCTTACGTTCTGATGGCCGACGAGTTTCATATTGAGATCGATCGCCTTGGAGTTCATCGCGGCGATGGCGTCATCCGGGTCGACCCCCTCGGCCAGGCCCAACTTCAGGACCGTCTGACCGATCTCGAAGATATTGACCTCGGGGGCGCGGTCGGGATCGATGGCCCAGAGCGGCAGCGCGAGCAGCAGGAGCAGCAGCCCGAGCCCGAGCCCGAGGGGAAGGTGGCGCAGGCCCGTTAGCAGGCGGCTGGGTAAGATTGGCGTCGGTTGCATCTGACTGACTCCTCGTGGGGCCAGACCGCGCCGGCGGCGGGCTAGCACTCTGGTTGTTTGGTGGCCCGGGTGGGCGCGATTGACCGGGACCGGAGCCTGCACCAAGGCCCCGACGCGACGCCGGCAGGTCCGCTGCCCGGCGCTCCCATGGCCCCGTCAGGACGACCCTGAAGGATTCGACCTGTCTCGCCGGGGCCGGACCAGCGGAGCGCGGCGTCGGGTTGCACCCGGCAATCCGCGCGTCCTCTCGGTTCGTCCTCAGGGCGTCGCTGCGATCGGCTCGGGCTTGGGGTTTAGGGAGACGATGTAGGCGATGATGTTGCGCAGATCCTCCTCGTCGTAGGCGACAAAGGTGTCATCCTCCGGATCATTGGCGTGCACCCGGTGACCGGTGCGGAACAGGCCGATCTGGCGCAGCAAATACTCATGGTACTGCCCCACCAGCGGCGGCGATTCCTTGCGCTCCATGCCCTGTGCCGCGCGGCCATGGCAGGTGCGACAGTCGTTGCGGAAGAGCCGGTCACCCTTGCGGATATTGCCCTGCTCTGGCGTTGGAATGGCTACCTGCACCTCGATGGCGGCGATATAGGCGGCGAGGTCGGCGAGTGCCGCCTCGTCGGCGTGCTTGAGTCCACCCACGACCAGCATCGCATCATAGCCGCGTTCGCCGGTCTTATAGTCGCGTAAGGCCTTGAGTAAATAATAGTCCGGCAGGCCGCCGATGCGCGGATACTTGCCGCCGATGATGCCCTGGCCGTGCTGGCCATGGCAGAGGGCGCACTGGCGGAACATCACCGCGCCGGCCTGCAGGTCGGTTTCCCGCGCGCTCCTCGCGGGGGTGTCGGCATCGGACCCAGCCACGGCGGGCCCGCAAGTTACCGCGAGCAGCGCGGCAAGCAATAGCAGCGTCAATTGCATCAGAGCACTCCGGTTTGGTACTTCATCGTTGTTCGTCCTGGTCGTTGCCGGCGGTGCTCCGGGTTGGCTGGGGTCGCCGCAGCAGGCATCGCGCCGGACCTCGGCGCGCTACGATAGGGCATCCCCAGGTAGCCGACAACTGCTGGTCTTGCTTGGGTATTTTGCCGAACCCGCAGGCCTTGGTTGGGGTCTGGTGGGGAACTGCCGCGGGCGCGACTCGAGAGTCGGCCGGGCGCGTTTCGCCCGTCCGTATCAGGTTGGCCTCAAGTCTGCCTCAGGCTGCCGCGGTCAGCACATAGACCAGGCCCATCGGCAGCCCGCGAGCGTCCCGCAGGGGTGCCGGCGGCAGCCGGATCGCTGGCTGTTCGCGCAGCAGCATGGCGGTAACCGCCAGTGCGGCGGCATCGATGGCATCGTCGCGGGCCAGGTCGCGTTGGCGCTGCCGCTGTACCAGTGCCTCGACACAGGCGAGGGCATTGGGGGCATGCCGCGCGAGCAGGGTCAGGCGCTCGCGGGCGCCGGCCGGCTGGCGCTTGGGATGCTGCATCGGTTGTCCGCCGGCGAGGCCGTAGAGGCAGAGTTCTGGATGCGCCTCCCACAGCCGCTGGTGCAGACCGGGGCGTGTCGCCAAGAGCTGGTCGGTCTCTCTGATCTTGGCGAGGATATTCCAGGTCTGGCAGGAGAGGGCCACCCCGCTGTGGGCGCGACTGATGGCGCAGGCGCTGGGATAGTCGCTGGCGGCAAGGACCGGTCGGCACGGGGTACGAAACACACTGGCGGCGCGGGGGCGCCCGAGCAGGGCGCGGGCGGCACGGTCGCAGGCGCGCTCGGCTGGGCCGCCGCTGGGAAGTCCGATGGGGATATCGATCAGCGCGAGGGCCGCCTGCTCCAGCCGGCCAGCCAGGGCGGTGAGGCTGGGGGCGAGCCCGCAGTCCCAGTCACTACCCTGGTTGGCCACCCAGACCCAGCCGCCACGGCAGCCGTCGATGCCCAGGCGCAGGTCGGCGGCGCCAGTGCTGGTGCCGAAGCTGGTTCGGGAGCTGATGCCGGCGCTGGTGCCGGCGCTGGTGTTGGGGCCAGTCGCGGGGCCGGACCCGATCCGTCGCGCGCGACCTTGCGTCACGGTCTGTCCCGGTATGCCGCCAGCACGGCAGCGGCGGTGGCCTCGCCGCTGGCCAAGGCCCAATGAATCGACGGCGGGGCGACCAGTTCGCCGCAGACCCAGAGCCCGGGGCGCACCGGTCGCACCGGCGCTAGGGCAGTCACCGGCGGGGCTTGTCCCGGCAGGGCCGCGCGCAGTTGGTAGACCTGCAGCAGGCGCCAGTCGGCCGCCGCGGCACCGAACCAGGCGCCGAGCTGCTGACGCACTGCCGGTTCGAGGCTTTCCGGCGCCGCCTCGCTGTCGAAGCAGTTGACCGTCACCAGGGCCTGTCCGGGCGGGGCATAGGCCGGGGCCAGATTGCTGGGGCAGAGCAGGCTGTTGATTGGACCGCTGCCGTCGGCGGCGAGGACCAGATAGGGGCCGTCGATGGGTGCGCGCGTAGCGGCGAAATAGAAGCAGGTGGTGCCGCGCGTCGGGGGCGCGGGACGGCCGAGCAACTGCGCCGCTGCGCCGCCGTCGGTGGCGATGACGATGGCCGCCGCGCTGCAACGCCCGCCATCCGCCAAGATCACCTGCTGGTCCTCGATCGCGGTACAGCGCTGGCCGTAGCGAATGCAGTCCGGCGGCAAGCGGGCCGCGAGTTGGCGGGGGATCTCGCCCATGCCGTGGGCCGGCAGGGCGGTGTCGCCGAGGGCAAAGGCGCGAAAGACGAACTCGAAGGCGCGGCTGGAGACGGCCAGCGAGGGCTCGAAGAAGACCCCGGAGAAGAAGGGCCGGAAAAAGCGCTCGATGATCTGCTCGGAGAAACCGAGCCCGCGCAGCAGGGACGGGGCATCGGTCTCGCGGCGGGCATAGAGGTGTTCCAGATCGCCGGCCAGGGCGCGCCGACGCAGCCTTAGTAGGCGCAGTTTGTCGCCGAGGGTCCCCACGGGCGAGCGCAGCATCTCGGCCAGGGCGCCCGGGCGCCGCCAGATGTCGCTGACCCGGTGGAAGCGGCCGTCGATGCGCACCAGGGCCCCGGGATAGAAGGGCCGCAGGTCCAGGGCGTCATAGTCCAGCCAGTGCCGCGCGGCCGGGTACCAGGTCTGCAGGACCTGAAACCCCCGGTCGAGCCGGAAGCCGTCCACCTGGTCGGTGGCGATGCGCCCACCGGGCTGCATCGCTGCCTCCAGCACCAGCGGCCGCAGGCCGCTCTCCATCAGTTCCAGCGCACAGGCCAGGCCGCTCAGCCCGGCACCGATCACGATCACGTCGGCGTCCATCATCATCCTCCGCGGTAATGGCCCCGGTGCCCCCGCCGCTCAGGCGAACTCGGCGCGCAGGGCCGCCGCCTGGGTGCGAATTGCCGCGAGGCGCGCCGGCTCGATGCGCGCCAGGTTGCGCCACATCAGCGCGGTGCGCGGATGTGCGGCGAAGCGCGGCTGGTGGCGGGCCAGAAAGTCCCAATACAGGGTGGTGAAGGGGCAGGCGCGTGCGCCAACGGCCTGCTTCGGGTCATAGCGGCAGCCCTGACAATAGTTGCCCATGCGCTGGATATAGGCGCCGCTGGCGGCATAGGGCTTGGAGGCGAGCAAGCCGCCGTCGGCGTACTGGCTCATGCCCAGGGTATTGGGGGCCTCCACCCATTCCACCGCGTCCACGAACATGGCCAGATACCATGCATGCACCGCCCGCGGCTGCACCCCGAGCAGCAGAGCGAACAGGCCGGTGACCATCAGCCGCTGGATGTGATGGGCATAGCCATGGGTCAGGATCTGACCGATGACCGCACGCAGGCAGGCGAAGTCGGTGGCACCGCTCCAATAGAAGGCGGGCAGCGGCTGGTTGGCGTCCAGGGCGTTGGCATCGAGATACCCGGGCATCGCCCGCCAGTAGACCCCGCGCACGTATTCGCGCCAGCCCAGGATCTGGCGCACGAAGCCTTCCACCGAGGCGATCGGTGCCGCTCCGGCCCGATAGGCCGCGACCGCTGCCGCGATAACCCGCTCGGGGGCGATCAGTTTCAGGTTCAGTGCCGCTGACAGGCGCGCGTGATAGAGATAGGGCTCGGCCTCCCACATGGCGTCCTGATAGGGCCCGAAGGCGGCAAGCCGGTGGGTGATGAAGTCGCTCAGCGCGGCCTCGGCCTGGGCCGGGGTCAGCGGCCAGTCGAAGGCGTCGAGCCGGCCCGGGGCGGCGGGGAAGCGCCGTGCCACCAGGTCCATGACCGCGCGGGTGGACGGGTCTGGCGCGAACCCGAGTGGGGCTGGCACCTGTCCTGGTCCGCGCTTGCCGAAGGGGCGGCGATTGGCGCGATCGAAGTTCCAGGTGCCGCCGGTGGGCGCGCCATCATCGAGCAGGATCTCGTGGCGGCGCCGCATCCAGCGATAAAAGTGCTCCAGGCGCAGTTCCTTGCGGTCATCGGCCCAGGCATCGAACTCGGCGCGGCGGCAGAGGAAATGGCGGTCAGGCAGCAGCAGCGGCTCCTGTCCGGCCGCGCGGCAGGCCGCGGTCAAGGCTGCCTGCACGCGCCATTCACCGGGCTGGATCAGCCAGACCTGGTCCGGACGCAGGACGGCGAGATCGGCCGCCAGGCTGGCGGCGAGGGTGGGGTGGTCATGCTGGTCCAGGGCCAGATAGCGCAGCGGCAGCCCCGTGGCCCGGACCGCCTCGGCAAAGTGCCGCATGGCGGCGAGGAACATCACGGTGCGCGCCCGGTGCGAAGGGACATGGGTCGCCTCGGTCGCTGCCTCGCACATCCAGAGCAGGTCACGCTCGGGGTCGAGGTCGGCCGGCACGGCCTGGTCCTGATCGAGCTGGTCGCCAAGGACGATAAGCAGACGGCGCACTCGCCGCGGTATCGGGTCGCTGCTGTTCATCTCTGCTCGCGTGCCGGGCCAGATGCCGGGCCAGATGCCGGGCCGGATGCCGATTCAGAGGCGGGTCGCCTGATGGGCGACCCGGCGCGAGAGCCGGGCGCGCGCCGCGGCGATGCGATCGGCCACGGCGGCGCTCAGTGATACTGCTCGGTGGTGTAGTGCCCCGGCTCGTGGCGCTTGTGCCGGTGCATGCCGCGCGCCTCCAGCCAGGCGCGCACGTCCTTGATCATGGCCGAGTTGCCACACAACATCAGATGACTGTTGTCGGGGGTGATGTCGGCGCCGGCAGCCGCCTGCAGGGCGCCGCTCGTCAGCAGCGTGGTGACGCGACCCTGCAGCGCGGTCTCGCTGACATCGCGGGTCAGGGCGGCGATGAAGGTGAAGCTGTCCTCGTGGGCGGCCTGGATCGCAGCAATGGTCTCGCCGTAGGCCAGCTCGCCGGCATTGCGGGCGCCATGGACCAGGATCACCCGCTCGAAGCGCGCCCAGGGGTCCGGGGTCTTGAGCATCGATAGATAGACACCGAGCGCGGTCCCGGTCGCCAGCATCCACAGATGCCGGCGCGGAACCAGATTGTCCAGCGTGAACACACCGCTGGGTTTGGCCGACACCCAGACGCGATCGCCGGGGCACAGATCGGACAGCCTCGGGGTCAGCGGTCCCTCGGGTATCTCGTTGAAATAGAACTCCAGCGGGCGCTCGTGAGGGGCGTTGACCAGCGAGTACGGCCGACCTACCCGCGCGCCATCCACGTCCAGGGCGATCTTGACATACTGTCCGGCCCGAAACGCCGGCAACGGGGCATCAACCTGCAGGCTGTACAGTGCCGCTGACCAGTGTCGCTTGCCAACAATGGTCCCTTCGATCCAATCGCTCATCTCATAGGACTCCCAGCGGTTGTTTTAGTGGCAGCTAAACTTGGTGCGAGTCCGGACATTTCAAAGCACGACCAGCTTTTGACCAGGCTTCGGTCTAGCTGCCCCAGTAGCCGGCCGGCCCTCTTCCAGGTTCCGGAGAGGTCGGTTGACAGAAATCGCCGCAGCGGTTGTGCACCAACCGCCGGCCGTTGCGAAGGCGTCCCCGGGCGCGTCCGCAGTCGGTCGACAGGTCACAATCGCTCCGCCCTGCCTCGTCCGGCCTAAGCCCAGGCGTCGGTTTGAGCAGTGATCCAGGTCGGAGGTTGGGATCAGCCGCGGGCTGCACCATTTCCTGGGAGTGTCGATATTTTGAACAGCGAGGAACGACGATGCGACCGGCCATCCTGCTCGCGCTCATTGGAGGTCTGATCATGCCCACCCAAGCCCCATCCCAAACCCCATCTCAAACCGAGGCACCGAGCCAGGCCGCGGAACCGACCACAAGTCAGGCCCGTGGCGGCTGTGCCCCAGCCCTCGACTTTGCGCTGCGTCGCCTGGCTGGCGATGAACAGGTCCGCCTGTGCGAGGCCTATCAGGGTCAGGTCATCCTGATGGTCAACACCGCCAGCAAGTGCGGATTCACCGGCCAGTACGAGGGGCTTGAGGCCCTGTATCGCAAGTACGGCGAGCGCGGTTTCGTCGTGCTTGGCTTTCCGTCCAACGACTTCGGCAATCAGGAACCCGGCACCGAGGAGCAGATCCAGGAGTTCTGCCGGCTGACCTACTCGGTGGAGTTTCCGATGTTCGAGAAGCTTCACGTCAAAAAGGGCGTTGCCGATCCGCTGTTTCAGTATCTGGCTGAACAGACCGGTGTCTATCCCAAGTGGAACTTCTACAAGTACCTGATCGACCGCGAGGGACGGGTCGTTAATGCCTTCTCCAGCATGACGGGACCAGAGAGCCGCAAGATGGTGCAGGCAATCGAACGCCTGCTCTGAGTTGCGATATCAGCCCGGTTGCCTGGGCACGCCAAGCGTGCCCAGGCGCAACCGCATCACCGCAACGTTGATAACCGCGTAGATCCCGTCTTGGCAATCAATATCGCAACGCAGGGTGTGCACTGGATACGAGCAATCCTTATTGTGACTGAGCGAAAGCGACTAACTCGAGGGGGAGCTGAGCGAGCGGTTGCCGGAGGAGCCCGATGGCTGGGCTGATTCCCGGTATACGCGCGGGGGCATCTACCTGACTCGCCTCGATCCGGCCCAGGGCGCGGAGGTCAGCAAGTTTCGGCCCGTGCGTAGTTCTTCTCACCCACCAGGCCCTGCTAGATGGCAGACCACCCCAAATGTTTGTTTGCCCCTCGCAACCCGCCTACGCGATCTTGCGCCCCGCATTCGAATCGCGAGACAGCTTGCGGATCAGTCGCTACGAGGATGGGCACGGTGTTTGTACCCACGCGGATCCTTCGTCACTGAAGTGCGGCTTCAGCTGTCTCGTAGCCGTCGCTCAAAACCCACCCACACCAACGATAGGTGGATGCGGCTTCAGGCGCATCGAATAGGGGTGAGCCTTAGGCGATTTCTTGCTACTTTCATACCATCTGACTGGTCTTGACGCCCGCCTTCGGCGTCGCGCTGGCGGTGACAGCGCTTACTCTGCTCCCGCCAGCACCCCTTAGAAGGCGAACGTCAATCCCCCGTCATCTGGCATAACGGTTTCCGGCAATCGCCTCAGCGTGGCGCCTGCCAATGCAGCGGCGGCAGGGGGGCGTATTGGGGCGCCCACTGCGGCGGCGGCAGCGACGGGCCCAAGCGCCGCGGCGCCACCGGCACAGTGAAGGTGCCTGGCGCAGATGGCGGGTAGGCCGGCGTGTAGGCGACGGGCGGTGCCGCCGGCTCGGCCTCGGCCATGGCCGGCTCCGACTCTGGGGCGGCCTCAGGCGCGGCCTCGACCGGCTCGGTCTCGGCGACGGTCGGCTCCGACTCTGGGGCGGCCTCCGGTGCGGCCTCGGCCGGCTCGGTCTCGGCCACGGCCGGCGCTGGCTCGGGTGCGGCCTCAGGCACGGCCTCGACTGGCTCGGTCTCGGCGACGGCCGGCTCTGGCTCTGGGGCGGCCTCAGGCTCGGCCTCGACTGGCTCGGTCTCGGCCACGGCCGGCTCCGACTCGGGTGCTGCCTCAGGCGCGGCCTCGGCCGGCTCGGTCTCGGCCACGGCCGGCTCTGGCTCGGGTGCGGCCTCCGGTGCGGCTTCAGCCGGCTCGGTCTCGGCGACGGCGGGCTCCGACTCGGGGGCTGCCTCAGGCGCGGCCTCGACTGGCTCGGTCTCGGCGACGGCGGGCTCCGACTCGGGGGCTGCCTCAGGCGCGGCCTCGACTGGCTCGGTCTCGGCGACGGCGGGCTCCGACTCGGGGGCTGCCTCAGGCGCGGCCTCGACTGGCTCGGTCTCGGCGACGGCGGGCTCCGACTCGGGGGCTGCCTCAGGCGCGGCCTCGACTGGCTCGGTCTCGGCCACGGCCGGCTCCGACTCGGGGGCTGCCTCAGGCGCGGCCTCGACTGGCTCGGCCTCGGCCACGGCTGGCTCTGGCTCGGGCTCGACCAGGACGACCTGGCCGACTGGTGCCAGATTGACCGCTACCTCGGCCGGACTGGGCACCTTCTCCACCTTGTATCGATCGATCAGCACCAGATACGCGGTGCCAAGAATCAGGAAGATGGTGGCGCCGCGCACTGCAAGCGCGCCGACATCCAGCTTGGCAGAGCCGTCAGCCGACTTGCCGAGACCAAAAAACGATTTACTCACTGATCTAACCTCGTTCGCGCAAATCCGACGCCTGGCCGGGACAGGCCAAAACCCGACGCAGACTGCCTGATTGGCCGCCATTCTTCAAGGGAGCACGACATGGAAGGCCGGAAAACTCCTGCCCGCGCGGGGCAGTCACACGCAGCGGGCATGCACCATCCATCCCCGCGATGCACCACCGCTAACCCTACAGCATCTGGCATTGCGCCGGTAGGAGCCCGCTTGCGGGCGATCCGGGCGGCGGCTGGTCGCCGGCTCCTACGGCGCGCAGGCTGGTCGCCGGCAAGCCGGCTCCTACGGGGCGCAGCGGCTGGTCGCCAGCAAGCCGCCTCCTACGGCGCGCCGTCGGCCGCCCAAGGGGGTGGCACGAGAGCGGCCGGCGCCGACTCGATGTCCCCGGAGGCGGGTTTTCCCAGCGCACCCCGCCGAGGATCGACCCGACCATCAACCGTTCAAACCCTCTCGAAAAAGGCCGTAGAACGGATCAGCGCTGCCAGCGGAGGGCCCTGCGCCGGTCATCGGGCCAGCCCCATGGTCTTGCGCCGCCAGTTGCCGATGGGATGCCCGGCGAGCAGATAGCGCAGTTCCAGCAGTCGTCGCTGCAGCCGATAGCGCCAGGCCGGGTGCAGCCGATTGTGGTGCCATTCCACCCACAGCCGAGCGATGCGGCGCCGGACCGGGTGGCGTGCCAGGCGAGGCAGCACTGCAAACTCCGCTCCTTCGATATCCATTTTGATGGTGAGCCGATCGCCCGGCCCGGTGTGCTGTTCCAGCCAGGCCGCGAAGTCGATGGTCGGCACCAGCGCCGAGCGCGCCGGGCTGAGGTTGCCGCTGGTCTTGTTCGCCAGCAGCGAGGAGCCCTCGGCATGCTCGCCGAAGAACAGACGTTGCTCGCCAGCGGCGGTCCAGACCGCGACCTGGTGCAGCTCCACCGGGATGCGCAGGTCCGGCGGCGGTAACAGCCTCAGGCCCGGGTTGGCCTCGAAGCAGATGATGCGCTCGAAGGGGCCATGGCGGTCGATCAACACCGGCAGGCTGTCGCCGGTGTAGGCGCCGCAATCGATCAGTATCTTCACTCGATCCTCCAACTTGCCTGGCCGTGCAACGGGCGCCGCGCGGTGTGGTATCTCGCCGCTGGTTCAGCGCTCCGGTTGCCAGGGCGCCGGGGCGGTGAGCGACTCCGGGCCCGTTGTCGGCAGGGTCGCGGCGACCTGCCGCAGGCTTGCGGCGAGCCGTTGCAGCAGGGAGGCGGTGGTTGCCGTTGCCCCCGCATCGGCGCCAGCCGCCGGCCACGGTGCCGGCTCCAGCAGCGAGCGCAGCCAGTGCAGGTGTGCCGCCAGCGCTGCCGCCTGGGCCTGATCGGCGACCAGCGCCCGGCCATGGTGGAGCGGGTCGCCGGCGCTCGCCTGATACTGCGCCAGTTGCCGCAGGGCCGCCGCCATGGCGTTGCCGGTGGCGGCGCGATCACCGCCGCGCAGGGCGTGGCGGGCCTGCTCCAGATGGGCCCGGATCTCGCGACCGCCGATCAGGAGCGGCGGGCCTGGTGCCGCCGCCGGCGGCAGCGGGCGCCCGGCGCGCAGCGGGGCGAGACGGATCGCGGCAGCGGCGAG
>REDK01000019.1 GCA_007693535.1 Chromatiaceae bacterium
GGTGTCGGCCGCTGGCGCTGACTCGGGCCAGTCATCCGCGGCCGCGCTCGCCCGCAGGGCCTGGCCGGTGTGGCTGGCAGCGCAGGCGGCGATCGCCGCTGGGGTGCCGGTCGCGACCAGTCGCCCGCCGCCCGCGCCGCCCTCGGGGCCGAGATCGATGATCCAGTCGGCGGCGCGGATCAGGTCCAGGTTGTGCTCGATCACCAGCAGCGAATGGCCGGCGGCGAGCAGCCGGCGCAGGGCCGCCAGCAGCCGCGCTACATCCTCGAAGTGCAGGCCGGTGGTGGGCTCATCGAGCAGGAACAGCAGCCCGGCACCCGGCCGGCGCCGGCGGCCGAGCGATTTGGCCAACTGCGCGGCGAGCTTCAGCCGCTGCGCCTCGCCGCCGGAGAGGGTCGGCACCGGTTGGCCCAGGCGCAGATAGTCCAGCCCCACCTCCAGCAGCGGGGTCAGGGCGCGCACGATCTCGGGCTGGTCGGCGAAGCGCGCGGCGGCCGCGGCCGCGGTCAGGTCCAGCACCTCGGCGATATTGAGCCCGGCGGCCGGCGCGATGTGGGTGCTGGGGTGCGCGCCAGTCGCGTCGGCGCCGTTGACCTCCGCCGCGGCCGGGCCTAGCCGCACCGCCAGCACCTCGGGCCGAAACCGGCGGCCGTGGCAGTCCGGGCAACGCAGCCGCACATCCGCCAGGAACTGCATCTCCACCAGCTCGAAGCCGGCCCCGCCGCAGGTGGGACAGCGGCCCGGGCCGCTGTTGAAGCTGAAATGGCCGGTGCCGAGGCCGCCCGCCTGCGCCGCCGGGGTGGCCGCGAACAGCCGTCGCAGCGGCGCGAGCGCGCCGACCACGCTGGCCGGATTGGAGCGGCCGCTACGCCCCAGCGGGGCCTGATCGAGCAGCACGACGTCCGCGATCAGCTCCGCGCCGGTGAGCGCATCGCAGGCCCCCGGGGTACCCTCTGGATGGCCCTTGGCGCGGGCCAGATGCCGGAACAGCACGTCCTCCACCAGCGTGGACTTCCCGGAACCGGAGACCCCGGTCACCACCACCAGCCGTCCCAGCGGGATCACTACCGTCAGCTCCTGCAGGTTGTGCGCACGCGCCCCCTGCAGCCGCAGGGCCGGCCCATTGCCATCCCAGGCTAGCGGCGCGCGCGGCTCCGCGACCCGGCGGCGGCCGGCCAGATAGGCCCCGGTCAGCGAGGCCGGATCGGCCATCAGGGCCGTCGGGGGGCCGTTGCCCAGGAGCTGTCCGCCGTGCTCGCCGGGCCCGGGGCCGAGTTCGAGCAGCCGATCGGCGGCACGGATGACCTGCGGATCATGCTCCACCACCAGCAATGAATTGCCCTGGTCCCGCAATCGCCGCAGGATGGCGACGATGCGGTCGATATCGCGCGGATGCAGGCCGATGCTCGGCTCGTCGAGCACGAACAGGGTGTTGACCAGGGCGGTCCCGAGCGCGGTGGTCAGGTTGATCCGCTGCACCTCGCCGCCGGAGAGGGTGCGCGATTGGCGATCCATGGTCAGATAGCCCAGACCCACCTCGGTGAGATACCCCAGCCGGGCGCGGATCGTGGTCAGGAGCAGGTCGGTGGCTGCTGCGGCCGCCCCGGTCGGCTGCAGGCCATCGCAAAAGGCGCGCAGCCGCGCGATCGGCAAGCGCATCAGGTCATGCAGGTTCAGCCCCGGTAGCCCCAGCCAGGTGACCGCGTCCATCCGGATGCGGCCATGCCGAAAGCGCGCCGCGCGCGCCAGGGCGCGATCGGCCAGGTCATGGTCGCCCAGGCGCCAGTCCAGCGCCTCGTCGATCAGACGCGCCCCGGCGCAGTCCGGACAGCGATCATAGGCGCGATAGCGCGCCAGCAGCACCCGCACATGCAGCTTATAGCTGCGCGACTCCAGCCAATCGAAGAAGCGCCGCAGCCCGTACCAGACCCGCGGTGGGCCGCTGCCGCTCCAATCGCCCTCGCCCTCCATGACCCAGGTGCGATCCGCCGCGGTCAGATCCTGCCAGGGCACAGCGGTGGGGATGCCGCGACGATGGGCAAAGCCGAGCAGGTCCTCCTGCACCTCGGCATAGCCATCGGACTGCAACGGGCGGATCGCCCCATCGAGCAGCGAGCGGGTCGGCTCCGGCACCACCGCCGACCAATCGATGCCAATGGTGCGCCCAAAGCCGCGGCAGGTGGGACAGGCCCCCACCGGCGAATTGAACGAGAACAGCGGCGGTCGCGGGGCGCGATAGGACAGGTCGCAATCCGGGCAATGCAGGTCGGCCGAGAAGCGCCAGGGGTCAAGCGTCGTCCCATCGGTGGCCAGCGGATAGACCGTCACCCGCCCCTGGCCCTGGGCCATGGCGGTCTCCAGCGCCTCGATGGCGCGCCCCTGCCGCGCCGGGTCCAGCCGCAACCGGTCCTGGATCACATCCAGGAACGCCGGCGTCTCCGCCAGGATGCGCACATAGCCCTGCTGGGCCAGCACCGCGCGCAGCGCGGCCGGGGTCAGCCCCGCCGGCACCGGCACGCGAAAACAGATCAGCACCCGCGTGGGCGCAGCCGCAGCAGCGGTGCGCGCCAGCAGGGTCGCCCAGATCGCCTCTGGCCGATCGCGGTGCACCGCGCGCCCGCAACCCTGACAATAGAGCCGCGCGGCGCGCGCGAACAAGAGCTTCAGATGCTCGTTCAATTCCGTCATGGTACCGACGGTCGAGCGCGCCGTGCGCACCGGATTGGTCTGATCGATCGCAATCGCCGGCGGGATACCCTCGATGCGCGCGGCGCAGGGCCGGTCCATCCGATCAAGGAACTGCCGAGCATAGGGCGAGAAGGTCTCGACATAGCGCCGCTGCCCCTCGGCGTAGACGGTATCGAAGGCCAGCGAAGACTTGCCGGAGCCGGAGACGCCGGTGACCACGATCAATTCACCAAGTGGTAGGTCCAGATCCAGGTGCCGGAGATTGTGCTGACAGACCCCGCGCAACCGGATCAGGGCGGGTGGCGGGGTGCGGCGGGGCGAGGCGGGCATGCGGGGCCTGCTGGGCGGCGCCCGGGTGGGCGGATGCGGCCATTATCCGCAAACCCTGCCACGGGCGCCGACCTCATGCCTGGACCGGACCTCCTGCGGTACCTGATCGAGCCGCGGAGGGCGGCGCGATGAGTCTGGCGATCCGCCATCGCCCCGGCCCCTGCAATGGCAGAACCGCAACCGCGTTCCGCCTGCGGCGAGCCCCTCTGCGCTGCGCCAGCAACGCGCGTTGGGGCGCCGATCGCCGGCGCGACCGACCAGCGCTGGCGCCAGGGCAGGCGCTCCAGCACGTTATAGAGCACATCAATTTTCGATTGCTGGCTGCAGGATTGGTCCGGAGCTGAAGCCGAGGTCCGAGGTACCCGGACGCTCAGCGCTGATGTTAAGCGTTCAGACCCCCGCCGGAAAGCGATAGGGTGTCAGCTGCCCACTGGCTCAGACCGCAGCGGGTAGTAGCGGCGCCGGGCGGCCTTGACGGCGCTCGCGCACGACCTCGGTCAGGAAGTCCCAGGGTGAGAGGTTACGCTGGCGACAGGTATCGATGACGCTAGCCAGCAGCGCCACGCAGCGCGAGCCTTGCGCGTTGCGCGTTGCGCGTTGCGCGTTGCGCGTTGCGCGTTGCGCGCGCCGTCGCCGATGCGCCGGGCGATCACCCAGTGGCGCAGGGCGCGCTCGGCGTCGTTATACCGCGCTCGGCATAAGCCTCGTTGTTGGTCAACGTCTCGGACCGGTTCCACCCGAAGTCCCTGCTGCGCTCCACCACCTTCTGCGACGCGGGCTTCGTGCTGGCCCTGGCCGACGGCGGCGTGCGCCTGATCGAGGTCAGCAAGGATCTGCCGGCCGTCGAGGTGAAGGTACCGGATCTGCCGACGGATGCCGCGTCGGCCGTGGGCAAGCGCACCATCTCGACCCGCTCCTACAGCGGCCGCATCGGCGGCAGTGAAGGCAAGAAGGTCCGCCTGCGCCAGTATGCGCGGCAGGCGGACGCGGCGGTGCGGGCCATCCTGGCCGGCCGGCAGGAGCCATTGATCCTTGCCTCGGTCGATGCACTGGACGCCATCTGACGCCATCTATCGCTCGGTCAACTCCTATCCGCATGTCCGATCGACCAGGGGCTGCGCGGCAACCCGGAGCGTCAGAGCGCAGGGGAACTCGCGAGCGCCGCACGCGAGTTGCTGGATGCGCTGTATCGCGCCCAGATCGACGACTGGCAAGCCCTTTATCGCCGACGCCTGGATGAGGATCGCCCCACCACCGACCTGGCGCGCGCAGCGCGTGCCGCCACCGCGGGTGCCGTCGCCAGCTTGCTCGTGGACATGGACTAGGTGATCCATGGCACCGTCGATGAGGGCGATGACCGTATCAGCTACGCTGAAGCGGCGGGCGCCGACAGCTACGGCGTCGCCGATGAGGTGGCCCGCCGCGTGCTGTCCACCGGCGGCGAGATATTCAGCGTGCGCGCCAGCGATATGCCTGAGCCGGGCAGCTCCGTCGCAGCCATCCTGCGCTATCCCGTTTGAGTGCGGAGGCGCAAAAGCGCCCCGATCGGAGGCTTGCCGACCGGCCTGCTCGCCGGCTGGCCTGATCTCGATGCGTGGCTACGCCGGCAGCGCGGCCTCGCGTTGGCGCTGGACAACAGTGCCAGGACGTCCTGGGCGCCGCATGGCGCCGCCCCTGGAGCAGCCATGTCCACCGATTTGCTGATGGTGCTGGTGCTGTTGACAGCGGCAATCGTGGTGTGCATGCCAACACCACCGCTCGGCCTGGGGAAGGCGACTGCTGTTTGGACTGTTTCAGTTGGGATTCTTGGCCCTGTTCTTTCGTTCGGCCGCCCCTGTGCGATAGTCGCTTTCTGTAACCTATTCCCCGCATCCCGAAGCCCAACGCCCGGACGCCGTCGCGGCATAAGCCGTGTGACTGTCCCAGTGAACAACTGGCTCTAACCCAATCCCCCTGCGTGAAAGACCGGGTTTCCATCAACCCGCCGCGCCCCGCGCTTCGACAGCCAATCCACCGTTCGCACGCGCACATACCGCCGATCCGCCGCATAAGACCCCAAGGGATTGAGCGCCGTTCGTCGGTAACCCTCTGGACAAGCGCGAGATTTCCTGATCCTATCGCTTTCCGTGGGCGGCTTGTGCGGATCATTGAGTCGTCGAATAGATGTTAGGGCACGAGAGAACGTCACCACCTTTCGAGCCAAATTGATATCAATTGTGTCGTACCGCAGATGAGATTTGATTGGGATCCTGACAAAGCAAGACGTAGCGCTTGCAAAGCGCGGAGTTTCTTTTGAAGAAGCGGCCACAGTTTTCAGCGATCTGCTATACGTAGACTTTTTTGGTCCCGAGCATTCCGAGGAAAAAATCTTTACATTCGAGTAGGTTGCTCAAGACAGAAATGGATATTGGTGATTGCCCATACTGAGCGAGACGATCAGGCCAGGATAATTAGTGCTCGGCCTGCTACGAAACACGAGCGTCAAGGCTATGAACAAGACTGAAGATGTTGCAGATGAAGAACGACGACCTCTTTCCAGAATACGATCTCCAAAAACTTGGTGTGCGGAAATTTGGCCCCGGCCGAAAGACCTTCGTCGGACATGGAGTCGTTCTCGCGCCCGATGTTGCAGCCATTTTTCTCGATTCCAACTCGGTCAACAAAGCCCTACGTTTTCTCATGAGAGTGACACGCGATAGCGGTCCATCATACAGGATCAAGCGAAAAGAGCCCTAACGCGTGAATAAACGGTGACCCAAAAACCGCATCCGGCTCTGTACCAAAATTAAAACTCATCATGAGCGCTTTTTGGGCGCGTTATTCTAGCGTGATAAGGCCGCCGATCCTGGGTCGGTGTCACTGCGACACTTTAAGCCCTAAGCGGCGCGGAGACGTGACTCGTGATGGGACGGGGGCCTGCAGATGATG
Source organism: Chromatiaceae bacterium (assembly GCA_007693535.1). GTDB lineage: Bacteria > Pseudomonadota > Gammaproteobacteria > Chromatiales > Chromatiaceae > Lamprobacter. Next base: position 5,947 of record REDK01000019.1, read on the forward strand.
CCGTAGTAATACAGTTCTTGGTCTGCCGCGTGCGGTGACGCAGGGTGGCAAAGGTCGATTCGATCGGGTTGGTGGTGCGCAGATGCCCCCAGTGCTCTGCCGGAAAGTCGTAGTAGGCGAGCAGGGCGTCACGGTCGTGCAACAGCTTCTCGGTCGCCTTGGGGTACTTGGCCTGATAGCCGGCGACGAAGCGATCCAAGGCGCGCCTGGCGGCCTGCTGAGTGTCGGCCAGGAAGACTCGCCTGCAGGTCGGCCTTGGCCTTGCCTTGTAAGGACTTCGGCAGCGCCGCCAGGACGTTGCCCATCTTGTGGAGCCAGCAGCGCTGGTGGACGGTGTCCGGGTAGACTTGGTTGGTCGCCGCCCAGAAACCCAAGGCGCCGACGCAGACCGCCAGGCGCGGCCCGATGACCAAGCCGCGCGCCTTGAGGTCGCGCAGCACATCCAACCAGGACTCGGTGGACTCGCGCAGCCCGTCGCTGATGGCGACCCACTCCTTGGTGCCGTCGGCCCGCACGCCAATGATCACCAGCAGACACAGCCGCGGATCGTCGCTCTCACGCAGGGTCGTGTAGACGCCATCGACCCACCAGTCAGCGGACTGCGCATCGCTGAGCGGGCGGCACGCCCAGCCCCGGTGCTCCTCGCCCCACAGCGCCTTCAACCGCGCCAACGCGCCCGGCGAGAGACCCTTGGCATCCTTGCCGGGGAGCACGCTGAGGGCCTCGCCCAAGTCGCCGCTGGAGATGCCTTTGAGATACAGCCACGGCAGCGCCGAGGCCACCCGCGCACTGCGGCGCACATCGGGCGGCACCAGCGCCGAGTTGAACTGAATCCCCGCACCCGTGCGGTCGCGCACCTTCGGCACCTGATTCTGAACAAGGCACCGTCACCGGCCCCACCGTGGTCACAATCTCGCGCGCCGGCAGGTGGCCGTTGCGCACCACCGCGCGGCGCCCGTCAAGCAGTGACGCCCCAGAGAACGCGTCCAAGCGCACCTGCACCTCCGCCTCGATCGCCCGCTGGATCACGTCGCGGGCGCTACAGCGCACCAACTCCTCCAGTGGCAGGCCAACCTCCACCAGGCCCGGTGTCTCGGCGGCTCTTGCATGCAGGGTCTCGTTGCTCTTACCGTCGCGCATGGCGCACCTCTCGTTGCTGCGTTGGGTCTCGACAACCTCAATGGGCGGCAACGGTGCGCCGCCTTCCAACCTCTATCAGCATCTGCTCCGCTTCAGCTGGAATCGGACTTTTCCCTGTTTGGTTATAGTTGCAAG
>REDK01000112.1 GCA_007693535.1 Chromatiaceae bacterium
GCACGTCCGGATCTGTGGGAGCCGCGGGTGTGCAAGCACCCGCGGCCACCTGGCCTTAGGGCGTTGTGCACGCTCAGTGCGTCGGCTGTGATACCTCTGCGAGCACTTCGCCGCTGAGCGGGGTGTTGTCGGTGCGGGTAGCGAGGTCACCAAGCGAGATGACCCCGACACAACGCTCGTTTCGGTCGACCACAACCAAGCGCCGGATCTGTTGCTGCTCCATCAGCTTGGCGGCTGCCGCGACGTCGTCCTCGGCGTGGCGGACTTTCACCCCGGTGGTCATGATGCGACAGACCGGTGTCTCCAGATCGACCGCCTCGGCGAGGCCGCGCGTGACGATATCGCGGTCGGTCAGGACGCCGACGATCTGGTTTTCCTCGAGCACCGGTAACATTCCAATGTCGTGGTCGCGCATCATGCGTGCCGCATGAATCAACGAGTCGTTCTCGCGGATGAACTCGAGCTGAGGTGTCATCACGTCTTGGAGTCGCATAGGTTTCGCTCCTGTCGTTGTGCTGCATGGCGGGGCGAGATTCGCCCCCTCGTCAACTTGCTCGTCAGCAAATCCAATGCCAACGATCAATGCACGGGTGGATCGGTGCGAGGCACCTGATCGACTGGAGCGACTGGTTCGTCAGGCATGCGTGGGGGCGTCGCGTCCTCGGGAATGTCGTCGATCATCATGTCCTGCGTGTCGTGACCCTCGAGGTTGCGCACACGGACTGCGAGATGCTCGCCATCCCAGCGCAGCTCGTTGAAACTCGGCGGTGTTGAGCGCAGGCGCCGCGACAAGGTCCCTGCGCCGATCATGCGGACGGGCCCATGCACCGTCTCCTCCGTGAGGTCGAACGCATCATGGACATGGCCCGAGAGAACCGCGAGCACGTTCCGCTTGGCCAGTTCCATCATGGCCTTCTGGCCGTTTCTGGTGAGCGCGGTGCCCTGCGTGCCTGCTTCTCGCAGGGGATGGTGCGCCGCCACCAGGGCGTGCGTGCCGTCGGGCAGCGCGTCGAGCGTGGTGAGGCATCGCTTCAGCGCCGCCTTGGTCACCCAGCCTTTTGACCAGTTTGGGCGCGGCTGCCAGCGGGCCACGGTCTTGAGCGGCACGATGACAAGCCCGGGCAGCTCGACGTCCACCTCCACCTTGTCGGCGATGGCCCGCATCCGCTTGTAAGGATCGATGAAGCGCTGGATTGGATTGAAATAGGGCAAGTCGTGATTGCCCACTTCGACCGTGATCGGGGCATCCAGCGAGCGGATCCAGGCGCATGCGGCGTCGAATTCGTGCTGCCTTGCACGCATCGTCAGATCGCCCGTGATCGCCACGGCATCGGGACGCTTGTCGGCGATTTCTTGCTTCACCCAGTCGAGCGCGCGCTTGTCCTCAAGCCCGAAATGGATGTCGCTGAGGTGGAAGAGCAGGTAGCGATGACTCATCGGCAGCACTCGCTAGGGTGGAACTCGCTCGGCCAAGACTCATCGGGTCAGAACTCGGTGAGGCATGCGATCCAGGACGTGAAGACGAAGGTCGCGAATAGCAAGAACATCCATGCTGCTAGCAAGTTGGGTACCAGCAGCAATCGCGGCCGATCGGCCGCCCCCCCGAGCCAATTGACACGACGGCGGCGGCAGCGATGCTCTAGCACCCGCCGGAAATCGGCGTGCACGAACAGCAATGTGGGTGATTTGAGCAGATGGCGGCTGCTATGCCCCAGCGTGCGATGCCCCATTGCCAGCGGTTACGCATCATGGGTTGGAGTCGATCCAGTCTCAATGGTTGCCCGAGGAGGCGGCCACTGGGCCGCCCAGAAAGCTGGCACGCTCACTGCATCAGGTTTCGTTGAGATGACTCGGGGACCGCGGGAGACCGGGAGCAACCGGGATCGCGTGCAGCGAGCACCCGTTCATCATGCATCTTTACACTCGATAGACTTGTGGAGGTCAGTCATGTGCCATCGCCGCAGTCCATTTATGACCACGGTCCTGTCCCTGATCTTGAGCGGATTATTACTCACTGCTGAGGGGCTCGCTGCCGAGGAGATGAAAGCGGTTGAAGACATGAAATCGGATGACCAGACCGCCAGCGCCACGGCTTCCGAAGGATCGAACTCGGAGGTGTTGAACAACGCCAAGGAGGCGGTTCATAAGGCCGCCGAAGTCGTTCAGAAGATCAAGTCCGACGCGCAGGACAGCGAACTGCTAGCGCAGGCCAAGGCGCTCTTCATCGTTCCCGATTACGTGCGGGCTGCGCTGGTCGTGGGCGGTGCAGGGGGTCAGGGCGTGCTCATTACCAGGCATGACGACGAGTGGTCCGCGCCCGCATTCTACAATGTTGGTACCGTTAATATCGGAGCGGCGGCGGGGGCCGAGGTTGGCTCTGTCGCCTTCATGATCATGTCTGGTGATCTCATGCAACGCTTCGGCCAAGGGCACAATTTCGCGCTCAGCTCAGATGCCGGCTACACCATCGGCGACGAGTCCGAGCGTACCAGAACCTTGCTTGGCGAGGGCGTCGATGTGGTTGTCTGGTCAGATACCGAGGGCCTCTATGCCGACTTTGCCGCTAGCGTCTCCAATATCGTCTGGGACGAGGCGACGAACCGGGCCTACTATGGCCGCCAGGTGGCGGCTAGTGAGATTATACGCGGTGCGGTCGATGACCCGATGTCGCCAAGTCCGTTGCGGTCCGAGTTCGCCAGTCAATAACACTCGGAGGAACCGCTGAACCGATAAACCGTTGAGTCCTAGTGCGGCTTCTGGGAAACACGCATTCGTGCGTCAGCACTAACCGCCATGTGCATCGAATGCGCTCATTTCCAGACCATCACAACTCAGAGGGTAGATCATGAGAACACATGAGCGCTTAATCAGAGTCGTTCCCGCCTTTCTGGTAGCCATGGGATTATCTGTGAATGATCCCGCGCTGGCGACACACAACCATACGCATGAAAACCTGCCCATTAACACCAGTCAGGACATCGGCACGGTGGATTTCCAGGTCTCCTGCGATGCAGCGGTGCGAGAGGATTTCGACCGGGCGCTGGGTCTTATGCATCACATGATGTACGTTCAGGCCCGCTCGGGTTTTGAGGCAGTTGCAAAGGCCGATCCCGAATGCGCCATGGCCTACTGGGGCATAGCCACCACCCTGTTCCAGCCACTCTGGGGTACCCGCCCGAGCGATGAAGAACTCGAACGTGGCTGGCGCAAGATCCAGAAAGCCAGTGAACTGGAGCCGGCTTCTGATCGCGAACGCCGCCTGGTGGAAGCGACTCAGGGCTTTTTCCGCGGGGGTGACAACGTTGCGTTCCAGACTCGGCTGAACCGCTGGGCCGAAGGGATGGCCACGGCCTACGAGGCGCATCCGGACGACGCGGACACGGCAGCGCTGTACGCGCTCACGAGACTGGCAATGGCTCAGCAGCGCGCCGACGAGCGAGATGCGCTGCACGATGAGGCCGAGGAGATTCTACGCGGCATCTGGGAACAGAAACCCCGGCACCCCGGCGCAATCCATTACTCCATCCACGCGACCGATGTCGATGGCCGTGCTAAGAACGCGTTGGATATGGTGGCGGTCTACGGTGATATCGCCCCCGAGGTGCCACACGCCCTGCATATGCCTTCGCACATTTACGTGCGGCTGGGCGAGTGGGATGAAGTCATCGACTGGAACCGGCGTTCGGCCGATGCCGCCCTACAGGCTCCAGTCAACGGCGCCACCTCGCACCATTACATCCACGCGATCGATTACATGATGTACGCATACCTCCAACAGGGCGAGGACGACCAGGCGCTGGCGGTCTTCGAGGAGGCCATGAAACAGGACCGCCACCAGGCATCGTTCATCAGCGCCTTTCATTTGGCGGCACTTCCCGCGCGCAAGGCCGTGGAACGCCGCGAGTGGGACGATGCAGCCGCGCTGGAGCCACGCACCCCCGATTATCTGCCCTGGGACACATCGCGTTGGCCGGAGGGCATTACTTGGTATGCCCGTGGACTGGGCGGCGTACAGACCGGTGACATGGACAGAGCCCGCGATGCCGAGCAGCAACTGGCAAGGTTGCGTGAACAGGCCAGGGAAGATGGGGACGAACACTTGGCGACCTACATCGAGGTCGATCGGCAGATCCTTGCGGGCTGGATCGCCCATGCTGCTGGCGAGGACCAAGAGGCGGTCAAGCTGATGCGCTCAGCAGCCGAGCTGGAACGTACCGTCGAGAAACACCCAGTCACTCCCGGTGCCTTGCTGCCGCCTAACGAAACGTTGGGCGATCTACTCATGGAGCTGGACCAACCGACCGAGGCGCTAGAGGCCTATCGGGCCTCGGATGATATCTGGCCGGGACGTTATCGTACCCTGCTCGGAGCGGCGCGGGCCGCGCATGCGGCCGGCGACGAAACGACCGCCCGCGAGTACTACAGCGAGCTGCTCGAAATCGCGCGTTACTCGCAGCGGGCGGGGGTGAGCGAAGCGAGGCAGTACGTGGAGGGCTAGGGCTCACCCGCTCACAAGAAGGGTTGACCCGCTCAAGGGTTGACCCGCTCAAAAGAAGCGATCTCAAGCAGTTGGTACGCTGTCTGCGTGCCCTTGACTGATTCGCAGCAGAATGCCCTAGCCAGGGGCAGCAACGACTCTTCGGAGGTACATCATGTCCGAGCGCAGAACCCGATCCAGCCGCACCCTAACCCACCTCGCCTCCGCGGCGGCGGCCCTCGTCCTGGTCTTCACTTGGTCGGCCGCAGGGGCCGACAATGGCAAGGCCTTCACCTGGAATCCCGACTCCCCCGGCCTCGAATGGGGTCCGTGCCCCAACTTCATGCCCGCCGACTGCGCAATCGCCGTTCTCCAGGGTGACCCGGCGGAACCCAACGCCGACGTCTTCTTTCGACTGCCCGGTCACAGCACCGCGCCGCACCACTGGCACACGAGTGCCGAACGCATGGTGCTCATTAGCGGCAAGATGCAGGTGGATTACGACGGCCAGGAGCCGGTCACACTCCTTCCCGGCACCTACGCCTACGGCCCGACCCGGCTCGCGCACACGACCCACTGCAGATCGGACGAGGACTGCATCCTGTTCATTGCATTCGAAGAACCCGTGGACGCCCACGCAACCGATGGTCCCTAAAACCGATACCGTCCCGGCGCATCCGTTCTAGAAACCGACACGCGCAACCGCGACTGGCCGCGTGCTCACGCGGTTTCGCCTCGTCGGAGTCAGGACCGGGTCGAGACCTCGCTCCAAGCCAATCGGCCGATGCCATGCATGCCATCGATCAACAGAAACCAGCTTCGGACTCAGTGCGTCAAGGTAAGGAGTGGCGTTTGTTTCTGTTCATCGTCCTGCTGCTATTCCCGCTATTGTCGGTGGCCGTGGTCGGAACCTACGGCTTCACGGTCTGGATGTACCAACTGATCATGGGGCCGCCCGGGCCACCGGTTTGATTGAGTCCGTCCGATGAAGACCCGTCGCGAATTGGCACACCTGGGTGTTCACTACCGGAACGACGAGGAGGCCTGCCTGGAACTGGCCATCCGCTTTCGACCAATACTGGGCGACGTGCCCCTGGCGGCAGTCATGGAGGATTCATGCTCCGGCTGCACGGCCTGCCCGCAACGGGACATCGACATGCGTGAGCCCGTCGGAGGAATCTCGTGAGACCGATCCTGGATCAGCACACCTGGGATCAGCACACCCCGCCCAGTGCCCTGTCCGAACACCGCTCGGATCAGCTTCACGTCACCAGTCTGATCGTTTATTGCCGGCCAGAACGGCTGCAGGCACTCACGGTCTGGTTAATCGACCAGGCCGGTGTCGAGATACCGGTGTCCAGCCCCGAGGGCAAACTGGTGGTGGTCAGCGAGAACCACTCCGAGCGTGCCATTGCCGACCTGATGCAGGCGATCGCTGATCGACCTGGCGTGCTCAACACGGCCATGGTCTATCACGAAGTCATTGAGCACGAGGAGGATTGAGCCATGAAGATGAACCGGCGCGAATTTGCCAAGGCACAGGCCACAGTTACCGCTGCTGCTGCACTGGGGCTGTCGTCTCCGGCCATTGCCATTCAGGTTATCACCCAGCGTGAACTGACCGAACTGACCTGGAGCAAGGCGCCATGCCGTTTCTGCGGCACCGGCTGCGGGGTGATGGTGGCCACGCGTAACAACCGCGTGGTCGCTACCCACGCTGATGTCAAGGCTGACGTCAATCGCGGGCTGAACTGCGTCAAGGGTTATTTTCTGTCCAAGATCCTCTACGGCCAGGACCGGCTCACCCGGCCGCTGCTCAGAAGCAAGGACGGGCAGTACGACAAAAACGGCGATTTCGAGCCAGTCTCTTGGGATGCGGCGCTAGACTTGATGGCCGAGAAGTTCAAGACCGCACTGCGGGAACATGGGCCCGAAAGCATCGCCATGTTCGGTTCCGGCCAGTGGACCATCTGGGAGGCCTATGCCGCCGCCAAGCTGTTTAAGGCCGGCTTCCGCTCCAACAACATCGATCCCAACGCCCGTCACTGCATGGCCTCGGCGGTGGCTGCCTTCATGCGCTCGTTCGGCTATGACGAGCCCATGGGCTGCTACGACGACATCGAATACGCCGATGCATTCGTGCTGTGGGGCGCGAACATGGCCGAGATGCACCCGGTGCTGTGGAGCCGGGTCACCGACCGCCGGCTGTCGCACGATCACGTGTGCGTGGTGGTGCTCTCGCCCTATGAAACGCGCAGCTTCGAGCTGGCTGACATCCCAGCCATATTCAAGCCTCACACCGATCTCTACATCCTCAACTACATTGCCAACCACATCATCCAGTCGGGCAAGGTCAACGAGGATTTCGTCACCCAGCATGTGCGCTTTCTCAAGGGGCAGCACGACATCGGCTACGGCCTGAGGGCCGAGGATCCACGCCAGCAAGCCGCCACCGGCGCTGGCAATCCCGGCGGTGGCGAGCCGATTGATCTCGACGAGTTCGCCGAGTTTGTCAGCGATTACACGCTTGAGCGCGCAGCCCACGAATCTGGCGTACCGGCCAACCGGCTCGAGGCCATCGCCGAACTCTACGCCGACCCTGACACGAAAGTCATGTCGCTGTGGACCATGGGCTTCAACCAGCACACCCGCGGCGTGTGGGCCAACCACATGGTCTACAACCTGCACCTGCTGACCGGCAAGATCTCCGAACCCGGCAATAGCCCGTTTTCACTCACCGGCCAACCCTCGGCTGGCGGCTCGACGCGCGAGGTCGGTACCTTCGCCCACCGCCTGCCGGCCGACATGGTGGTCACCAATCCCGAACACCGCCGACGAACCGAAGAAATCTGGCAGTTGCCCGCGGGGACCATCCCAGATCAAGTCGGATTTTCGGCCGTCGAGCAAAGTCGCAAGCTCAAGGACGGCGTGATCCGGGTCTACTGGACCCAGGTCACCAACAACCTGCAGGCCGGTCCGAACGTCAATGAGGAGATCCTGCCAGGCTGGCGTAATCCCGAAGCCTTCGTCATCGTCTCCGACATCTATCCCACGGTCTCGGCCCAGGCCGCCGATCTGATCCTGCCCTCGGCCTCCTGGGTGGAAAAGGAAGGTGCCTACGGCAATGCCGAGCGGCGTACCCAGACCTGGTATCAGATGATCGAGGCACCCGGCGAAGCGCGCTCGGACCTTTGGCAGACCACGCAACTGGCCAGACGCATTCGCGTTGAGGAAGTGTGGCCGGATCAGCTGTTGGACAAGGCTCCGGAGTTCCGTGACAAGACCCTGTTCGACGTCCTCTATGCCAACGGCCAAGTCGACCGGTTCGGACTCGATGAGATGAGCAGGGAGTTTCCCAATCAGGAGTCACGCGAATTCGGCTTCTACTTGCAGAAGGGGCTGTTCGAGGAATACGCCCGCTTCGGCCGTGGCAAGGGTCACGATCTGGCCGATTTCGACCTGCTGCACGAAACCCGCGGCGGCCTACGCTGGCCGGTGGTCAACGGCCAGGAGACGCGCTGGCGCTACCGCGAGGGGCTAGATCCGTATGTCAAAGAAGGCACCGGCTACCAGTTCTACGGTCATGCCGACAACAAGGCGGTGATCTATGCGCTGCCCTATGAACCGCCGGCCGAGGCCCCCGATCACGAGTATCCATTCTGGCTGAGCACCGGACGGGTGCTCGAGCACTGGCACACCGGCAGCATGACCCGGCGGGTGGCCGAACTGCACAAGGCCGTGCCGCATGCATTGGTCTATATGAACATGGACGACGCGCGAGAGCGGGGTTTTCGGCGCGGCAGCGAGGTGCGGCTGATTACCCGGCGCGGCCAGATGCGCGCGCGCGTCGAGATCCGCGGCCGGGTGCGGCCACCGCAGGGGCTGGTCTACGTGCCGTTCTTCGATGCCAACCGCCTGATCAACAAGCTGACCCTGGATGCCACCGACCCGATCTCGTTACAGACCGACTACAAAAAGTGCGCGGTGCGGCTGGAACTCATCAGCCTGGCCTGAGGAGTGCAAACATGAACAAGCTGCAAGGACCGCTCTGGATCACGGTCGTCCTGCTGTTGACCAGCAGCGTCGCGCTGCTAGTGCGTGCCGGCGATCTGGGCGCGGATGATGACGATGACCCGGGCCCGTCCGGACCTGACGGCCTGCGTGCCGGGGCCACCCTGTACCAGGACCTGCCGGCTCCGGTCATCCCACGCGAGATCCGCGCCATGCCGCGGCCCAAGCGAAGCTACCCGGAACAGCCGCCTGTGATTCCGCACTCGATCCGCGACTACCAAATCGATATCAACTTCAACACCTGCATGACCTGTCACAGCCGCACCCAGAGCCCGCGGACCGGTTCGATCGCGGCGAGTGTCACTCACTATTACAACCGCGCTGGGCAGCCATTGGGTGCGGTATCACCCCGCCGGTACTTCTGCCTGCAATGCCATGTGTCCCAGCACGAGATCGACCGGGCGGTGGAGAGCACATTCCGCGACATGGAACAACTGATCATCGAGGAGGCCAGCCAGCGCCGGGGGCGGAACTAGGCCATGGGCATCAGAAAGACCGTTGGCGATTATTGGACGCTGCTCAACCAGCCGGCGCAGTACTTGAGCCTGGGTGTGTTGACCCTGGGCGGATTCATCGCCGGTATCCTGTTCTGGGGCGGTTTCAACACCGCGATGGAGTTCACCAATATCGAGCAGTTCTGCATTTCCTGCCACGAGATGGAGGTCAAGCCCTACCGGGAACTCAAGCCCACCATCCATTATACCAACCGCTCGGGGGTGCGCGCGCAGTGCGCCGACTGCCATGTGCCGCACGACTGGACCTTCAAGGTCGCGCGCAAGATGGAGGCTTCAAAGGAGGTCTGGGGCTGGATCTTCGGTACCATCAACACGCATGAGAAATTCGAAGCCCGCCGCCGCGAACTCGCCGAGCGCGAGTGGACCAGGCTCAAGGCCAACGACTCGCTGGAATGCCGCAACTGCCACGACTTCGACTACATGGATTTCACCGAGCAGTCCTCCAGGGCGCGCATGATGCACGCGAGTTCGCTGGCCACGGGTGAAGCCACCTGCATCGACTGCCACAAGGGCATCGCCCATCGTCTGCCGGACATGACCGGCGTTTCGGCATGGCAGTAGTCGGTCCGACGCTTCGGGAATGGGGCATCAACAGGCGCCGGCAGGTTGGACTCTGATGGACAGGGAGACATCCCGGAGCATTAAACCTCTCGACCGTGGCTAGTCATTTGGGCTTGTCCAGCGGTCGATCGCCCCAGTCTTCGCTTCAGTATCGCCCTAGTGCTCGTAGACGAGCTGCTTCGGCTGCACGTCGAGACCTTGCAAGTGATCATTGATCGATTCGACAAACGCGTCCGGTCCGCAGATATAGAACATCCCGTCGAAGCTTTCGACATGGGACTTCAAGAAGTCCGCGTCGATGCGCCGGCCCTGTCGTCCAGGCTCCTGCTCGCGCGTGAAGGTCAGCACACAGTCAGCGCCAAGGTAGTGCTGCAGCTCCTTCTCGCAGATCACGTCGCGCTTGCTTTTGTTCGTGAGCAGGAGTTGATGACCCTTCACCGCGTCATCGGCGGCGAGCTGGCGCAAGATCCCAAGAAACGGCGTCAGCCTGGTGCCGGCGGCGATGAATGTACCGGACCCCTGATAGGTGATGGTACCAAAGGGGTCGCTCAGCTTGAGCCCCGCGCCCGGTTTCAATGCATGCAGGGCCACAGTCAAGCCGTCCCCTTCGGGATAGCGCTTGATGACAAATTCCAAGAGCCTATCATGGGGCAGGGAGGTCGGCGTGAAGGGGCGGCCCTCATCGCGCCATTCCTCGTTGTCGATGCGAACCTTGACGCCTTGCCCTGGTTGCCAGTCGAATCCCTCCGGCCGCGTCAGGAGCAGACGTTGGACGTCATGGGTTACAAACTGGGTCATTAACAGCGTCGCGTCGTAGGACATCGGTCGCTCCTTTCGCAGGTCAATGGAGGGCCGCGGGCGACGCGACCAGCGGCGCCGATCGGCGATGGCCGCAGGCCGCACATCCCGCGGGGTGCCGGTTGCCGCCGCCGGCACGCCGGGTAGGTCAAGCCAGCTCAATCAATTCGCTGCGCGCGCATCCATCGCTGTCAGAGTGTCCGCGATCCGCGCCCGCGCAGGAAAAAGATCAGGGCCAGCACGAGGCCGGCAATGAACAGTATCCACGCGATCTCCGTGGCGGTACCGGCGACCCCCGAAAAACCAAAGGCCGCGGCAACAATTGCTACGATGAGGAAAATCAAGGCCCACTGAAGCATGCTCTTTCTCCCATAGTCGACGGTGCGGGAGCATCAAGTGCTCCCGCTGATTTGTGAATGATCCAGGGTGTCCATGGTTCACAGGATATCCACTTTCCGCTTGGAGTCTCCGCGGGGATGTGGAGATGAGGATGTCCACGGACGGTCCCTAGCTACCGTGAGAATATCCCGCGAGCGAGGTTGGTCACGTCATTTCGTCGATCTGTTTCATCGCCGCTTCCTTGGTGATGCCATATTTCTCCTGCAGGCTGCCGATGAGCTTGTCCCGCTCGCCATTGATTGCGGTCAAGTCATCGTCCGTCAATTTTCCCCACCGGACTTTCAGCTCACCTTTAGCCTGTTCCCAGTTTCCGCGCACCTGTTCCCAATTCATGCTTTGCTCCCGACCGGCTTGTTCGGTCTGTTGTGTGATGGATCGCGAGTTTGCCCTACAGGAATATACAAAAAAGATGCCAGCCTTGAGCAGGCAGAGCCTTGTGCACCGCCTGGGAGCGACCCGGTCATCGTCGTGGTCAAATCGCTGACCTGGGTTTGCAATCAATGAATGTCGGCTGCATTGACCTGGCAACACTCCAGCAGACGCTGGGACGCCGTAGGCACAAGGCGGAAACAGCATGGCACAATGCGCTGATTGGTTGGGGCATATGAACCGGGCCTGGGGCAATCCGCCCGATCCGTGCTCGGGCAGGGCTCGGTGGCGGGCAGCGATCGGCTTGTCAGCCGATGCTCCGCGCAGTTGGACGCGTTCGTTTGGGCCGCGTTGGGCCAGCAGCGGCGGCGGACGCGCTGCGCCGTGGTGCGGCACAAGTCTTGCCGCCATGCTCCGCGCTGAGCTTTCTTGAAGGAGTGCTCGGTTTGGGCAGATCGTTGGCCGACCTGTTGCATTGGGAGGAGTCACAATCCAATGAGTTCGTTACCTCGGCAGGCCTGGCGCCGACAGTCCAGGCTGGCGCGCTGCGCTGGACTGCCGGTTTGCAGCTTCTCAGGCTTGTGACGCGAAGGACGCATGCAGGCTTAAACGCTTGCAGTGCACCTTTGAGAACAGCGATACAGATGAACCGGACAAGTGGGGCGCGTAAGATCCGAGATCACGAACGACGCCCATGTTCGAGGAGAACCTAGGCTTATGACCACTCGGTCCGGCTCTAACAACACTGGTGGAAAGCGCGCAGCGGTCGGCCTTGACCTGAATCACGAGCGCTTGACCGAGCTGGAGCGCCGCTCGCTGCTCGCAGAGCAAGCGCGTGAGCAGGCGCATAGCCTGCGCTCTCCACTCAGTGTGATCAAATTGGTTGCGGAGACCCTGCAGCTCGAGTTGGGAGGGGACCGGAGCCGTGCGGAGCGGCTACAACGGGTGCTCGATGCGGTGTCAAGCCTGTCGACGAATCTGATCCAGAACGTCTGCGCGAATCGCTTCGCCGATGGACCCAACCGCCCGGTCAATGCAGCCAGGATCGCCGCAGAGGTCGTCTCGGCGTTTGGTGGTCGGGTCGCCGTTGGTGCCTCAATGCCTCTAGCGGACCCAGAGCAACTGGCTGAGGATGCGCCTGTGGTGCTGGCCGACGAACAGGGCTTGGAGGCCGCCTTGATCCATCTGTTGCGCCTGATCGGCATCGGCCATGCCTGTCACGGGGGGGGCGTGCAGCGGCCGTTGCTCAGGATCGAGCAGGATCAGCATGCCCAGCGGCTGCGGCTGCGGCTGACGAGTGAAGGCGAGCCTGAGGTGCCCCTCCCAACCGAGCGTGCTGATTACCGGCTGATGCTCAAGGCGGTTGAGCGCGTCGTGCGCAATAGTGATGGCGCACTGGTGTTAGGCGAGGCGCGCGCGACCCTCGAGCTACCATGGGCGCAGGCCTAGCCCGAAGTGAACACTCCACCACGGCTGCCCTGGACGCGGAGTCCACGGTAGCCATCAAGCGATGGCGGCCTCCAGATCGGCCATCGCGACGGGCTTGACCAAATGATGGTCGATGCCCGCGTGCCGGGCGCGTTGCTGGTCCGCAGCGCAGCTGAAGCCGGTGACGGCGATCACGCGAACCTGTGAGAGCCCGGCGATGCGGCGCAGGCGACGGGCGACCGCATACCCATCGAGCCCGGGCAGACCAATATCGAGCAGAACCACATCGGGACGCTGCTCTTGCGCCATCCGCAGCCCGTCGGTGCCGTCATGGGCCACATCCACTTGATGGCAGTGGGCCTCCAGCAGGTGCTTCAGTCCCATGGCGAATGCGTGGTTGTCTTCGATCAGCAGGATATGGCGGGCCGCGGCGCGAGGGGATTGCTCCGGCTGCGCCGATGGCTGCGCCGATGCAGCAGCGTCCGTGGTGCCGTCATGCAGCGGCAGCGTCACGATGAATTCACTGCCGCAGCCTGGACCGGCGCTCTGCGCGGTGATGGTGCCGGCGTGCATCTGCACGAGACTGCGCGCCAGCGTCAGCCCGATGCCGAGGCCCGCACGGTGGCCAACCTGGCTGCGATCCTGATAAAAGGGCTCGAAGATCCGCTGCAACGTCTCTGCGCACAGGCCCGCGCCGTCGTCACGGATTGCCACCCGCGCCAAGCCGTCGCCCGTGTCCAGGCTGACCCGGATGTGACCGCCCTTGGGCGAGTAGCGGTTCGCATTGGTCAGCAAGTTCACGAACACCTGACGCAGGCGCATCGGATCGGCGAGCAGCGGTCCTGGCGGTCCATCCAGGTCCAGCTCCAGGCACTGGCGGCGTGTCGTGAACATCTCCGCGACCTGGCTCGCGACGTCCTTCAGCACCTGCCGGAGATCGACGGGCTCGCGCTCCAGGGAGAGTTTGTACCGATTCATGCGCGACATATCGGACAGGTCATCCAGCAGGCGCTTCATCTGCATGGCCTGGGGGCGGATGAGGCCACGGCAATAGGCTGCCCGCTCACTGTCGGAGGCCACGGCCTCGAGCACCTCCGCGGAGGTCAGGATCGCCGCCAGCGGATTGCGCAACTCGTGACCGAGCATCGCCAGAAACTCATCCCGCAGCCTGATCGCTTCGGCGCGCTCGGCAAGCAGGTCACCGATGCGCTGCTGCTGGCGGTGCTCCTGCAATGCCAGGCGCAGCGTGCCGAGGAAGGTCGCCATGCGCACCGGGCGTTCCAGCAGCGTGATGTGGCCATAGGCATCGTAGGCCTCCGGGGTCTGGAGTCGGCGCGTGGACTCCTGTGCCGCGAGGACGATGACCGGCAGCGACGACCAGGCCGGCTGCGCGGCGAGGTGCGCCCGGATACAGGCCCCCGCCGGTCCCTGGAGCGATTCCTCGGCAACGACCAGGACGGCGCTGGGTCGCTGGAGTGCATCGCAGAGGTCGCTCTCTTGCGTGCAGATGTCGTGGATGAATCCGGCCTCGCCGAGGAAGCGCCGGCACAGCGCGGCGTCGCCCCGGGTCGGTGCCAGCACCAGGATGCGCTCGGACATGGCCGCTGTCTCCCGGAGACCGTCAGAGGAGCGGCTGTTCTTGGCCGACATACTCCGGCGTGCCAGTTAGCACGCCGCGGAACTCCGCTAGCGGCTCTCCGATGATGATGCCGGTGTCGCCGATGGAGAACTCGCGGATGGTTCGCTCGTGGTTGCCGTAGCGTTTCTTGAGCACCGAGACGGCATAACGGATTTTGCCATAGGCCTCGAAATAGCGCTGCGCGATGACCGCGTCCGCGATGTAGGACAGATCCACCGCCGGCCCGCAGGGCTGGGTCGGGGGGCTCGGCTGGGCCAGCGTGATCAGCGTCAGCACGCCGCGTTTTGCGAGCCAAGCGAGCAGTGCGTGGATGTGCAGATGCGTGAAGCGCTCGTCCGGCATCGCCCGAACATACCCATTCAGGCTGTCGATGGCGACGATGCGGGTATCACGCTGGCTCACGTCCAGCGCCAGCTCCCGCGCCAGCTCGCCGTGCGGACGCTCGGCCGGGTCGACCTGCCGCAGCAGCAACAGGCCAGAGGCCAACGCCGGCTCCAGGTCCATACTCTGGGCCTTGGCTCGCATCTTCAGCGTCTCGATGGACTCATCGAACAGATAGAGCGCAGCCCGCTCGCCGCGCGCGGCGGCCGCGAGCGCGAAGGTGCAGAGCAGGGTGGACTTGCCGGTGCCAGGCGGGCCGATGATGCCGAGGCTGGTGCCGCGCGCTGCACCGCCCCCGAGCAGGGCATCGAGCTGCGCGATGCCGCTTGGAATCTGTCCGGCCTCGAAGCTGCCCGCATCCGCGCTGCTGGCTAGACGCGGAAAGACGCGCACGCCGCCGCGGACGATGCGCAGGTCGTGGTAGCCCTCATGGTGGGCCTGACCACGCAGCTTGGGCAGCCAGAGTCGGCGTCGGGGCGGGCCGTAGGCGCCGATCTGCTGTTCCAACCGGAGCACGCCCCAGGCCAGGCTGCGCGGGTGCAGATCCTCAGCGCCGGTGAGTTCGTCGGTGATCAGCATGGTGGTGCCGAGCGTCATCGCCTTGCTGCGGAACAGCTCCACATGGCGGCGGAACTGCCCGGTTTGCACGTTCAGCGCGCGCAGGGCGGCGAGGGTGTCGAGCACCAGGCGCTGCGGCTTCAGGGTATCCATCTCGGCGAGGATCGCCTGCACCCGGTCGTCGAGTTCCACCTCGGAGAAAGCGAACAGGGCCGTCGGGTGCGCGGCATGCGCGCCCCCCAGGTCACGGATCGCTAGGCCGCCGAGGTCCCACCCGTGGGACTCGGCGATGATCTCAAGTTCGGCGACGCTCTCGGCCATCGACACGACCAGAGCGGACTCGCCATCGCGCAGCCCTTGCAGCGCGAACTGCAGGCCGACCGTGGTCTTGCCGCAACCCGCCTCGCCCTCGACGAAATACAGATGACCGCGCCGCAGCCCGCCACCAAGGATGTCATCCAGACCTGGCACGCCGGAGGCCATGAACGCGGACGAAGAGGGCATGTCGATGTTCCCAAAGTCGATCTTCCCAAAAGGAATCAGCGGCGAGCCCAGCCGCGTTGCTCGACGCGCCAAGGCGGTTCCGTCAACCTGCAGTGTAAGACTGATCAAGTGTAAGACTGATCACTAGTTAGCCTGAGCTTGGGCTGGAGTCAAGCCCGACGTGCGAGCTGGCGCCACGAAAACGTGCAAGGGGTTGGCCTATCGCAGCCGTGCCAGCGCCGCGTCGACCTCGGCGAACAGGAAGGGCTTGCGAATCACCGCCGCCACGCCGATCGCTGCCAGGCGTGGCGACAGCTCGTCCAGCAGTTCCGCAGCGCCGGTGATGACGATGACCTGGGGCATCCGATCCCGCGCGTGCAGTTGTTCCAAGATATCGATGCCATTGGTGTCGGGCATCAATCAGTCGATCACAATGGCATCGAAGTCTCGTTGTGGACAGAAGGCAGCGGCGAGTCGCCCATCATAGGCTGGTAAGGCCTCGTGACCATGTGCAGTGAGATGATCGGCCAGGATCGTGGCGAGGATGTGATTGTCATCGGCGACGAGAATTCGCATCTTGTCTACTGGCTGCCCGTGCTGCTTCTTTCACCCTGGTTTGCTGCAGACTGCCGGTTTCCCTCTCAGGTCTTGGCTTTGAGCGCGCGTCCGTTCTGGAGCGTGACGTTGTGCCCCTTATGCCGCCTGCGTCAGCCAGGTCCGGGCGACCTCCAGCTCGGTGCGCTTGAAGTGCTTTAGCTCGGCCTTCATCAGCGGGTTGAGCAGGTTGACGTAGATGCCGAGCCAGGCTTGGTCGGCCACCACGGCGACGTGGGTCACGTCGCTCAGGTGCTCGAAGCTGAACTTCACGTCCGCCCATAGCTTGCTCAACGGGATCGGCGGTAGATCCAACTCGCCGATATCCTGCAGCAGTCGGATGCGGCCATGTCGCTGGATGGCGGCCTTGAGCTTGGCCAAGGTGTCATCGAACTCTTGCGCCGTCACGGAGCCGATGATGGCCATCTCGACGATGTTGTCCTGGCGTTCGTGGACTTCGATCATTGTGGTGCCTCCTCGTGCATCGGATGGATTTTGCGTGTCGATCCGGTCGGCGCCCCGCGGTCGAAGCCAGGTGCGTCGATCGGTCCGTCGTTCCCGTTGGACGTTTGGCAGTTCTTCGTGGCAGATGAATCAGAGAGCGGTGAAGCAAAGACCGCGCCAGGCCGTCCGGAATGAAACGGCACTCCAGTTGCATGGAGACGCTTCCAGAGGCGTCCGCTTGCGGCGGCGCCGACCGCTCTCCAACCACCCTGCAACCACGAGGAGGCGACCATGGTGAGAGGCATCAAGAAAGGCGCGGCGCTGGCCATCAATCAGGCAGCAATCGTCAATGATCCTAGTTCCTTCGAGAAGATGGACCGCGTTGGCCCGAAGGTATGCCTGACGACGGCAAACGAGCCAGGGTTTCTCGGCTTCCATGCCTTTCTGCAGACCGGAGTGCACCCGCTCGGCGGCCGCTTTGGTGCGGCGCAGCTGGTGACTGCGGACAGCATGGAAGCGGTGATGGAATCGCCGCACAACCTGCGGCTCAACCCCCTGAACCTGTGGCAGTACACGGTCTGGGAGGATCCCGAGGCCCATGAGCGCATGCACTACGAGCAGTTCGACCGCATCTTCGAGCTGTGCGCCGGGTGCCTGGACATGGTCGTGGACGGCCCTTGGGAGCCCGTCTACCGAATCATCGAGGAGGATATGCCACCCCTGATGGGCATCACAGATGTCCCCAGGGTGATGGGCGATGCCATGGCGCAGCAGCGGCGGGCACCCAAGGTGCGGCTCGCGATGAAGCGATTGGTCGCGTTGGGCGAGCATTCGGTCCTGGAAGGGCAGGAAGCAGCCTTCGTAGACGGCGCCTTGCGCACCCTGGGCATGCTGAAGGAGAACGCCCCCGGCATGATTGGGTGGATGCTGCTCGAGAAGCTGGGTGAGTCTGCACTCAGCACCTTTCAGTTGTCGCCGCCGGCGTTCTGGGAGTCGCTGGAGACCCTCGGCGCCAACCCGCCAAAATCGCGGCTGACCAACTATGGCGAGTATGGCAAAGGCTATACGTCAGCGCCGATCCCGAACAGCGGGCCGACACAATATCTTGTGCACATGGAGTGGGAAAGCCCAGAGACCCTTTTGCTCGGCCTATCTCTGACGGGCGTCAACCCGGAACTGCGCAAAGTTCATGACGAAGGCGTGATGGTCAACCTGGCCAGGCTGCCCCCTTACTACCGGATCTTTGCGCCGGTGATGGAGGACATGATCTTTTTCCATTAGGGGATCACAGGTAAGGGATCAAGTCTCGGGGCGTGGTTGAAATGCACCGCCGCCGGTTGTTTTGCGCCAGCACGAATGCGGTACTTCCTCTCGATCCAGTGCCCGAGGAGCATCACGTCTACCAGCGTGGCTCACTCCCAGAAGAAGACCTTGCCCTCGAGCCCCAGCACCCGAGCCCCAGCAACACGGCCGCCGAGCGCCCGGTGGTCCCGGCCTGGCCAGAAATGCGCCAGTTGGCCGCTTTCCCATCCGCAACAGCCGTCTGGCGCACTTGTGCAGGGGTTATCCACAGCACCGCGCACCGCGGCTGTGGAGAAGCGCTCCAGCTGTGGAGAAGCGCTCCAGGGGTACCCGGGCCCGTGGTCCAGGCGCCCCAACGCCGATCTCAGCGCCGACGGCCGCTGTCGCACATGGCCAGGGCGGCCCATGCCGTGCGGTTCTCCGAGACAGCCGGCGAGGCGCTGTCGCATCAGCACGCGACGGGCAAAGTGGAGCGGCCTGAGCAAACCCTCAAGCAAGGCCGCCCCTGATGCCCGATGGTCCATGCCCGGAATAGGGATTTGAATGCTGCGCGCGCTGGCCTGCCGGGGTTAGACTCTCGGAGTGGTCGGTGCCGTGCGGGCCTGATCGTTCCTGCGACGTCGACACAGGGCAGGCCGCCGCGCAATCAGGTTCCGCGATAGCCTGACAGTTGCCTCGGGCAGGGCCGGAGCCCTGCGGTGAGGGGAGCAACGGCCGGTATCGATGGCGGTGCTGATGCCCGGCGTAGCCGCCCCCGCCAGTCCCGGCCGCGTTACCATCTTCAATACCGTACCCAGTATCGACCCCAGTATCGACCCAGGCAGCGGCCGGGCGTGGCAAGCAAGCAGGTATCTCAGGATATGAGCGAGAACGAGATCGAGAATGTCCCTGCCTATATGGCCCAGGTGGGCGCGCGGGCGCGCGCGGCGGCACGGCAGATCGCCCGCGCTGGGACGGCGGCCAAGAACGCCGCATTGCTGGCCATGGCCGCGGATCTGGACCGGCGTCGCGATGCACTCGGGGCGGCCAACGCTGCCGATCTGGAGTTGGGCGCGGCGCGCGGGCTGGATGATGCCCTGCTCGATCGCCTGGCGCTGACCTCAGCCCGCATCGATGCGATGATCGAGGGCCTGGCGCAGGTGGCCGCCCTGCCGGACCCGGTGGGCGGCATCAGCGAACTCGACTATCGGCCGTCCGGGATTCAGGTCGGGCGGATGCGGGTGCCGCTGGGCGTGGTCGGCATCATTTATGAATCCCGCCCCAACGTCACCGCCGATGCCGCCGCCCTGTGCCTGAAGGCGGGCAACGCGGCCGTGCTGCGGGGGGGCAGCGAGGCGTTTCAGTCCAATCAGGCGATCGCCGCGAGCATCACCCATGGTCTGACCACGGCCGGTCTGCCCACCGATGCGGTGCAGGTGTTGGCCACCACCGACCGCGCCGCGGTCGGGGAGATGATCACGAGCCCAGCGCACATCGATGTGATCATCCCCCGCGGCGGTAAGGGACTGATCGAACGCATCAGCCGCGACGCACGGGTGCCGGTGATCAAACATCTGGATGGCATCTGTCACGTCTATGTCGACGATCGCGCCGATCCCGACAAGGCAGTGGCGGTGGCCCTGAATGCCAAGACCCAGCGCTATGGCACCTGCAATACGATGGAGACCCTGCTGATCGCCGAGGGGATCGCCGCTGATCTGCTGCCGCGCCTCGGCGCGGCGCTGCTGGAGAAGGGGGTGGAGCTGCGCGGCTGCGAGCGCACTCGCGCGCTGGTGCCGGGAGCGGTGGCGGCCACCCCGGCCGACTGGGATACCGAGTATCTGGCGCCGATTCTGGCGGTGCGGGTGGTGCGCGATCTGGATGCGGCGATCGATCACATCGAGCGCCACGGCTCGCATCATACCGATAGCATCCTCACCGAGGACTGGGGGCGCGCGCGACGCTTCCTGCGCGAGGTCGATTCCAGTTCGGTGATGGTCAATGCCTCGACCCGCTTCGCCGATGGATTCGAGTACGGCCTCGGCGCCGAGATCGGCATCAGCACTGACAAGTTCCATGCCCGCGGTCCGGTCGGGCTGGAAGGGCTGACCTCGCTGAAGTTCGTGGTGCTCGGCGACGGCCATGTCCGCGTCTGAGCCGCTGGCCGTGCGCCCGGCGCCGGCGCGGCGCCTGATCGGGCTGTTCGGCGGCACCTTCGACCCGATCCATTTCGGGCACCTGCGCGCGGCCCTCGATTGCGTGCAGGGATTGGACCTGGCCGAATTGCGCCTGTTGCCGCTGCACATCGCCCCCCATCGGGCGCAGCCGATCGCCAGCGGCGCTCTGCGCGTGGCAATGATCGAGGCGGCCCTGAACGGGGTTGGCAGCGGTCTCGGGTCGTGCGATGGTGCGGAGTCACCGCCACCCGCGGGACGCATCGTGATCGACCCGCGCGAGCTGAACCGGGCCGGCCCCTCGTACACGGTCGAGACCCTGGAGGAGCTGCGCCGGGAGATCGGCACCGAGACCCCGCTCGGTCTGCTGATCGGCACCGATACCTTCAACGGTTTCATGGACTGGCGGCGCCCACGGGACATCCTGGATCTGGCCCATCTGGTGGTGATGCAGCGCCCCGGCGCCCCCACCGTCCGCGATGCCGTGCTGCGCCAGGAGATCCAGCACCGGCGCATCGATGACCCCGCTGTATTGCACCGGGTCGCGGGCGGTCACATCTGTTTCCAGACCGTCACCCAGCTCGATATCTCGGCCACCGGCATCCGGCGCATCATCGCCATCGGCCAAAGCCCCCGCTACCTGCTACCGGACCCGGTCATCACGCTGCTCGCACGCGACGGTTGCTACGGTCGGGTCATCGGCGTGACGCCTGGTGCGCGCGTGGGGCTACCGCACCCGACTTGAATGATGCGGCCAGGTGCTCACAGCGCTCGCTCCGGCGCCGGCTTCCGACTCTTCCGCCGCCGAAGCAGCCCGCACGACGGTGCCGGGTAGCCAATGGGTGCTCAACACCCTTCCGCGCCGCGATCATCCGCCCGTAACGATCCCCTGAGACCATCCTCCGAGGCCATCCCCTCACGAGCCGATCCCGATGAGATCAATCGATGCAGCTTGAGCAATTGAAAGACCTGGTCGTCAGCACCCTGAACGATTTGAAGGCACGCGATATCACGGTGATGGATGTACGCGGCAAGACCGCGATCACCGATTATATGATCGTCGCCTCCGGCACCTCCGACCGCCATGTGAAGGCGATCGCCGAAACGGTCGCCTATCGCGCCAAGGAGGCCGGCGAGGCACCCTTGGGAAGCGAGGGGGTCGCCGACGGCGAATGGGCGCTGGTCGACCTCAATGGCGTGGTCGTGCATGTGATGCTGCCCAAGGTGCGCGATTTCTACAGCCTGGAGCGCCTGTGGAGCGCCCCGGCGCTGGTGCCGCCACGGGCGGCCGTCGCCAACGGCAACGCCTGACCGGGCCCGCACCGCGAGGCCGGGGCGGCAGCGGCATCGGTCGATCAGCCTGCCGCCGGTGTCGGGATGAGGACCCGGGATCGGAGCGGCGGTTGCCGCTCAGTTCCAGGCGAGTGCGGCGCGGGTCTGCCAATACTGCGCCGGCGGCTCGGCCAGGGCAGCGGTGCAGGCGCTTGCCGCGGCGTCCCAGGTCACCGTCAGGGCCTGCAGATTCGAGACGAGCTGCTCGGGCTCTCCGGCCCCGCTCAGCACAACGTCGGCCCAGGGCTGGGCCAGGGCTGCCGCCAGGGCCAGGGCATCGAGCCCGACCCCGAGGCGTCGCGCCTCGGCGTTCAGCAGGACCCGCTGGCGGGCGAACTCAGGCGCGGTGTTCCGCGCGGTCAGCCGACCATTGGCCAGTGCCTCCTTCACGAGCACCCCCAGGCCGGCCGCCGCTGCCTCGGCCAGGGCCGAGCCGCAGGAGGGCTCCAGCAGGTTCCAGGTCGCCTGCACCGTATCGAACAGCCGTACCCCATCGATCTGCACCGCCAGGGCCTGGTGCAGCGTGGTGGCCTGCGCCGGGCCGCTCAGGGTGAGGCCGATGGCGACCCCGTTCGCCTTGATCTGCGCCAGCCGCGACAGCACCGCGGGATCGGCCAGGACCCCGCTCTGCAGCGTGGCGGAATGGATCTGGTAGAGCCGCAACCAGTCCCCCAGGTGCGTTCGCGACTCGGCCCATTGGCGCTCCAGCACCGGCAGGTGATGATCCTTGACCTCGTGGTGCTCGGCCTCGATGCGCCAGTCGGCGGTGTAGGTGTAGCCCCATTTCGAGCCCACTGCCGGGGTGTGGCCGCGGGTGCGCAGCCATTCGCCCAGAAAGGTCTCGGCGGCGCCATAGGAGCGGGCTGCATCGAAATAGCGCAGGCCCAGCGCCCAGGCCGCATCCAACATCGCCAGGCAATGCGCCTGCAGGGCCGCCGGGGTGTGCCGCCCGGCGAGATCGGCACCATGCCCGAGATTGATATAGCCGGGCCGGCCCAAGGCGGCCAGCCCGAGGCCGATGCGGGTCACCTGAAGGTCGGTCTGGCCGAGGGGACGCAAGGGGAGTGACATGGGCAGGTGGCCTGGAGTGCGGGTCGGTCGCGGGTGGTCAGGGCCGGACGGGCCCGGCTCAGAGGTGGTTCACATCGGCAGACCGCCGGGCGGGAAACCGCCGCCCGGTGGCAAGCCGCCGCCCATGCCGGGCGGCAGCCGGCCCTGGAGCTGGCGCATCATCTTGGCCATCCCGCCGCCCTTCATCTTCTTCACCATCTTCTGCATCTGGGTGAATTGTTTCAGCAGGCGGTTGACATCCTGCACCTGGGTGCCGGAGCCGAGCGCGATACGCCGCCGCCGCGAGCCCTTGATGATCTGCGGATGGGCACGCTCCAGCGGGGTCATGGAATCGACGATGGCGATCAGCTTGGTCAGCTCCTTGTCGTTGACCTGATCCTTCAGATGTGCCGGCACCTGTCCCATGCCCGGCAGCTTGTCGAGCAACCCGGCCATGCCGCCCATGCGGGTCATTTGCTGCAATTGCTCGCGGAAGTCGGCCAGATCAAAGCCCTTGCCCTTCTTGAGTTTCTGCGCCAGGCGTTCGGCCTTGTCCGCATCGACCTTCTGCTGCATCTCCTCGACCAGCGAGACCACATCACCCATGCCGAGGATGCGCGAGGCGACGCGATCGGGATGGAAGGGCTCCAGGGCATTGACGCGCTCGCCGATCCCCAAAAATTTGATCGGCGCCCCGGTGATCTCGCGGATAGAGAGGGCAGCACCGCCGCGGGCATCGCCATCGGCCTTGGTCAGGATCACCCCGGTCAGCGGCAGCGCCTCGTGGAAGGCGCGGGCGGTCCGGGCGGCATCCTGACCGGTCATGCTGTCGACCACGAACAGGGTCTCGGCCGGTTGCAGGGCGGCGTGCAGCTCCTTGATCTCCGCCATCATCGCCGTGTCGATCGCCAGTCGCCCAGCGGTGTCGACGATCACCACATCCTTGGACTGACGGCGCGCCGCGGCGACCGCGGCGGTGGCGATCTCCACCGGGCGCTGCTCCGGGGTGCTGGGAAAGAAGGTTGCATCTACCTCGGCAGCGACGGTGCGCAACTGCTCGATGGCGGCGGGGCGATAGACGTCGCAACTGACCACCATCACCGACTTCTTGGCCCGTTCCTGTAAGAAGCGGGCTAGCTTGGCAGTGCTGGTGGTCTTGCCCGACCCCTGCAGGCCAGCCATCAGGATCACTGCCGGTGGTGCGACATTGAGCGCCAGGCCAGCGTTGGCCGCCCCCATCAGGGCCACCAGTTCGTCGTGGACCACCTTGATCAGCACCTGGCCCGGGGTCAGGCTTTTGGTCACCTCGGCGCCGATCGCCTTCTCCCGCACGCGATCGATGAAGCCACGGACCACCGGCAAGGCGACATCGGCCTCGAGCAGGGCCATGCGCACCTCGCGCAGGGTGTCGCGGATATTGTCCTCGCTGAGCCGGGCCTGACCGCGCAGGCCCTTCAGCACCTCGCCGAAGCGCTCCTGGAGCTGCTGGAACATGTATCAACCTATGGGGTTTGGGTAGGAGAAGCTGGTGGCGCCGGGGACCCCGGGGCATCGCCTCGATGGCCACCGCGGCATGTCAGGTCGGCGCCAGCCCCCATGTTAGCGAATCGGCCCGGGGCGCGGGGACAGGGTGAGGCGGTCGGCAGGACCGGGGCGGCCCCTGGAGGCGGTGCGCTGCGTCAGCGACTGGTCGAGGTCGGTTCGGGCCGGAACGTAGATCCCATAACCGGCGCCCCGCATCGGTGACCGCGGTGCATTTCCGGCCGGGGCGGATTGTGCGATGATTCGCGGCCATGAACACCACCGTCATCTCCTATTCCACGCTGATTGCGTATATCGGCTCGGCCTTCCTGATCGGCTGGCGGCTGTTCGCCCACCTGCCCGACGAGCTGACCCCGCGACTGCGCGGCGCCACCCTGGGCCTGGCCTATGCCGGGCTGACCCTCCACACCTGGATCCTCTACATCTCGATCTTCAGCCACGACTCGCTGAGCCTGGGCTTCTTCAGTGCTCTGTCGCTGGCGGCCTGGACGGTGGTGGCGGCGCTGCTGTTCTCCAGCCTCAGCAAGCCGGTGGAGAACCTGGGACTGGTGATCCTGCCGTTGGCGGCGGTGACCGTGGCCCTGAACATGGCCTTCCCCCGGGTCAGCTTCATGGGCGAGCATGCCAGTTGGGTGCTCAAGCTGCATGTCCTGCTGTCCATGCTCGCCTATAGCCTGCTGACCCTGGCCAGCGTGCAGGCACTGCTGCTGGCGGTGCAGGACTATCATCTGCGCCGCCGTCGCCCGGGCGGCTTCGTGCGCGCACTGCCGCCGTTGCTGACCATGGAATCGCTGATGTTCGAGATGATCGGCATCGGCTTCGTGCTGCTGACCCTGGCCCTGCTCAGCGGGTTTGCCTTCCTGGAGGACATGTTCGCCCAGCACCTGGTGCACAAGACGGTGCTGTCGGTGCTGGCCTGGCTGGTCTTCGGCGGCCTGTTGTTGGGCCGCCGGCTGTGGGGCTGGCGCGGGCGTCAGGCGATCAGCTGGACCCTGAGCGGCTTTGCGATCCTGATCCTGGCCTACTTTGGCAGCAAGTTCGTCCTCGAACTCATCCTGCAGCGCTGACCGCCGCTCACCGGGCCAGGGCCGCCAGCCGGACCAGGTCTGCCGGCCGATCCAAGTCCTGCAGCACCGGTAACTCCTGCCAGCGCCAGCCCAACTGCGCCATGCGCGCCCGGGTCAGCGCTGCCACCCTGGCCCCGCCCCAGGGCATCTCCGCAAACAGCGCCGGCGCCGCCGCGCGCAAGGCCAACAACACGTAGCCGCCATCGGCGGCCGGTCCCAGGACCGCATCATGGTCAGCGAGACCTGCCAACGCCCGGCGCAGGCAGCCCGCGTCCAGTTGCGGACAATCGGTGCCGATCAGCACCGCGCCGGCGGCCTGGTTCAGGGTCACCGCGGTGGCGTTCAGCAGCCGCTCCCCTAGATCGACCCCCTGCTGCCGATGGAGGGCCAGGTCATAGGTCGCGGCGAGTTCGGCAAAGACCGGATGGCTGGTATCGGGCGCGCACCAGAGGTCTACCGGCGCCAGCCTCGCCGCCGCCATCCGCGCCACCGTCGCGCGCAGTAGCCGCTCTGCCAACGCCGCGGCACCAGCCGTCCCTAGGGCTGGGATCAGCCGAGTCTTGGCCTGGCCAGGCACCGGCGCCTTGGCAAAGATCAGGATGCGCGCAGGGTCAGGCCCGGTCCTCGGCATCGTGTGTCGGCTCAAGCCGCCTCGGTCAGGGCGCCACCGCAACTGCTGCCTTGACCAGCGGTGCAGCCGTAGCAATGGGCGCCAGTATGGATACGCCGCCCGGCCAGTGTTCGCGGGTCGTCGAGGTCGCGGATGTGCAGGCGTCCATGGCCGGCGTCGGCGGGCAGTGGCAGGTCAAGCATCTGATTGAAGTCGCAATCGTAGACGAAGCCCTGCCAGTCGATGCTGATCAGGTCGCGGCACATCACTGCCTCCAGGTTCTCCTCCCGATGGGCCGCGCGCAGCAGATCCAGATAGCCCTGGAACTGGCCCTTGGACTGCAGCCAACTGCCGAAGCGGCGGATCGGCATGTTGGCCAGCGTCAGCAGGCGGTCAAAGCGCACCCCGAAGCGGGCCGCCAGCTCGCGCCGATAGTCGGCCTCCAGGCTGCTCTGGGGTGGCGGCAGGGTTGGGCCGGTGGGGTTGTAGACCAGGCTCAGCAGCAGTCCGCTATGGCCGTCGCCATAGCCCAGTTCGTTCAGGCGCTGCAGCCCGCGGATACTGGACGCGAACACCCCCTGCCCGCGCTGCCCGTCCACGTTCTCCTCCAGGTAGCAGGGCAGGGAGGCGATGATCTCCACCTGGTGCGCGGCCAGAAACTCGGCCAGATCGTGCTGTCCCGGCTCGGCCAGGATGGTCAAATTACAGCGGTCCATGACCTGCAGCCCCAGGGCGCGAGCGGCCACCACCAGCGGGCGGAATACCGCGTTCAGCTCCGGCGCCCCGCCGGTGATGTCGAGCACCTCGGTCCCGCCCTTGCGCAGATAGGCGATGACGTCATCCAGTGTCGCGGCGTCCATCGATTCGGTGCGCCTGGGCCCGGCGTCCACATGGCAGTGCACGCACGACTGATTGCAGCGATAGCCGAGATTCACCTGCAGGGTACGCGGCTGACGCCGGCGCAGGGACGGAAAGTCGGAAGGGAACAGCAGCGGCTTGGAATCGAGCACGAGGACACTCCTGAGGCATACAGACTTGGCACAACATGATCCGACAGTGGTAAACTTCAAGGCTTGAGCGCGGGACGCGCGAAAGACACACCGGGAGACCCCCGGCACCGCCAGCGGACTCGGGATGAGCACCGCCCGGTATTCCTCGATGGGGCCGTAGCTCAGCTGGGAGAGCGTCGCGTTCGCAATGCGAAGGTCAGGGGTTCGATCCCCCTCGGCTCCACCAATTAATTCAGCGACTTAGCGCTGATTCCAAGGCTTCACTCCAAACTAGTGTGACGCTCGGTGTGACGCACTCGGCCGAAACCGCGGCTGCGCTGCTGCGGTTTCGCGCCCGGCTGCAGCCTGCGCTCAGGCCTCTCGGCCCGCCACGCGCAGTTCGGGGCGCGCGCTCTCGCCCATGTCGAGTATTTCAACCGCCGCGCGCACGCGCTCGGGGGCGAGGTGGGCGTATCTCTCCGCCATCCTGACAGTGGAATGTCCGAGCAAACTGGCAACCTCGGGCAATGGCACACCGGCCGACACGAGCCAGCTCGCGCAGGTGTGCCGCAGGTCGTGAAACCTGAAGTCCGCGATGCCAGCAGCCTTGAGCGCCGACGCGAAGCTGCGCTTGGGATCAGTCAGCCGCGAGCCGTCCGCGTGACACCAGACCCACGGTGAGTCTGGGCAGTGCCGTGCCCGGAACTCGGCGCGACGGGCCAGCACCCCGCGGGCCGCGTTGTTCAGCGGCACCGATCGGCGCCGACCCGTCTTGGTGCGCTCGCCTTCGAGCCACGCGAGCCGTGCGCCCAGGTCGATGCGCGACCATTCCAAGCCGAGCAGTTCGCCCTTTCTCATGCCGGTGTGCAACGCTAAGCGGATCAGGTCGGGCAGGTGACCGGCACTTTGCGGATCACCGGCCTCGGCGGCGGCGATGAGCCGATCGGCCTCGACCCGCGTCAGCCACCGCAGCCGTCCTTCAGGCTCGCGCAACCGCCGTCCGGCGACCGGATTGGGTACGTCCCACTCCCATTCCCGCCGGGCGTAGTTCAGGGCCGAGCTGAATACCGCTAACTCGCGGTTGATGGTCGCAGGCGCGTCACCCTCGGCGCGGCGGCGGTCGATGTAGCCGCGGATGTCGGCGGCGCCGAGACTGCGCAGCGCCCGGCCGGAGAAGTGCGCGACCAGGTGAACGACGGCATCGAGGGCGCGGCGCTGACCGCTCGGTCGCTTGTCCGGTGCGCTGGCCTGGAGCCAGGCGTACATCAGCCCGTCAAAGGTTGGGCCGGGGTCAGTACTGCCGCTGTGCCCTCGGCTCGCCTCCAGCTTCCAGCCGGCTAGGACCGCAGCGGCTTCGTGCTTGTCCGTCGTGCGAGTAGATCGGCGAGCGCGCTTGCCTCTGGCGTCGGTGAAGCTCGCCCACCAGAACGGGGAGCGGGGATGCCGATACAGTCCGTCGGTGTCGTCGCGCTTGGACATGCCCGCAGTATACCGCGGGGCGTGGGATTCTCAGGCACACTCACCCCGGCGCCGCCTGCGCTCTGCTGCGCGACATAGGCATGCACACTGGCGGTGCTGACGCGCACTGCGCGGCCGATCTGCACGCGCTGCAGGGCGCCAGCATCGAGCAGCCGGCGCACGGTGCGCGGGCTCACCGAGAGGGCCTGGGCGGCCGCGGTGAGGGTCAGGGCGAGCGGTTGCGTCATGTTGGCTCCCGTCAGGCTCGGGGCAGGTGTGCCATCGTCAGGGGGCCGCCGAGAACGGGCCGGGGGCGATGTCGCCGCGGCTGACCAGCACGCGACGGATGCGCACCAGCAGGTCGGGTGCCATCGCCAGGGCGCGGGCGCGTTCGTGCAGGCGTGCTCGCGCTAGGCGCAACGCCTTGACCGCGCTGTCGCCACCGCTGCCTTCGGCATAGCCGGTGACCGGGTCGAAGACGACATACCAAGGCGGTGCGGCACACGCCTGGCGCAACTCGAGGCCGTAGCAGTCTGGCGCGATGCCGGTGCCGCGCGCTGGGCTGGGGCCTTGGTCGCGGCGCGCTGGGGTGGGTCTGCGCATCGGGCTACCTCAAAACGGGATGTCGTCGTCGAAGTCGCGTGGGGCTTGCCAGTCGCTGGCGCTGTGGCGCGGGCGGGATGCGGCGGGTTGGGTGCATCCTGCGACCCGGTTGCCGGAATCCAACAGCATTTAGGATCATTACTTTTCTCATGGTCTATTGAACGTAGCGGGCTGCCGTTTCGCACGGCGGCTCGCACTACTCCAGTATAGCCACTACAGGTTTTTTGTACAACACTCATAGTGGTTGCTCAGGTGCACCGATCGTTGCGCGCCAGCCAAGCGCCAGATCTTAGTCGCGTGTCGCTCGTGAATCCGTCCGGGGGCTCCTGCGGCCGGACGGACTCGCTCCTTGGCGACGACCTGTTTTGGCCCCGGTTCGCCCCGCTCCGGGCCGCGCTGCGCCAC